>CAIPFK010000244.1 GCA_903864315.1 uncultured Burkholderiales bacterium | reverse complement strand
GGACCTCATTGGTGACTTTATCCATTGTGTTGTAATAATTTATAAAAAGCATTGAACGGCAGATTTGAATTGCCGTTACGCTCACAATCTCATTGAGCGATTTTTTTGAATTGTTGCGAACTGAATTAACTGTGATCAAAAGACCTCAATGTCACATAATAAAACAATTTTGATACTTTGATGTCAGTGTTTCTGATCAGTCAAAGCAAATATTTGGGGCAAGGAGCCCTCGAGATCGTGCTCGAATTGAAATGTTGAGCTTGCAATGCTTGGATTTTTTTGAGATCAGGATTTTGAGACAATCTCTGTGTCCAACACAGAGCAATGTGGGATGACTGGGCGCACCGTCTGGTTGGCCTTTGCATGACTGATGTTGGTGACAAGCCCTCTTTCAAAGCTCAGTCCAACTTACTCTTGAATAGATGTTGATGGATTTCAACAGCACCGCGTTGATTGACTACTTGAGTGTTGCTTTGCCAACCAATGTTTTCCCAAATTGTGAGGAGCATGCAGCTTCACCATCATCTTGCAGTGTGACCTGCAGTAAGTCGTCTGGGCATACAGGTGCAATGAATTTAACTTGCAATTGGCCGCGGTAATGCCAGTCCTTGCCATATTTCTTGGCGGCCAAGTCTGCCACATATGCCGTGTACATCAAGCCATGACCCAGGGTGCCTCTGAATCCACGGTCTTTGGCGTACTTATCGTCGTAATGCAAAATATCATTGTCCCCGTTGAGTTTGCCGTAGTTGTCAAACAATTCTTGGGTTTGAAGGATGGTTTTTTCAATCATTGGGTGTCTCTTATCAATTGGGGAATGCAGAAGTGTGGTCAATGGTGGTGAGGTGTACGCCATCGGTGCGATGAAATTGAACGGTGTAGCAGATGTATTTGCGGCCCTTTTTTTCAAATTTATCTGTCAGTTTCCCTGTTCCAGTGATTTCTGTCGTCTCGTCAGCCCATATTGGGTGATGAAAACTAAAGGTGTTTCCAATCATAATCCCGCCTTGCTGTGGTGGATATTTCCTGTACATGACTGCCATTAAATAGACTGCAATGACGTTGGGTGGAGCAGCTTGCCGGCCGTCAATGACGTAGTTCTTTTTTTCTGCATTGACAACAGAAAAGTATTCTTCAATGACATCAGGTGTAACCGTAAAGGTCAAGGGTGGAAACTCATCACCTATGAGCCAATCAGCATAGAGTGCTGGTTTTTGCTCGTCTTCTCTAGGTTTTATTTCACTGGGGCGAGTCATGGGTAGCTTCCTTGGTAAATGATTTTATTTTCAATTAATTGATCGATGTGTGAATCTTGATACTCGCAGACTCTTTTTAAAATATCACGCGTATCCCCTCCCAAAGCAGGCGGATAACTCAAAGGAGAATTTGAAGGATATTTGAATGGGTTGCCGAGAAATTTAATCGAATCGGCGTGTTGTGGATGTGTGACCTCTTCGACCATTTTTCTCAAATTGGCCAAGGGCTGGTTGAGAGCTTGTTGGACATTGTTGATTTTGGCCGAGGGGATGCGTTTTTCAAATAGGGTTTTTTCCCAATGAGCGGAGCTAAATTGAGAGAACTTTTGTGTCAATATCTCAGTCAATTCTTGAACATGGGCAACTCGAGACTTGGGCATGGCGAATCTTGCATCTTCTATGAGTTCAGGGAGTTCAACAGCATGGCAAAACATCTTCCAAAAATCTTGTCCTGTGGGCGACACTGCAATGAAATTGCCGTCCAAACATGGGTAAATGTCGCTCGGAGCAATGACTGGGTGGCGAGCGCCGTTGGCTTTAGGGATTTCACCAGAGACAAAGAAATTTTGAGCTTGCCATGTCAGAAGAGCCAATTGACAGTCCAAAAGGCTAATCTGTACCGTTTCTCCAATACCGGTTTTCAGTGATTTGAGCATTGCGCCGACACAACCCAATGCGAGATAAAGTCCACCCGCCAAGTCGGCGATTTGATAGCCCACGCGCACGGGTGCTCCATTTGTTTCACCGGTAATGCTCATGACTCCACTGAGGGCTTGGATGATCAAATCAAATGCGGGTGCATCTGAAAATGGTGGTTGGTCATGCAAGCCAATCAATTGCCCAATCGCCAATTTGGAATTGATGCCATGGAGTGTTTCTGGATCTAGCCCCAACTTTTTAGGAACATTGGGTGCAAATCCATAAATGATGGCGTCACTTTTTCGAACAAGGTCGTGAAGAATGGCTTGGCCTTGAGCTGTTTTTAGATTCAATGCAATACTATTTTTGCCCCGATTGACCGATAAGAAAAACCCAGAATCCCCATGAAACTCTGATCCATGGCGAGAGACTTGCCTGGAAAGATCTCCTTCTATGGGCTCAACTTTGATGACCTCGGCCCCGAGTTGACTGAGCAATTGTCCAGCAAAGGGGCCACCCAATACCCAAGTCAAATCAAGCACTCTGAATGATGAAAGCATATGATTTATTTCAAAATTAAATTAAACGTTTTCAATGGAATTGAAAATTGGTTTCACTTTATACGTTAAAAATGACGGTGACAATAGAGTAAACATCGATGCCATCACTGGATATTTGAGAACATCAAATGGCTACTTCCAATTTCAATTGTTCAATCGATCTATTTCTAAGGGAAAAGCGCAATATGTTTTTTATTTTAAGAATCTATACTGCGCTAGGTAAAAAACCTTGGGGAAAAAGCCATGAAATTGAATTCAATGGATGGTATTTGGATATTGAAAGCCTTCGCTAACCAACTCACTGCGATTGTTTTTGGTGTCTTTGCAATACACCAAACCTCTTTTGCGCAGGATTACCCTCTCAAACCTGTCGTTCTTGTGTCTGCACATGCTGCAGGAGGTGCAGCGGATACATTGTCTAGAATCATTGCCAATCGGCTTTCTGTGCTCATGGGTCAAACCGTTGTTGTCGATAATCGCCCAGGAGCCAGTACCATGCTCGCGGCTGAGTATGTTGCCCATTCCCCAAGCGATGGCTACACCTTGTTGATGGCAACCGTGACAACTTTGTCGATCAATCCTGTGGCTGTTGCAAAGATCAAGTACGATGCCATCAAAGATTTTTCGCCAATCACGGTGGTGGCATCCACGCCGTTTTTTTTGGGTGTCAACATGGATGTTCCATTCAAGTCGGTCTCCGAGTTGATTGCCTTTGCGAAGAAAAATCCAGATAAATTGAATTATGGTTCTTCGGGCAATGGAACTTCATCACACTTGGCGGGTGAACTTTTTAATTTGATGGCCACCATCAAAATGGTTCATGTGCCTTACAAGGCCACCTCGACCAGAAATACTGATTTGTCCTCAGGCGTCATTCAGGTTGTTTTTGGAAATGATTTGATCCCCTATGCCAAAGCTGGGAAAGTTCGAATCTTGGCGGTTACAGCAGCCAAAAAATTGTCATCCTATCCGGATATCTCAACGGTCTCAGATTCTGGCAATCTTCCAGGCTATGAGGCCAATGTTTGGTACGGTTTGGTGGCTCCAGCGGGTACGCCTGTCCCAGTCATCAGAAAACTCAATGATTTGGTCAAAACAATCGTTCTGGACCCTGAAACAAAGCAAAAAATCATGACCATTTTGGGCGGGGAAGTGGTGGCGAACAGTCCTGAGCAATTTGACTCTTTGATCAAATCAGACATGCGCAAATGGGGGGATGTGATCCGCAATTCAAAAGTTCAATTCGAAGAATGAAAGAGGTCTTTCATTAATTCAATTGAACTTGGAAAAACTTCATTGAATTTCCATTTTTTTTGACAATGCTTCATCCGTGGATATGGCAATTGCCTTGCTGATACTTTCTGTGCAATTTTTCATCACACCATTATTCGAATTTTAGGTTTTTCTCTTTCGCTAATTTTGACCATCTCAAAGTGTCATCTTTGATCAAAGTTGTGAATTGCTCTCGACTGGATGTTTCGATGTCGACCCCTACTGAGGAAAACTTTTCCCGTATCACTGGTAATTGACTGACAGCAATGATTTCTTTGTTGATTGAGTCTAAAACTTCAATCGGTGTTTGACTGGGTGCAAACAAGCCAAACCAGGAAGAAATTTGAAATGTTGGCAATCCCTGCTCAGATATGGTTGGAATTTCTTTCGCTGAAGGGGATCTCTGTCCAGATGTCACTCCAACCGCCCTAAGTCGACCACTGCGAACGTGTGGTAGCACTGTTGAAATGGCATTGAATGTTAAATCGACTTGGCCACCAACCAAGTCAGTGAGCATTTGGGGTGAGCCCTTGTAGGGGACATCTCGCATTTTGATGCCCGCTTCAGATGTGAACAGCACACCAATCAAGTGGTCTGCTGTTCCTAGACCAGAAGTCCCATAATTGATTTTATCTGGATTGGCTTTTGCCAGGGCAATGAGTTCTTTGACGTTGTGTACATTCAATGCAGGATTGACGGCCAATAATCCGGGTATTCGTGCCACAAGACCAATCGGCGCTAAATCTTTGCTGGCATCATAGGGCAGGTTGGGGATCATGATTGGATTGATCGCCAGACTGCTACTGCCTAAAAGCAAGGTATAGCCATCGGGTGGTGATTTGACGACTGCATCGGTTCCTATTGAACTGCCTGCACCGGGCTTATTTTCTACCACAACGACTTGGTTAAGACGAAGTCCCAAAGCTTCACCAATGACTCGTCCCACGATATCAGTTGGCCCGCCCGATGGGAATGGTACGATCAAGCGCATTGGTTTATTGGGATACGATTGTGCAAAACAATCGGAACTCAAGACAAAAATCATTGTCACTAAGTACGTGAAATAGTTGATGTTTCTTTTTTTCATTGAAGATTTCATGGTTTAAATATTTTTTTGTATGACGCCACTGTAAAGACTCATGAACATATAACGATTTTTCATGATTTCAGTCGGTTCCGTCTCTTGAGGCCAATCTGGACTCGTAGTCTTAAATTGAATGTTGGAAAATCCTGCGTCTGTCATGATTTTCGCTAGATCTGTATGCACCAAGGGCAAGGCGTAGGGCTCATTGTTGCGGATGGCCATGCCCTTGTGTAGCCATTCACCAATGGTGCCGCCTGGCACTTTGCACATATCATAGATTGCAAAAATGCCGCCAGGTTTTAAAACACGTGCAGCCTCATGGATCACGTTGACTACAGCGTCGGGCGGTAATTCATGAAACAACCAATGCGAAGCCACCATGTCAAAGGTTTCATCACCGAACGTCAATTTCTCTGCATTTTCTTGGCAAAGCGTGATATCAACTCCATTTTCTTGGGCAAGCAGATGCCCGTACCGCAGAGGCGCTTCGCATACATCACAGCCAAAAACATTTGCACTTGGCATTTTCTTTTTGATGGACATGGTGGATCTTCCCAAAGTGCATCCCATGTCAAGAACTGTCTTCACCTCACAATTTGCATCTTTTGCAAGGTTGACCAATAGGTCTGCGTACCACTCAACCAATGCATTCGGATTGCCTCCCGCAAATGTCAGTCCTTTTTGGTACCAAACCATGAGCCATGTATTGAGAGCATCTCGACCAAGTCCAGATGGAACTTGATGAACATCAATCCCACCAACATAATCAGGCAATGCACATTCAGGATTCAACTTTAATCGATCGGTTGCTATTTGATCAGCCGTCTGAAGTATGTCTATCAACTCTTTTCTTGATTGCTCCAAAATGGTTTTGATTCCCCATCGCCCAATGTATTTGAACTGTTGGGTCATGCGTTCTTGCCATGCGTAGAGTTGATAACTGGGAGACAACAGCATGGAGGATTCAATCTTCTCGATATCCTCCGCTTGAAGAGATTGTGCCTCTTTCACGACTTGCTGATAAAGACTGGTTCTCCAGTGATTTTTGATGCCCGATAAATAACTTTGATAAACGCGAGCTTCAAAGGGAACCTCGTAGGCTTCAGTTAGCATTTCATTTCTCCATCACAGGATGCATCCCTGAAAGGTATTGGTGTACCTGGCCAACTTTTCCCGCCTGGGTGTATGAATTCATCAGATGTTCACCAAATTGTTTTTCTTCATGAGCCAACCACAACGCAAATTCGGAAGAATCGGCGACTAATTTTAAATTTTGTGATGTAAGGAGTTTTTGCTCTTCAAGGGCCATTTTCATTCTTTGCATTTCTGCTTTCAGTACAAAAAGCTCGCCGCCCAATTCCAGGATCATTGATAGCAAATTGTCTCTCTCGGCAGTATTTGAGTCTTTGTTGTGCATTGAGGGTCTCTTTTGTCGGATGGCTTGTTGTCTTATAGTTGTTTTGCTTTATTGGGCAAAAGTTGGATTCACATTTGATGGGTGAATCACTTGCTCTTTACTCTTTGGACTTCATTGCTTTTTGAATATCTTTTCATGATGAATAAATCAAACTCAACCTTTGTCTATTGAGAGGGATGATCGACTTCCCGGCAGAATTAAAATCGACAATCTGCTATGCTCTTCACTGGTCAAACCCTTGGGCTGGTTCACCTTCAATATTTTTATATTCACGCCATGAAGTCTTTCCCATATGGCTAGGCTAAGTCATTGTCCTTGAACCCAATCTAACACCTGGGTCTGATCCGGCAAACCGTAGTTTTACTTACTTGTTATTACCAACCATAGACTGTGTTTGGTCGATCTGTTTCAGGTGATGTTGATTTGGCCTGCCAGCCTGTTGATGGCTTCGGCCTCGAATTCCCCTGAGGGTTTGCAAAACACACCAATTTGTCTTGAAGGGTGAAGTCCTATTTTGTGCAAAGCCACCATCATCTCGGCTTGCTTCAAGGCAATGCAGACCGTGTCCAAGATCACGGCCCCATTCATTTCTTTCAGTCCTGCTCTGGTGGCCAGTGTTGACAAAAAGGCGGGTGCGGGGATGATGACGGAGGCCCCATCATCGATGGCCCTTTGTGCTTGCAACTTGAATCGCTCGATCATGGGAGTCGGGTTGACCAATGAGAGGGCGATCTCTTCCTCGGATGCATGCAAAATATAAGGCCGGTCCATGTAGCGCGCTCCCACGCCATACCGCGTGACTTGCTCGGCGTAGACTTCTGGAAAAGCCGAGGAGCTGGTGACCACCGCGAATTTTCGTCCAAGCTGCATGGCCACGTGATAAGCGGACTCACTGATGCCAATGACTGGAATATCGAGCATGCCGCGTCCTTCAAAGAGCCCGACATCCAAGGTGCAGCCAATCACAAACGCATCGTAGCCTTGCTCCTCGGCGAGCCTCATGTTTTTGAGGGTTTGGATGTTCTGTAGGTATTGCAGGTGGCGCCAGTTTTCAATGTCTCTCACCATCACCGGGATTCCTGTGATGTAGACCTCGGTGCCAGGGCTGGCTATTTTTTTGCACTGCGCTTCAAGGGTTTTACCGTACTCATCCCACACCGGCTCAAAGCGGTAAGCACTTGCACTTTGGTACCAAATTTTCATGCTTGCTCCTTGGCCTTTGGTTGTGGCGCCTGTTCTGAATACCCCATGGTTTCAACGAATGAGCACCAGCAGCCACTCGGTCCACAGTCGTCGCCCTTGAAGGAGTCATGCACCACGCGGCCTGACTTGATTTTTACAGGCAAATCGTGGCTTGGGTAGAGGGTGAACTCGGGGTGGCTTTGGAGCAGACGCTTCAGAGCCGATTTTTCATTTCTCCTGGACACCACAAAATTCGCCGACACCACGGGGTCTGCATGGAGCACGGTTTTGGAGAGCAGCTGAAAAAAGACACTGTAGACCAAGTCCCCACTGAAGACCGCCATGCCTTGGTCCGTTTGCACATGAATGAGCATCGAGCCCTCGGTGTGCCCGCCTGCAGCCGAGCAAACAATGCCTGGCAAGATTTCTTCCGATGGGGTTTGCTCGAGGTCGAGGAGTTGGAGCGCACCTGGCGTGTGCAAGCGATCAATCAAGTGTTTGATGTCTTCGGCCGGGTAGGACGGCCCCGACAATCCACTCACTGCATACTCCAATTCTCGGCGGTTGACCACCACCACGGTGCTCATGGGGAACTGATCGGTTTGTCCCGCATGATCCAAATGCAAATGGGTGTGCAAGATGAAGTCAATGTCTTTCATCTCAAGGCCCAAACGTTTCAACTGCAACTCCAAGCGCAGACTGTTCGTGCTGATGCCGTTGGCACTGTCGCCAAGTTTTTGGAGCACCTCGGGGCTTCTGAAGCCCGTGTCGATCAAGACCTTGTGCTCGCCGTTTTGTAGCAGCCAGCCCTGAACGGGCACTCGCACCAAGCCATTGCCCGAGGCGTTGGCGATCATGCGGCGCCGGTTCAGTTCAACATGACCCAACTCCAAGGTCTCGATGCTCCAGGTTTTCATGCGAATTGCCTTTCGTCTTTCATGGGCGTGTTTCAGATGACACGTTTTAATTGCTGATTGGCGATCTGGGTTTTGAGGACATCTTTTTGCACACGGTTGGTGGCCGTCATCGGCAAAACGTCGGTGATGTAGATGCTTTTGGGCACTTTGAAGCCAGCCAGGCGTTGTCGCATTTGGCTCACCACATCACTCCAGTTGTGGAGTGCATCGTTGCAAACGACGACAGCACTCACCACCTCGTCGAGTCGTGCATCGGGCAACGCCAAGACACAAACCTGGGTGAGCCCAGTGCAGTCGCGCAAGACTTGTTCCACTTCGACGGGCGCCAAGTTCTCGCCACCCACTCGGATGATGTCCTTGAGTCTGGCAATGTAGGTGAGCTCACCCACCTCATTGAGGGTCCCCAAGTCACCTGAGCGAAACCAGCCGTCCGCGGTGAACGCTTGCTCGGTGGCCTCTGGGTGGTTGAAGTAGCCCGGTGTGATGGTGTGTCCTCGCATTTGGATTTCACCCACCGAGTTGGTGCCGAGCACCTCCCGGGTCTGGGGGTCTGCAATGCGAAAGAGGTTGCCCGCTTGGGGGCGGCCGTTGGCGCCGATGCGCTGGTCGAGTTCATCTCCCGCACGCCACATGGCGAACTGTCCGCATGTCTCTGTCATTCCATAGATATTGGAGATGCCAGGGATGCCCAATTCGTCATGGATTCTTCTCAGGAAATCGGCGGTGCCCAAGTCATGGGTGATGTTCATGCTTCGCAGTTGGGTGCGACTCTTGCTCGACTCAAGCGCCAAGACGTCTCTGTAATACACCATGTGGGAGACACTGCATTGGTGTTGTTCAACCAAACGCAAAAACATCTCGGGCTCCCAAGCCGACATGGCGGTCAAGGTTGCACCTGAGAGCAAGCACACCGTGATGGCATGCATGGTGCCCGAGCAATGAAAAAAAGGTGCTGCACTGATGAACTCGCTGTGCGGGTTCAGGCCCTGGCAACTCGCCACATACGAGGCGGTTTGCAAGTAACTTTTGTTCAAAAGCATGGCCCCTTTGGGCATTGAGGTCGTGCCCGAGGTGTACTGGATGCACATCAAGTCGGCAATGCTCTTGGTCTCAAGGTTGAAGGATCCACTCCCCAGTCTTTCAAGTGGCCATTCGCTCCAATGGTCATTGTCGCTGGCGTCAAGCATCAGCGTCGCCCATGGCAGATCAGTGAGCACGGCTCTGGCTTCTTCGCTGTAAGCGCGCCCTCTATAAGCTTGGGTGGTGATCAAGGCCTTGGGTTGCACATCTCTCAAGATGATGCCAAGCTCAGCGCTCGTCAAGCGGGTATTGATGGGCACACTCACGCCACCCAGGTCATTGATGGCAATGAAGCTTGCCAGCCAATTGAGGGAGTTTTGAAACCAAAGGGCGATGCGCTCACCTTCACCGATGACGAGCCTCAATTGCCCCCCAATGGACTCGACTCGGCCCAGCAGCTGAGCATGCGTGACCTCACGCCCGTCCAAACGAAGCGCCACTTGGTGCGGGAAGTACCGGGCGTTGTACCTGAGCAGGTCGGCCAACTTCAAGGCGCCACGCTCGATGGTCTCTTTAGTCATCCTGGGGGAGTTGAATGCTGGCGTAAGAGGCTTTCGGCACAAAGGGGTAGGGCACCTGGGCACCGCCTGGGAGCTCAACCACACCAACGGCGTAGCCCGCGGTCGACTCTTCACCACGCTGGTTGAGCAAAACAATCTTGAGTGTGACAAAACCCAGTCCATCCAGACTGGTTTTATTGACCACCCGCGCTTGAGCGACGATGGAGTCGCCCGCGACATCCATTCTTTTGTAGCGAAACTTGATCTTCCAAACCCAACTGGTGTCTCCCAAGGCATCTTGCACCAGTTGCACGAGCACATGCTGCTTCCAAGATCCATTGATCAGCACATCGGGGAGTTTGTCGTGTTCGGTGGCAAAGCGGTGGTCGTAGTGGATGCGGTGCCAGTTCTCAACCGCAGCGGACCACCGCATGATGTGTGAGGTGGTGATGACGCCTTTGTTGATCTCAGCCAAAAGAGTGCCTTCTTGCAAGTGTTCCCAAATCAAAGACATCGCTCACCTCCAAATCAAAGTTTGGCGGTTGATCAACAACTGTTCACCCGCCTCGGTGCTGAAGGTGGTCTGGATCACCACAAACAATAAAAAGCCGCTTTTGCCCTCTTTCAAGATGACGTCTTTGTAAATGGCATGGGCCACACACCGCTCACCCACTGCCAGGCAACGAAAAAATTCAATCTCATTGCCGCCATTGAGGAGTCTCTTGAAGGGCGAGACCATGGGTGGCAAGCCAAAGAACACGCTGTCGTTTTGACCGGCACCATCGGCATCACGGTCGTCTTGGACCAAATTGAGTGGATCGGGGGCGGTGGTGGTGGGCCGAAAGGCGTGGACGGGGTACAGAGGTGGGGCCACCAAGCCTTTGTAGCGAGTGTGGGATGCCAGGGTTTCATCGACATAGCGCTTGTTGCTGTCCATGATGGCTTGTACAAAGCGCCTCAAGGTGTCTTTTTCCAGTGGGTTCTCTGCCGTCAAGGGCTGGCCCACCATGCCTCGCCAATGGGCGAAATCTTCGGGCTTTGGTGCGGTATCGAGTGTTGTCATGACTCAACTCAATGCTGGGCTGCTTGGCGATAAGCCTCGAGGCGTCCGCCACGCATCACTTTACCGGGCAAGGGGTGGCCGACAATCTTCTCAGCTTCGACGGCCACTTCGACGAGTCGCTCCAAATTGACACCCGTCTCAATGCCGAGTTCATGGCACATGTGCACCAAATCTTCTGTCGCGATGTTGCCCGGCGCGTCTTTGAAGCCAGCGTAGGGACAGCCTCCGAGTCCTGCCACCGCCGAATCAAAATCATCGACCCCCATCTCCAACGCCGCCAAGGCATTGGCCATGCCCATGCCGCGGGTGTCGTGCAGGTGCAAGTTGATGGTGGGTGTTGACCAGCGGTCTTGAATCTTGCCCACCAAGTATTTGATCGATTGCGGGTTGGCCCAGCCCATGGTGTCACACAGTTGGATGTGTTGAATGGTGTATTCGTTGTCCTCGGCCAAATTCATCAAGCGAGCAATCAATTGAATCACGTGGTCGGGGTCGACATTGCCTTCGTAGTTGCAACCAAAGGCAGCCATGACACTGACTTCGGTGGCGGGGATGTTGGCGATTCTGAAGGCTTCGACGCGTCGGGCGGCCTCTTCAAAGGTTTCATCAATGCTGCGGTTGGTGTTCTTCTTGGAAAACGTCTCGCTGGCGGTGATGCTCAAACTGCCCTCGACAAAGAGCTTTTTGGTGGCAATGGCCCGGTTCATGCCTTGGATATTCAAGTAAACACCGGTGTACTTGGTGTTGGGTGCAGCCTTCAAGCCCGCGACGATGTTTTCTGCATCGGCCATCTGCGGCACCCACTTGGGGTTGACAAAAGAGACCACCTCGATTTCAGGAAAGTTGCACTCCGAGAGCATGTCGATGAGTCGAATTTTTTCTTCGGTGGTGACCGGATTTTTTTCGATTTGCATGCCTTCTCGGGGGCCGAGTTCATGAATCTGGATTTTCTTGGGGTATGACATGGCGGGAGGTGTCCTCAGAGGAAAAGGGCAAGGATGGAAATTAAGGTTGGTTCAACAGTTTGGTCAAGCCATAAAAGTCAAAAAGTTCTTCCACGCGCTCACGCGCAGGGGCTTTGCCAAACCAGCCTTGGCGAGTCTGGTAAAGACCAAAATTCGTTTTCAAGTCCACCATCATCTCGGCCATCTTGAGGGTCACGGCCAAGCCGTCAATGATGGGCACATCGTCCACGCGGGAGATGCCGTTGCTGGCGAGCAAAATATTGAGGGGCATCTCCCCGGGCACGATCACATCGGCGCCTTTGGCAATCAAGGCGCGAGCACTTTTCTTGAATCGTTCAATCAAGGGCTCGGGATCGGTGAAGGCGGGCAAGACGTCTTGGAAGGTGAATCCCACGGGTTCAATGCCAACGCATCGAGTGGTGAGTCCATAGGCCCCCATTTGTTCTTGAAACATGGGAATCATGGTGTCGATGAACATGAGCACGCCAAAACGGTGTCCGAGCATGCATGCCGTGTGAAAACTCGACTCTCCGTAGCCCACCACAGGTATGTCCACCAAGGTTCTGATCTCACGGATGAGTGGATTGGGGATGGTGCACATGGCAAAGGCATCAACACCGGCGCGGTTGGCTTTCACCGCTTGCACCATCCACTGCATGGTGTGCATGGTGTACAAAGTGCTCAATCCGATGTCCGTGCCCGGATAGTTGCTCGGATAGGTGCCCGGGATCAAGCCGTGAATTTCAACTTCGGTGTCGGGGCGGACGATTTTTTTGATGTGCTTTTCCATGGCCGCCTTGTAAGCGGGCAAGTCTTCGAGAACGGTAAAGCTTTGGTGCCAGATTTTCATGGGTTTTGATTTCTAAAAATAGTGATTTTATTCTGCTTTGATGCTGGCCGCTCGGATGGTCGCTCCCCAGCGCTCGGACTCGGTGTCAAGGTAAGCCTTGAATTGGGTGACATTTTTGGTCTCAACGGCCAAGCCGTTTTTCACGAGCAACTCCACGATCTGGGGGTCTTGGCAAACGGCGTTCACCTCTTCATTGAGTTTTTCAATGATCGCGGGCTGCATTTTGGCCGGCCCCAAAATACCCAACCAGGGTGTGGCATTGATGGGGTAGCCCTGTTCGGTGAATGTGGGCATGTCGGGGGCACTGACAAAACGTGTGGGGGCGGCCACACCCAAGAGCCGAACTTTACCGGCCTGGTGATTGGGGTAGGCGAGGGTGAGGGGGACCATCATGGCGTCGATTTGCCCGGCCATCACGGCTGAGATGGCGGGGGCCGCGCCTTGGAAGGGGACGTGCAAGATGTCGAGTTTTTCTGAGACATTGAGCATGGCCATGGCGACGTGGCTGGAGCTTCCCGTGCCGTAAGACGCGTAGGACATTTTGCCAGCTTGTTGGCGCACCAAGTTGAGGTACTCTTGGACGTTTTTGGCTTTGACATTGGGGTTGACAACCAAGGTCATTTGCAAGATGCCCACCTCAGCGATGGGGGAGAAGTCTTTCTTGGCATCATAAGAAATCTTCGGATACACAAAGGGGTTGATGGAGTGGGTGTCGGCCGCGGTGAAGAGGATGGTGTAGCCATCGGGTGCGGCTTTGCCCACGTAGTCGGCGCCAATTTGACCGCTGGCGCCGCCGCGGTTTTCAATGACCACCGATTGCTTGAGTCGCTCGCCCAATTTTTGGGCCACGGCCCTGGCCACCACATCGGTGGCGCCGCCTGCGGGGTAAGGCACGACCATTTTGATGGCGTGATCGGGATAGTCTGCATGGGCTGCGCCAAGCCCCAGGGTGCAGGCCAAGACGACGCCCAGCAGCTTGGACAGGTGATGCTGTGACCCAGAAGAATGTTCACCGCTTTGTGTGTTCATGTTGACTCCTATTGACAATGAAATCATGACCAGGGCCCAACTCGATCGACTTGCGTGGACCCAGCACTGAGTTTAATGCTGCGCACAAAAAAAACGATGAATTCCTTGCGTTGGATCAACTAGGTACTTACCTTGATATCGATCATTCGCTGCCCATCCATAGAATCCCTCACACACCAAGCGCATTGGCCGTCCTACAATTGAAGTTCATATTTCAATGGACGCAATGGGTCCGCAAGCTCGGCACACGCCGGGCTTGGATTTGAACGAAGAGGTGTTCTTTGAAAAGACTAGACAAGCGAGTCGCCATCATCACCGGTGCGGCAGGCGGTTTGGGTCGCGCAACGGCGATTCAATTTGTGAAGGAGGGTGCAAAGCTTGGATTGATCGATATTGGCGACTGCCAGGGTTTGATCAAAGAGCTCAAAGCGATTGTCCCTGAGGCCCACGTGATCGCGCTCCAAGTCGACGTGACCGATGAGGCGGCGGTCTTGAGGGCCGTGGCAGAGGTCGCCTCACACTTTCAAAAAATCGATATCCTCGTCAACATTGCGGGCATCGTCTCGCATGGCAACTCGTCGGATGTGAGCTTGGCCGAGTGGCAGCGCGTGCTCAACATCAACTTGACCAGCACCTTCATTTGCTCCAAAGCGGTCTTGCCCGCCATGCGTGACAACCGATATGGTCGCATCATCAGCATGAGCTCGGTGCTCGGGAAAAATGGTGGCAACCCCAGGCCCTGGATCAACCCAGAAGAACAAAAGAAGGCCGGCAACGTTGCCTACGGTGTGTCCAAAGCAGGGATCAATGCGCTCACGTTTTACTTGGCCAAAGAAAACGCCCACCACGGCATCACCGTCAATGCCATCGCACCTGGACCAGTCGCCTCCAACATGACCACCAATTTTCCGCAGTCTCTCAAAGACCTGATCCCTGTCGGTCGCATGGGGAAAGCCGAGGACATTGCCGAGGCGGTGACGTTTTTGGCAGCAGAGTCTGCCGGTTTTATCACAGGCGAGGTCTTGGACGTCAATGGCGGCTCCTGGATGGACTGAGGATCCATCCCATTTCATCAATTCAGCTTACAACTTTGTATCAACTCAACAACTCACTTGGCAAGAACATGAAATCCATGAAATTCATCCATCCATCCACCATTCTCGTTTTGGCGTTGACGTCTGTGATGGGGACATCCCATGCGCAAGACAAATACCCCAACAAGCCCGTTCGGGTCATTGTGCCGTTTGCGGCTGGAGGTGCGACCGACGTGCTCACCCGTCTTGCGGCCAATGAGCTCACCCAAAAGCTCGGTCAAAGCTTCGTGGTCGAAAACAACACGGGTGCAGGTGGCCTCATTGGAGCAGCTCAAGTTCACAATGCCAAGCCCGATGGCTACACCTTGCTCGCGGGCTCGCCAGGACCCATCACCATCATGCCAGCGATCAGTCGCACGCCCATCAACTTCAATGCGGAGCGCGATTTTGTGCCGATCACCTTGATTGCCGACAGTCCTGGGGCCTTCGTGGTGGGCAAGAACTCGAGCTTCAAGTCAGTGCAAGAGATCTTGGCGGCCGCCAAGGCGTCTCCTGGCAAAGTCACCTGTGGCTCCTCGGGGGTGGGTGCCTTTAGCCACTTGAACTGCGAGTTGCTCAAAAGCTTGGCCGGTGTTGACATCACCCATGTGCCTTACCGCGGCGCGGCACCAGCGATGATGGACCTGGTGGCGGGCAACTTTGATTTCTTGATTGAGAATTATCCCTCTCCACAAAAACTCATTGACACGGGAGATGCCAAACTGCTCGCCGTGACGTCGAGGACACGTTTTCCTCTCAAACCCAACACCGCCACGGTCATCGAAGCGGGTGTGCCGGGTCACGTGATGAGTGCTTGGATTGGACTCATGGCACCAACAGGCACGCCACAAGCGGTGATCGACTTGATTTACAAGGAACTCTCCACCTCGCTCAAAGACCCATCCATTCAGAAAAGAATGTCTGACATGGGGGTGGTGCCTGGGGGCAATACGCCGGCAGAATTTGCGGGCTATCTGGCCAAGGAGCGAGAGACCTATAAAGACTTGGCCCTCAAAACCGGCCTCAAAATCGATTGAAGGGTCAGCGGCATTTCAGTGGGTACAGGCAACTCATCCAAGTGCTTGCTTTGGAAAGACACCCGCGCTGGCGCCTGCATCGAGCGTGATCAACTGGCCGGTGATGGAGGCGGCCCCGGGCGTGCTCAAGAAGACAGCCGTGGCTGCAAACTCCTCGACTGTTGGCAGTCGGCCCAAGGGCAGTGACTCAGCCGCTGTTTGCAAGCCCTCGGACTTGGAGACCTGGGCGCCTTCGAATGCACTGTACAGAAAAGGCGTCTCGATGGCAGCCGGCGCAATGCCATTGACCCGCAAGCCTTGTCTGGCGAACTCCAAGGAGAGTGATTTCACCAGTCCCGCAATCGCGTGCTTGGAGGCGGTGTAGATGCTGCGTTGGGAGCGACCCAGTGTGCTTTGCAGTGAGCACGTGAACATCAACAAGGAGTTGCGGTTTTTAAGCAGACTTGGAATGGCGGTTTGAGCGCAGTAGATGGAGCCCAAGATATTCACGTCCACGACGCGTTGAATTTGTTCTTGGCTCGCCTTTAAAAACTCACCTCCAAAGGGCACGCCCGCGTTGACCAGATACACGTCGATCGGGGCGTTGAAAAATACTTCGCTCTTTTGAACCAACTGCGTGCACTCTTCAAATTGGCTCACATCGCAAGACACGAAGCGCAGTCTTTGCCCGTACTCCATGGTGAGAGCCTGGAGGAGTTCGGGGTTGTTTTGGATGTCGGCCAAGACCACCCGAGCACCAGCCTTGAGAAATGCGTGCGCGCACCCCAGCCCCAAAACCCCCAACCCACCGGTGATGACGACGTTCATGCGCATGGCCCTTCAAAAAGTTGAGAATGTGGTCTCCAATCAGGATGAAAAAAAACGCAGCAAATGATTTCTAAGACCCACCTCGGATTTTAGAGCTTAAAGCACTTGCAATGCAGGGTTTACCTAAGCATGAAAATCGTCTTCAAGCCCCAAGACGACGTTTTAAGCCTTGAATTTATCTTAAAATTTGACCTCCATTTTTTGAAAGAACTTTATCCATGAACGCTCCTGCATTGCACATTGATCCCCAAACATCGGCCCTCGTTTTGATCGACCTCCAGTACGGCATTGTCGGCATGAATGTGTTTCCCAGAACCAGCGCTGAAGTCATTGCCAATGCCTCCAAGCTCGTCGAGGCGTTTCGCAAGCACCATGCAACCGTCGTCTTGGTGACAGTGGGCAATTTGCCCGACGGCAAAGATCTCTTGAACCCCATCACCGATGCGCCAGCGGGCAGCGTTGCGGGTCGTCCTGCAAATTTCGCAACCTTGGTGACCGAACTCAACACCCAGCCCAGCGATATTTTGATCACCAAGCGCCAGTGGGGTGCTTTTTACGGCACAGAGCTCGACTCCCAGCTCAGAAGACGCGGCATCAACACCATCGTGCTCGCTGGTATTTCCACCAACGTGGGTGTGGAGTCCACCGCCAGGGACGCGTTTGAGCGCAATTACAACCAAGTGTTTGTGGAGGACGCGATGGCGAGCCCCTCCGTTGAAGCGCACCAAGGCACGCTCAAGTACACCTTCCCCAGACTGGGCAGAACACGCAGCACGCAAGACGTCATTGCCGCATTGGGTTGATCCGAGCCCCAGGGCCAGCGCCAAGACTGGGGCTTTGGGGCAGACAGGCCCCGAAGCCTGCGCCGGTCTTGGCCTAGCCAGGCAAGCGGTGTTTTGCTGATGCGCCGTTATTGCTGCCCGCGCTGAGCGGCATGCAATCCAGCCTTGCGACCAAACACCATGCCCTTGAGCACTGACGTGGCCCCGGTGTAGGTTCCCCAATAGGAGCCGATGATTTCTCCTGCTGCGTAGAGATTCTCAATCGGGTAGCCATCGGTGTGCAGGACCCTGGCATCCTCATCGACCTTGAGTCCGCCAAAGGTGAACACGTTGGAGGCCATGATGGGGTAGGCGTGAAAGGGGGCCTCATTCAAGGGGCAGGCCCAATTGGATTTGGCCGGCGTCAAGCCATGGGTTTTGACGCCATCGAGCACCAAGGGACTCCAGTCCTTGCCTGAACAGGCTTGGTTGTACTTCGACACGGTTTCACTCAAGGCGTCAACGGGCACGTGGATGGCCTGGGCCAAGTCTGAGAGGCTTTGAGCGACGATGGGGGCTTGGTCGCTTCGAATACCGAGGCGGTAATTGGGAATGCGCTGGTGACGGGCATCCAAAATGACCCACGCCATGCCCTGGGTTTGCAGGTGAATTTTGCGGGTGATGGATTCATAGTACGCGTCGACCGTACCAATCGCCTCGTCGGTGAAGCGCAGGCCTTCTTGGTTCACCAAGATGCCGTAAGGGAAGATGAACACCGAGGGCTCCGACATGCCCGATCTGGGGTCGATGGGCTCGGCATGGTAGGAGCCAAAGTCCCCGCAAGTGGCGGCCCCCGCCTTGAGGGCCATCTCGATGCCTTCACCGCGATTGAAATAACCGCCTTTGCAAATGGGGCGCAAATAAATAGAGCGCGCGCCCACGTAGCGCGTCATCATCTCGGCATTGCCTTGAAAGCCACCGCATGCCAGTACCACTGGGCCCTTGAGGAGCAGGTTGCCTTGTCCCACTTGTCTGGCTTTCACGCCAATGATGTGACCGTGCTCGTTCTCAATCAATTCACGCGCCGTGGTTTCATACAGAACCGTGATACCGAGTTGGGTGGCTTTGGAAAAGAGGACGTCAATCAAGCCTTGCCCCCCGCCCACCGGCAGCAGCCTGGGTTGCGACTTGGTCAAGAATTGGGTGGGCAAGAAGTCGAATTTGGCGCCAATGCCTTCAAACCACTTCACCGTGGGGCCGGCGTTTTGAGC
>CAIPFK010000243.1 GCA_903864315.1 uncultured Burkholderiales bacterium | reverse complement strand
CTGTGGCTACCATGCCAACCAGTCCAAGTTGGCGCCTCAGGCCTACCTCACCGGTGCAGAGTGGAATTGGTCAACCGCCTACAAGATCATCATCGATGCGGCCAAAGCTGGCAAACCCCATCCCAACTTCGTTCGTGGTGGCCTCAAAGAGGGTTTCATCAAAACGTCGGCCTATGGTCCCAGCGTCAGCGCTGCCGCCAAAAAGCAAGCCGACAGCGTGAAGGCCCTCATGATGAACGACAAGTTCGATATTTTTGCCGGCGAATTGAAGGACAACACCGGCAAAGTGGTGATCCCCAAAGGCAAGAGCTTCAAGCAAACCGATGTTGAACTCGAGAGCATGGGCTACTTGGTCGAAGGTGTCATTGGCAAGATTTAATGCGTCAATGCTGAGCAAGTGTTCGCCTGGGATTCATGCGCTCAGACGAACTTTCTCCGATCACGCTTGGGGTCAACTCACAGACTCCCACTGTTCCTGCAGTGGGAGTGTTGGGTGAATCTTGCTTGGATCATGGGTCTAGACTTCATGGCGCATGGATGGGACTTTGAGCGTAAGCGCTCTCGTCTTCCAAGCCAGTGAGTGTTGATGGGGGGGAGCCAATGCATTGCAAATGGTTTTTTTTCTTTCTCGTTGTTCTTGGTTTGACTGGACGCACCGTTGTGTTTGGTCAGTCGGCCTGGGTTTAAAGGATCGGTGTGAAAGAGTTTTGGATTTCTTGGCTCGAAGGTTTGATGCTCCCCATCCTCTCGGTGGCCTTGGGGGTGCTCGCCTTTGGACTCTTTGCTTGGTTCGGGGGGTACTCACCCGTGCAAGTGTGGGTGCTCCTCTTCAAGGGCGCCTTTGGTGATGCCTTCTCTTGGCAAAACTCCCTGCAGCGCGCTGCTCCCCTCATCCTCACGGGCCTGTGTGTGGCCGTTCCTGCGCAAGCGGGTCTCATCGTGATTGGCGGCGAAGGCGCCCTGGTGGTGGGTGGCTTGGCCTGCGCGGCCTTGCCTGTCTTTGTGGATGTTCCAAGTGGCCTGCTCGGGACCGCCGAGATTATGCTGGCTTCATTTTTGGCTGGTGGGGCCTGGATTTCCTTGGTGGGCTTGATGCGCCAATTCAAAGGCGTGAACGAGACCATCAGCAGTTTACTGATGAGCTACATCGCCATCAATTTGTTCAAGTTTGTGGTGGAGGACTTGATGCGAGACCCCGCCAGTTTGAATAAGCCCTCGACCAAACCCTTGGCCGACTCTTTGCTGATCGGTGGCATGTGGGGCTATGACGTGCACTGGGGCCTCCTGTGGGGCTTGGTGTTGTGTGTCCTGGCCTTTGTGTGGCTCACTCTCAGCACCCATGGTTTTGCCACCCGCGTGGTGGGGGGCAACCCCAAAGCGGCGCAATTGGTGGGCTTGCCCGTCAACACCTTGGTGGTCATGGCCTGCGCACTGGGGGGTGGTTGTGCGGGCTTGGCCGGTGGTATTCAAGTCGCGGCTGTCCACACCGCCGCCAACGCCTCCTTGATCGAGGGCCTGGGCTACACCGGCATTTTGGTGAGTTTTGTGGCGCGACATCAGCCGCTCGCCTTGATTCCAGTGGCCATTCTCTTGGGGGGCTTTGGCGCAGCGGGCAGCATGCTGCAACGCCACTTGGGACTGCCCGATGCCTCGGTGCACGTGCTCTTGGGGTTGGTGTTGGTGATCACTTTGGCCAGTGAAGCGTTTCGGGGGCGCTTGGGCGTGGCCTTGTTCAAACGTGAAACACCAAGGGGTGCTTGAATGAATCAGCTGCACATCCTTGGGTTTCCCATCCTTCAACGAAAGGCGTGATCGAATGGACTTTGTTTTGAACATCGCCGTGGCCATGATTGGAGGCGCCATTCGCGTGGGCACACCGTTTCTCTTTGTGAGCTTGGGAGAGTGCTTGACAGAAAAATCGGGTCGCATCAACTTGGGACTCGAAGGCGTGTTGGTGTTTTCGGCGATGGCCGGTTTTGCTGGCTCACACTGGAGTGGTGAGGCCTGGGTGGGCGTCGTGGCCGCGTGCTTGGCCGGAGGCCTTTGGGGGCTCTTGCATGGGCTGCTTTGCTCGATGGCGCGGGTCAATGACATTGCCATGGGCATTGGCCTCATGCTGTTGGGCGTTGGGGTGGCGTTTTACTTGGGCAAGCCCTTGATTCAGCCCCAAGCAGCGCTCCTCCAAGGCATTCCTCTGGGGGCTTGGAGCGAGAGTGTGCAAATTCAGTCCGCCCTCAACATCAATCCATTGTTCCCGTTGGGTGCGCTGCTCGCCGTTGGCTTGTCTTGGGCTTTGGGGCACACCCGACTGGGTCTTGAGCTCAGAATGGTGGGCGACTCGGCCGAGGCGGCCCGCACCTTGGGAGCGTCGGTGCAGGGTTTGCGGATTTTGGCCACCACCCTCGGGGGCATGATTGCAGGCATGGGCGGGGCATCGCTCTCGCTTTACTACCCCGGCAGTTGGAACGAGGGGCTCTCAAGCGGGCAAGGACTCATTGCGGTGGCGCTGGTCATCTTTGCACGGTGGAGTCCGATCAACTGCTTATACGCAGCGCTCATTTTTGGCGGAGCCGGGGCGATTGGTCCCGCGCTGCAGTCGGTGGGCATCAGCAAGGGCTACAACCTCTTCAATGCCATACCGTATGCATTGACGTTGTTGATTTTGATTTTCACGTGCGCGCCCAATCGAACGATCAAAGGCTCGCCCAGTGAGCTCAGTGTTTCTAGATAAGGAGAAGACGATGAGTGGACTCGGTGGTTTGAACCCTTCCCCCAATGGGGTGGTGATGGGCTTGGTGCAATTGAAGTTGCCGGTGGTGGACACACCAGCACAACTCAAAGCGCAAACCCAAGTCATTTGTGACATGGTCGACAAGGCCAGAAGAAACCTCTCGGGCATGGACTTGGTCGTGTTTCCCGAGTACAGCTTGCACGGCTTGAGCATGAGCACGGCGCCTGAATTGATGGTGAGCGTTGACGGCCCCGAGGTCGCGGCCTTCAAGGCGGCGTGTGTGCGCAATCAAATTTGGGGATGCTTCTCCATCATGGAGGCCAACCCCCACGGCAACCCCTACAACAGTGGACTCATCATCAATGACCTGGGGG
>CAIPFK010000242.1 GCA_903864315.1 uncultured Burkholderiales bacterium | reverse complement strand
TCGGTAAAAACTGCGGGGCATCTTTGCTCTCAATGACCGTGCAAGGAATGCCTTGCTGTCCTAAAGCGATCGCCAGGGTAAGTCCCACGGGGCCTGCACCAATGATGAGGATTTCTGTTTTTTCCATTGAATCTCGTTTCGTGAGTTGAATTGTTGAATTTTTTTAGACGTCATTGAGATGTGTTTCTCAAAATCGCAAATCACACAGTCATGCAAGACTTTATGTGATCTTACAAACGAACATGTTCAATGGATTGAGGATTTTTTGACTTGGATCAGACTCACATTAAATATTACGCATTTTTCGATTGCAAAATATTGCACCTCGATGGTGTGAAAAATATGTTTTTCTATAGCAATCGTTGATTAAAAATGAGTGCGATTATTTTTTCAAAATAGTTGATTGATCTACATCAACCGCATTTTAATTTTGATGGGCTATGCTCGAAACCTGTTTTTGTCAATAAAGATGACTCTTCAATCTCATGAGTGATTGGATAGGTTTGTATGTGAATTGCGAAAATTTTCTGATTGTGTTCGCGCCAATACAAATGCAAGTCGAAGTGCATTGATATCGAAAATTTTGTATTTGATCGTTGTTGTCTGATTGGTTGACTCGGTCTTGCTTATCTTTTGATGAAAGCCAAAATGCGCAATTGAATGCAACAGATGAATCATCGTGAGCCATCAGGATCAGCAATCGTTGATCAACTTCAAATGGAACTAAAACTTCGCCAACGGTTTCTTCATTCTTTAAAACAACTCTAACCTGGAGCTTATTCAATGTTAAAAAAAGAGCAAAACGATCTCGTTACACAAACCGGTCCAGGCACACCGATGGGCAATTTGTTTCGTCGCTATTGGTTGCCACTTTTATTGTCTGAACAGTTGCCCACCGCTGATGGTGAGCCTGTGAGAGTGGAAATTTTGTCTGAAAAGCTGCTGGCATTTCGTGATACTTCAGGACGTTTGGGGGTGATCGATGAGTTTTGTGCACACCGCGGGGTTTCTCTTTGGTTTGGTCGCAATGAAGCCAACGGCATTCGATGTCCTTACCATGGATGGAAATTTGATTACAGCGGTCAGTGTGTTGACGTTCCGTCCGAGGCAGATGAAAGCGGCTTTAAGGATAGGATTAAATTAAAAGGCTATCCTTTGATCGAGCGTGGTGGTGTGATCTGGGTGTACATGGGGCCTGCTGAACACACGCCACCACTGCCAGAGTGGGAGTTTGCAACCGTTCCGGCTGAGCAGTCTTACATGTCAAAGCGCTTTCAAGACTGCAATTGGCTTCAAGCTCTCGAGGGTGGCATTGATTCAAGTCATGTGTCTTTTCTTCATGTCAGTAGTTTGCTGCATGACCCACTCTTCAATAGCGCCGGTGGTAACAAGTACAACCAAAATGATTTGAAACCTGTATTTGAAGTGGTGGAGGCGTCCGGAGGGCTTTTTGTCGGCGCAAGACGAAACGCAGAAGATGACCAATATTACTGGCGCATCACGCCCTGGATTGTGCCCACTTTCACCATGGTGCCACCACGTGGAGATCACCCCGTTCATGGACATTTTTGGGTGCCCATCGATGACCAACGTTGTTGGGCTTGGAGTTACGACTACCATCCCACACGCGCATTGACCAAATCAGAAGTTCTGGCCATGAAAGAGGGCAACGGCGTTCACGTGGTGGTGGATAAGCACTATGTTCCCCTCCAAAATAAGCAAAATGACTATTTGATGGACCGTGATGCACAGCGGGCCAATCTCTACTACAGTGGTATCAAAGGCATCGGCACCCAAGATGCTTCTTTGCAAGAAAGCATGGGGCCCATCCAGGACCGCACCAAAGAGAACTTGGTCTCCACTGACAATGGCATCATCATGGCTCGTCAGCGGTTGATGAAAGTGGCCAAAGCATTGGAGGCCAATCCTCATCTTGAATTGCCTGGAATAAGTGCGCAAGATCAAAAGGTGAGATCAGTCGCTGTGCTTTTAAAGCGAGGTCAAGCTTACAAGGACGCTGCAAAAGAACACTTGAAGGCCGAGGCTGGTAAACCACACTCCAGCGTTTAATTCTTTGGGCCGCTCCTCTTTGCGGAGAGGCCTTGCCTCCATGTCGCCAAGCTCTCAGTCCATTGGGGGATTGGCGATTTTTTCTTCGTCATCAACGATCGAGTGCTAGGGTTGCTTGACTGGTTTTTTTGCGGTCACAGTTCGAGCAACTGCGCGATCATCCCCAAGAACAATCATCGCAAAAAGCAACTCCTCCAAGTTGTTCGCCTGTGCGGTTCGACGGGCCATGAGTGGTGTTGAGTGCGGATCCAACACCAAGAAATCTGCCTCACATCCTTCTCTTAAATTACCCACCACACCTTCCAGTCCCAAAGCTTTGGCGGCCCCTGCCGTGTGTTGCCACCAAAGGTGCTGTGCAGTCGAGGCGTAAAGGGGTTTGTTGCCACCAGGTGAATTTTGATATTGAGCCACGTAAAAAGCGCCCAACATGGTTTTGAACGGCGAAAAGGATGTGCCCCCGCCCACATCACTTCCAAGTCCAAACATGAAGCCATGGTTTTCAGCGGCGGCATAATCAAAGTAGCCACTGCCCAAAAATAAATTGCTGGTCGGACAAATGGCGGCCGCTGTATCCCGATCCTTCATCAGTGCTCGGTCGTCGGTATCGAAATGAATGCAATGGGCATAAACGGCTCTTTCACGCAGCAAGCCCACATCGTCATAGACGCTGAGGTAGCTCCTCGCTGTCGGGTAAAGAGCCTTGACCCAGGCAATCTCATCGGTGTTTTCTGACACATGGGATTGAATCCAGGTGCTTGGATATTGCTTGGCCAGTTCACCCGCACCTCCCAACTGAGCTTCACTGCTTGTGGGGACAAATCGAGGTGTGATGGCGTAGCCCAAGCGATCCACCCCGTGCCAGCGTTCAATGAGCGACTGGGTTTCTCGCAAGCTTTGCTCGGTCTCGTGTCGAAGCCCTTGGGGTGCATTTTGGTCCATCAAACACAGACCTGTGATGAGTCTCAGGTGCCTTTTTTCAGCAGCTTCAAATAAGCCGTCAACAGAGGTTTTGTGAGCTGTTGCAAAGGTGAGGGCCGTGGTCACGCCGTTGCCCAGCATCTCGTCCAAAAACACCTCTGCCACTGAGGCTGCATGAGTAGGGTCTTGGAATTTCATCTCTTGGGGAAAGGTGTAGTTTTCCAACCAGGGCAGCAGTCCTGTGGCTGGAGATCCGATGACATCCATTTGCGGGAAATGACTGTGCATGTCGACAAAGCCCGGAGCCAATATTTTTCCTGGCAAATGCTCAATGTCTTCAATGCGAAGGGGCGGGAGTTGTCGAGCGGCCCATTGATTCATCACTGTTTGATAGTCTCCAACTGCCAAAATGACTTCTCGTGTTGGGTCTTGATTTTTGATGCCAGTCACCAAAAGGCCATCGTCTTGCCAATGCGCCTGAACCTCGGCACCAGCCCCTGAAAACGACAAAATTGCTGCTCGATACGCTTTCATGTCTCTAACGCCTTCTGATGAGTCAACTTGGAGCGTTGATTATCCAACTTAATGTGCCGATAAAAATATTCAAATTCCACCCCAATAGGCTTACTGCTATCCGTGAAGAACGCTTTCATTGAAAGAGCGATAATCGGCTTTGGAGAATCGGTGTGTTTATCAATGGCGTGACATCACCACCACAAACCATTTGTGGTGGCCATTCTTGTATGCTGCCTTGGGGATGCAACTTTTCGATACTTTTAGGAATACTGGATTACACGATGTCGTTTAAAAAATTCTTGGGCTGGGGCCTGCTTGGCCTGTGTTGTTGCTTTCATGGGGGCGGCTTTTCTCAAGCATGGCCCCATCAGCCCATCAAATGGGTGGTGCCGTTTCCAGCCGCCGGTGGCACCGATGCTGTGGCCAGGGCCTTGGCCAATCAATTGGGGCAAATTTTGAAGCAGCCGGTGGTGGTTGACAACCGCTCGG
>CAIPFK010000241.1 GCA_903864315.1 uncultured Burkholderiales bacterium | reverse complement strand
CACCTTGGCCAAAAGTCGATTCAATTGGATGGTGAATTCATAAAGTGTACCTCCCACCACTGCAAGCCACTTGGCATACTTCACCACGACGTCGAAATAATCTCCATGTGTGACCCATAAAACACGCCCATCGGCCAACGTGTGGGTCGTCTCGGCCAGCATTTCAACTTCGCCAAACTGATGATCAACAAAGTGTCTGGCAAACTCATCATGGTTACCAGGAACATACGTGACTTTGGATCCCTTCCTTGCGCGTCTGAGTAACTTTTGAATAACATCATTGTGTTCTTGAGGCCAATACCACTTGCGTCTGAGTTGCCAACCATCCACCACATCACCAACCAAATAAAGAAAATCGCTGCTGTTGTGCCGCAAAAAACTCAGCAACACACTGGCTTGACAGCCTGGTGTACCCAAATGAATGTCGGAGATGAAGATTGTTCGAAAATGCATCAATGACCCAAAAAATGCTTTCGATAGCGGCTTGGCAAATCACAAATACGCATGAGCATGGGAAGGTCAGCAGTATTGAAATCTGGATCCCAGGCTGGGGCGCCCAAAACCTTCGCACCAAGTTTCAAATAACCCCGAATCAACGCCGGTGGCTCAATGTGCTGAAGAGTTGTGAATTGTTCTACAGGCAATGCCAATCGGGGCTTGACTTGTTGATCTGGAGGCACCATGTGGGTTTCTTTGAGTTGCGACCAAATGCTTGCTGCGGCTTGACCACTCACAACACCATTGTGAAGCATTGGGATACTGGCGCAACCAATCATGATATCCAATTGGTTGCGGACCATGAACTCAGCCAAAGCACCCCAAAGCGCCAAAATGACCGACCCCTGGCGATAATTAGGATGTACGCAAGAGCGTCCCAACTCCACCATGCGATCTTGAATATCGTGCAGACCAGTCAAGTCAAACTCTGTCTCGGTGTAGTTACCCCCCATCCGTTTGGCCTGCACTGGTGTCAAAACACGGTAAGTTCCAACAACCTCATTTGAAACTTGATCACGAACAATCAAATGTTCACAATAATCATCAAATGAATCAATATCGTGCTCAGCAATGGGAGAATTGATTCTGGCACCCATTTCGTCTACAAAAATAGAATATCTTAACTTTTGGGCCGCACGGACTTCGTCGAGATGTCGGGCCCAAGAAACAGAAATTTGACCACGCTCAGGAAGGGATGCCACGCTCGGTGTGTTGGTTGCATTTGTCCTTTGATGAAGTGACCCCCGAGGAATAGACGCAGGCGACAGATCAATCGTTGGTGTAGGCAACTCTTTCATGTATTCTCCATGTATTTGATATGAAACAAGTTTCGCCATTTTGAGTGACGTAATCATGTCAAATCAGTGAAGATTTATTGACAAAGCCAGTTAATTTATGACTTGCTTGGGGCCTCGAACAAGTTTGACAGTATCTAATTCGTTTTCGTTCGATGTCACAATAGTTGAATAGCTCAATCCTTGCTCAAATACTCAACGGCTGACATGCTGATTCATAAGCATGATTGCTGAAAATCAAAGATGATCAATTGAAAAAAACAACTGTTCCAGCAAATCAGTGCGACTTGATGCGACACATTTCAT
>CAIPFK010000240.1 GCA_903864315.1 uncultured Burkholderiales bacterium | reverse complement strand
CCCCATGCTTACCCAGGCATCCCCCTTGCTGCTGTTTTGTCCATCAGACCACCATATCCCCGATATGGAGGCTTTTGCGAGCTCGGTCGCGTTGGGGATAGAGAGTGCTCAGGCTGGCGCCATCGTGACCTTTGGCGTTCATCCAAGCAGTCCCAGCACGGCTTATGGATACATCCATTTTGAGAACCCATCTCATGCTGGCTTGTTAAAAATGGCAAAGTTGGTCAAGCGCCAAGAAGACTTGAATGAGCAACAGGGCTCCAAAACTCAAACCACAAAACCTGAATTTGCCCCCAGCCCTGGCTCAGCATCCAAGGTCCTGTCTTTTGTAGAAAAGCCAGACCTTGAAACAGCCCAGCAGTATTTATTGAGTGGCGAATATTTATGGAATGCTGGGATTTTTCTCACCCGATGTGACACCTTGCTCAATGCTTTGGCCTTGCATGCACCTGACATTTTGGAGCATTGCAAAGAGGCCATGGCGAGTCCTGGCCTTGAAACTGTGCCTCGTAACACAGGCCCCCAATTGGGCTTAAATTCACCCATGGATTCAAGCCTTGATTCCCGTTTTAATTCAAGCTTTCATTCATGTTTTATTCGGCCACTAGCCTCGAGCCTGGAGCACTGCCCGAGTGTCAGCATTGACTACGCCGTCATGGAACACCATCAAAACACCGTGGTGGTCCCCCTGCACACCCAGTGGAGCGATGTGGGATCATGGAATGCGGTGTCCGACCTCACACCCAAGGACAATTTAGGCAATCAAATTGAAGGACAAGGCCTGGCTGTTCACGCTCAAAACACCTTCATCCACGCACCGCACCGCACCGTGGTGGCACTGGGCGTTGAGGATCTCCTCATCATCGACACGGCAGACGCACTTTTGGTGGCCCACCGTGACCACGCCGAGCGTGTGAAGTCTGTGGTCTCACTCCTGGAAAAGGACAAAAACCCCAAGGCCCTCTTGCACCGCAAAGTGCACCGCCCCTGGCGGTTGGTACGATAGCATTGATCAGGGGGAGCGTTTTCAGGTCAAACGCATTTGCGTGAAAGCCGGCGCCTCACTGTCACTGCAAAAGCACCATCACCGAGCGGAGCATTGGATAGTGGTCAAAGGGGCGGCTGAAGTCACCAAAGGAGAAGAAGTTTTTCTATTGGGCGAGAACCAGTCCACCTACATCCCCATTGGCGAAGTGCACCGCTTGCACAACCCAGGCGTGACTGAACTGGAAATGATCGAGGTCCAGTCGGGCAGTTATTTGGGAGAAGACGACATTGTGCGTCTTGAAGACACCTACGGGCGCGTCAAAGACAAAGCCGAATAATGTCCACTTTATTGCAAAGTCAGTCCGCTCCAAACGCGATGGGGCATGACCGCGAGAGGCCCCGGTCATCCTCCCTCCTCCCGCTCATTATTGGGTGCGAGTGGCAGAGGTGATGGTCACATCGGTCACCGGGACGTTGCTGTTGCCATTGACCGTTTGAGTGGGCACGGCGGCAATGGCATTGACCACGTCCAGACCTGTGACCACTTTTCCAAACACGGCATATCCCGGGTTAGAACTGTCCACATAATCCAGACTCGTGTTGTCGGCCACATTGATGTAGAACTGGGATGTGGCGCTGTTGGGGTCTGTGGTTCTGGCCATGGCCAAGGTGCCGGTCAAATTACTCAGTCCATTGGGAGTTTCTAAATTGATCGGCGCAAAAAGCGGTTGAACCTGGTTCATGCCGGAGCTGAACCCACCCCCCTGAACCACAAACCCAGGGATCACCCGGTGAAAGATCAAATTCGTATAAAACCCACTGCCCACATACTGTAGAAAATTGTTGACTGTGTTGGGGGCTGCATTGGGATTGAGTTCATAAACAATCGTGCCCAAACTGGTCACCATGGTCACTTGTGGAGCAGGAATCGTGAAGTTCTTGGTGATCAGCACCTTTCCGGAAGCATCGCTTGCGGTGAAGACCATCGGACCCGACCCACTGGTTTTGCAGTTATAAGCCACATAAAGAGGGCTTGGACTCGTCACTTGGCTAAGGGGGCCACACAAGGTTGCAGAGAAATTCACGCCTTGATTGAGTTGTGAGACACCCACGAAGAAGTTCACATTGATCCCGTAAGCCAACTGGCTGGTCTGAATGTAGGGATCCTTGAGCGGCGTGCTCCTCCCCCCCCCGCAAGACACCAAGGCAGCGGCAAAGCACATACAAAGGAGGCGTCGCAACAAAGCCATGGGAAGAACAAGATGGCCAGAAAATTTTATACTGGCACAACAAACATTTG
>CAIPFK010000239.1 GCA_903864315.1 uncultured Burkholderiales bacterium | reverse complement strand
CAAATGTTTTCCAATTTTCAAATTGATAAATTTAACTTTCACTACAAAGAAATTATGCTTTCATTTTTATTCAAACCTAATCACACTTCCAAATTGAAGATTTTGTATATTTTTAAACATTTAATGGCGCTATTTGTACTACTACTTGCCTTTTTTTCTCACGTAAGTACTAGTGCTCAAAATCTAGACAAATTCGTTTTGGCTGGATGGAGTAAGCCTATCACTGAAATCACAAATTTGTTGGTTGAGCCAGACAAAGGATTTTTTAAATCGCGAGGCATTGAACTTGCCTACCTTCCAGGTGCGGGTGGTGGAGATGCCATCAGAAATGTATTGACGGGTCAAGCTGATATCGCATTCACAGATCCAGGTTCATACTTTGCAGCATTAAATAAAGGTGAAAAACTGAGAATTGTGTATGATATTTATCCTCAAAATGTATTCAATGTGGTTTCTCTAAAGTCCAGTAATATTTTGACACCCATGGATTTGAAGGGAAAGAAGATTGGCGTCTATTCTCTATCAAGTGGGACTTTACAAAATTTGCAATTGTTGTTACACATGTCTGGACTCAAGGAGTCTGATGTAACTATTGTGGTGACAGGATTATTGAATTTTGCGCCCTTGATGCAAGGTCAAGTGGATGCAACTGCTGCAACAGACACTGGATTATTGATAGGTCGAGAAAAGGGTCTTGGTGCGGTCAATGTTATAGAAATCAATAAATATATCAATGTATCTAGTGATATTTTCGTGGTTTCTGAAGAGACATTCCTCAAAAAGAAAGAATTGATTCGAAAGTTCTTGACGGCTTACAAAGATTCCATGCAATGGATGATTCAATCTCCCCAAGAGGCAGCGCAACTCGCGGTAAAGTTTGCTTTGGATGGACAAAATCCGTCTATTAATTTCGAGGTCATCAAATTAAGAAATACATCGAGTGTCTCCTTATTGACAGACAAAAAAGGCCTTGGAGCTTTTGACCCATTGATATTTCAAAAGGCTGCAGATACCTATCAAAAAATGGGACTGATTCAAAACAATCTAGACATTTCAAAATTTTCAAGCTTGGAACTGATTCCAAAACCATGAACACATTAATGCAAAATCCTCTCAAAGGTAAAGTAGTCTGGATTGCTGGAGCTGGACGAGGAATTGGAGCGAGTACGGCCAAAGCATTTGCCGCTCAAGGTGCTAGTGTTGTCATTCAATATTTGAGTAATCAACCTTCGGCACAACTCGTTGAGCTGGAGTGCCTTTCCTATGGTGTTGATGTGATCACCTACCAAGCCGATGTAAGAGATCCAACTCAAGTTCAAGCTTTGTTAGATCATGTTTTGAGTGAACTCGGTACTATTGATGTGGTTGTGAATAACTCATTGACTAACTTTGAATTTAATCCAGAAACTCGAAAAAGATTTGATCAAATGCCATGGCTTGCTTTTCAAGACCAACTCAATAGTGCACTAGGCGCTTTGTACAACACCACACAGGCGGTTTTGCCTCATTTTAAGAAAAAAGGGAAGGGCGTGATCATCAATGTCGTGAGCAATTTGACTGATCGCCCCATTATTCCTTACCATGACTATGTATCAGCCAAATCGGCTGTCATTGGTCTGAGTAAAACTCTATCGATGGAACTCGGATCCTATGGCATCCGAGTCAATTGTGTCTCGCCTGGTTTGGTCGATCCAACGGATTCAAGTGCCGCGACTAAAGAGGATGTGAAAGATTTGCTTAAAACTCAAACTCCACTAAAACGTGTTGCAACGCCTCAAGATATCACCGGCCCTATTTTATTTTTGGCTTCTGATTGGAGTCAATTTATGACAGGACAGGTGTTGTGTGTTGATGGTGGATATGTGATGAGCAGTGGCGTTTAATCTGTATTGATTTTTTTGTGAATCAAAGGTTCAAGTTTTAGATCGAATGCTCTGCACAGTTGCTCGCAGACCGAGGAGGTAGCTCTCTACACCAAAGCCACAGATCTGACCTACAACAATAGATGAAAACACGGAGACGTGTCTAAAGGATTCACGTGCGTGGACGTTGGACATATGAATTTCAACGATCGGACATTTTAGAATGGCCAAGGCATCCCGAATGGCATAACTGTAATGAGTCCAAGCACCTGCATTGATCATTACGCCATCGATATTTTCATCATGTGCATGATGTATTTTTTCACACAAATGCCCTTCAATGTTGCTTTGAAAACACTCTAATTCGACGTCCAATTCATTGGCCAAAACTTGTAATAGACCCTCGATATCACTGAGTGTCGCTTGACCATAGTGACTTGGATCGCGTTTGCCAAACATATTCAAGTTGACGCCATTCAATACCAGAATTTTCATTCAAACCCTCCGTTAACTGTTGATTGTGTTGATCTCACACCGACACCATGACATGGTGTTGCTTCAAGTCTGCCTCGGGTCTTGTTCCGGGTCATCACGCGTCATGTACTGCCACATTCTATCCACGATCCCTCCAGCCCAGGTGGCTCTATTCATGGCCGAGTCCCGATTTTTGAAGGTTTCAATATGATCCATTGCGGCATTCAAACAGCTGAGTTCGACTCGGGCCGCATCTTCTAAAAACCAAGCCAATACGCAGGCCTTTTGAAGACTGTCGGCGACAGTCACTGCACCATTGATGCTCACCACCACGGCTGGTGAGTCTCCAAGCGTTTGAGCGACATTGTGTGCGGCAATCTCATTGCGAATAAGAGCGGTGTCTCGGTAAAAGGGAACTTGAGGGTAAAAGTACGATCCAAAGCCGTGCCTTGCATGAGGCGTGCGTTCCATGGCGGCCAAGGCCAATACATTGGGTGGAAACACTCTGCAGATGCCGTGGACGTCAGGGCGAGATTGGTAAATGGCTTGGTGCATTCTCACTTCACCCAAAACATGCTCAGGCAAAGGAGCATGCAAATTGACAACGGTGCCTTGATCACTGGGTTGGATCATGCCCATGGGTTTGGGGGCACACACGAGCAAATGATCCTGATCGAGTCGAAGACTGCAGTGCCCATAGGCGTTGACCAAGCCTGCATTGGCCAACCCTCTTGCCGCTTGGCGTACCAGTTTGTTTTGAGTCATGTGCATCGTCATAGAGATTTCACTTGAAGTTCTTCAAGGTGCTGTGCATCACCAGCCTCATCGGCCTTAAAACGGTCACCAAAGTCAAAGAAGTCATCGTGTTGAAAGCCGTTTTCATAAAATTGAATTTCCCACCAGTTGTGATCTAGGTCCTCCATATAAAAGGAGTAAACGCCGTGCATCTCTTGTGGTTTTAAAACTTGTCTAATTTTGTACTTTTCTTGGTTTTCAATTGCACTTTGATGGGCTTCATCGACCTCTTGGCGTGATGAAACATCAATGCCCCAGTGGTTGAGAAGATTGGTTGGATGAACCAAGTCACCCACTTCAACGCATACCACGTGAAAACGCATTCCAAGCCGAATGGCCATGGCAGGTTTTCCATGCCGTACACATTCCAGTCCCAAAAACTCTTCATAAAAACGCCTCGTCTCACCCAGACTAAAGCACTCCAGCGTCCCATGGCTAATGCAATACGGTTTGATCATTGATTGTCTTGCCTTGGGCAAGACGGTACAGTTTTCTGGCAACATGTTGGGGCCTTTGCGGGACGGTCTTGTTGTTGAGCTATTTACGTTTTCAAACGCATCAAATCAGCTTGGGTTAGAAATGAATCTGCATGGAAGTCTTCTGGCTTTAAATGACACATATGCGAGAAATCCTCTCTGGAATTCTCCACCATCAAAGGCGTGCCGCACGCGTAGACCTCGTAGCCCAATAAGTTGGCATGATCTATCATGACTGCGTGGTGTACGTTGCCAGTTCTCCCCGTCCATTGGTCTGTGTCGAGTGGTTCACTCAACACAGGGGTGAAATCAATGTTGAGGTGATCGTGGGCCAACTGTTTGGCCCAATCCAACAAATAGAGATCGTCCCGATGCCGAGCACCCCAATACAAGTGGATGGGTCGGTGAAGGTGGCGCTCAATGCTGTAGAGGAGCATGGATTTGATGGGTGCAATTCCGGTGCCCGATGCCAATGCTATCATTGGTTTTTTACTGTCCTCACGAAGGTAGCAGTTGCCCATGGGCATTTCAATTTGCAAAATATCACGCAACTTCAAGCTATTAAAAAGATAATCAGTAAAGACTCCACCGGGCATGTGTCGAATGTGCAATTCGATTTGCCTCACCCCTGCAGCTTTGGGTGAATTGGCGATGGAGTAGCTGCGCCGATGACCACCATCAAGCTTGATGTCAATGAACTGTCCTGCCCTAAAGTGCATGGGCTCATTGGCCGGTAGGCCCAGTGTCAAAATCTTGATGTCTTGACATGGGGTTTTGATATCAATGACCCTGGCGGGTAATTGTTTGGGCAAATGACCATGATCTGGATCTGTTTCTTCAATCTGGATGTGCAAGTCGCTCTTGGGTTTGGCGCTACAAAGAAGTGCCAAACCCTCGGAACGATCTTCTTGGCTCAAGTACTTGATATGGGAGTCGCCATGATCGACCTCACCATGCAAAATTTTGCCCCGACAAGACAAGCACATCCCTGAACGGCAACTAAAAGGAATTAAATATCCAGCCGCCAAGCCCGCTTTCAATAATTCCTGATCATCTGAGCAAGTGAATTGATGCCCACTTGGGGACAAAGTGATGGTATAGCCCATGTTTGGCAAAATAATTTTAAGTGACGAGTTGAAATTGCTTAAAAGTGCGTTTTTAGAGTGGCTCAAACGTTTTTCATGAATTGGTTCATAGAACTATAGCATCCAAACTCCAATAACAGTAGATGGTGATTGTCCCAAGCGCAAGGCATTGACAATGCACACGGCAAGACGTCTGTGCAGTCTGATTGAGACCTCGTTTTAATGAGAAAGTCTTGCGTCGGTGGTGGGGCACCTTCGCTCAAGCGCTCATGATCCATTAGAATGAAAGTCAAGCGGACGATCGCAGGCCGATCGACCAAGCCTTCCACCTAACCCCAGATTGCCGATACGGAGATCCGCACCATGATGAGTCCCCAAGAAAGAGAACGCGCCGCAGATATATTGATCAATGCGGAGACAAAGCGTGTACAAGCTGCATTGTTGTCTGACACCTTTCCCCATATTCAAATCGAGGACTCCTATGCTATTTCATCCTTGGTTGCACAAAGAAAAATCGCTCTTGGCGCCAAATTGATCGGGCACAAAGTTGGATTGACTTCCAAGGCCATGCAAGCATCCTCCAAAATTGATGAGCCCGATTACGGTCATTTGCTTGACAACATGCTCATTGCTGAAGGGGCCAAAGTGCCCCATGATCGTTTTTGTAAACCCCGTGTCGAAGTCGAATTGGCCTTTGTTTTGGGGCAAGCGCTCAAGGGTCCTGGGGTGGGTTTGATCGATGTGCTCCGCGCAACAGAGTATGTGGTTCCGGCGCTTGAAATTGTCGATGCAAGGCTGGTCGATCAACGCAAAATCTTCGATACGGTTGCCGACAATGGCGCGGCCTCGGGTTTGGTGTTGGGTGGGCGCCCCATCAAACCCAATGATGTGGATTTGCGCTGGGTAAGTGCTTTGATGTATAGAAATTCGGACATTGAAGAAACGGGCGTTGCGGCTGGTGTTTTGGGTCATCCCGCCTTGGGCGTTGCTTGGTTGGCCAATAAATTGGGCCAGCATGGGGTCGGTCTAGAAGCGGGTCATGTGATCCTCTCCGGATCTTTTACACGGGTGGTCTTTGCCCAAAAGGGCGATACCTTGTTTGGGGATTTCGGTCCATTGGGTAGCGTTTGTGTTCAGTTTGTTTGATACCAATTTCATGCAGTCGATGGTCGTTGACGGGCTGACTCATGCGACACTTTCGCCATGACTGGCCAAGATTCAAGCGTCTCTCAATTGAACTCCTTAGACAATGAGCCTGAAGAGTCTGACTCGCCTGCAGAGATTGGTTTTTGGCTAGCGTTTGCCTATTGGTTAAAGCTGGGTTTCATCAGCTTTGGCGGACCGGCTGGACAAATCGCCATCATGCACCAGGAGTTGGTGGAAAAACGCCGTTGGATCTCGGAGAAGCGTTTTTTGCACGCCTTGAATTTTTGCATGGTGCTGCCCGGTCCAGAAGCACAACAACTGGCCACTTATTTGGGTTGGTTGATGCACAAAACCCGCGGTGGCTTGGTGGCTGGATTGAGTTTCATTTTGCCATCCTTCTTTTTGCTGATTGCTTTATCTGCACTTTATGTGACCTTTGGCCAACTCGGTTGGGTTCAATCGGCACTGTTTGGCATCAAGCCTGCTGTGACCGCCATTGTTATTCAAGCGGCTTGGAGAATTGGCAGCAAGACCCTCAAAACCCAGGCTCTGGTGCTGATTTCCATCTCTGCATTCATGGCCGTGAGACTATTTGACGTGGGTTTTCCGATGATCATATTGGTGAGTGCCGTGCTCGGCTGGGCTTTGGGACGTTTCTCCCCCCAATGGATCGAGATCTCGAGTGCCCACAAAAATTCTTCCACTCCCGCCCAAAAGTCCATCATTGATGACCACTCGCCCACGCCCGAGCATGCCATCTTCAAGAAATCAACCTTCATTCGCGTCGCCTTCATTGGAAGCCTTTTTTGGCTCATTCCCATGGGCTTGTTGGATGGTGGTCTTGGACTTGATCATCCCTTGACGCAAATGGCCTGGTTTTTTACCAAAGCCGCACTCTTGACCTTTGGTGGTGCTTATGCGGTGTTGCCTTATGTTTACCACGCCGCAGTGGGTGAGTTTCAATGGCTCAACGCGGCTCAAATGTTGGACGGCTTGGCATTGGGGGAAACCACCCCTGGTCCCCTCATCATGATTGTCACCTATGTGGGCTTCATGGGGGGATACGTCAAAGCGTTTTGGGGAGGAGATCATCTGATGTTGTCGGCCACAGTCGCAGCGCTGTGCGTCACATGGTTCACATTTTTACCATCCTTTGTTTTTATCTTTTTAGGCGGACCCATCATTGAGAGTGCACGCGCCCAGGTGCGTTTCAACCATGCTCTGGTTGCCATCACAGCCAGTGTCGTGGGGGTGATTGCGAGCTTGGGACTCTTTTTTGCCCTTCAAGTCCTTTGGAGTCAGGATTTGGTCATCGGAGATCCATTCAGTTGGGTCAGGGCCTTGGATCTCAAAGCGAGTTTGATTTTTTCACTGGCCTTGATGGGCTTGCTCAAGCTCAAACGCAGCGTGATTGAAGTGATCGTCGTGAGTGCGATTTTGGGAGAAGTGGCCCAGCTCTTGTCTTGAATGGCGAACTGCTTGAAGGCTCATCAAGTGGATCTTCAATCTCGACTTCAGTGGTTGTTGCGCTCCAGGGCTTCGACTGCATATTGAATTGCAAAGAGTTTTTTGGCCAATTCTTGTGCTGCAAAGACTTGTCCGGTTGAGAGTTTGTCGCCCAATTCCTCAAACAACTCGATGGGCACCTCCAGCAGTGTTTCATGCACCAACGATTGATAGGCCCTCACGGCCCAGATCAAATCGGATGATTTCAGTGCCAACATCAGCTCGCGAATCTTTTGACGATAAAGGTTCGCGAGTTCATCGTGCTCAGATTTCAAATGGTTCCCCAATTTGCTATAAAGCGTTGGGGCGATCTTGACTGGTTTGCCGTGTTCCATTTTGGTGCTAGTCTTTTTGACTCCAATTTCGTTTTTTGGCCGCTCTCAATGGCACTTTGTCACATGAATTCAGAAGGTTTCCCTCAAAACTATTGCAAACCCAACGATTCAGTACCTGTGGAGTCTTAAGCAATGCTTGTGCCAAATTGGATCTCATGACTGGGCATCTTCTGGGCGCGATTTTCACGAAACGGACATGACTTGCATTCTTTT
>CAIPFK010000238.1 GCA_903864315.1 uncultured Burkholderiales bacterium | reverse complement strand
GGCGCTCTCGCCCGAAGCACAAGAACTCCTGGAGCCACGCTCTTGGTCAACTTGGGCTTCGTGGATTTTCATATTGGGCGCTCTTGCTCTCAGTTGGAAGGGCGTGGAGATGGATCCGCTCATGCTTTGGCGCGATGCGGGCAATATGTCCAAGTTTGCACAAGGTTTTTTTCCACCCGACTTTCATGACTGGCGCTACTATTTGAAAGAGATGGTGTTGACTGTAGAGATTGCACTTTGGGGTTCAGCACTTGCCATCCTTTGCTCGATTCCCCTGGGGTTGCTTTGTGCCGACAATATTGCTCCCGCTTGGATTTATCAACCATTGAGGCGTTTGATGGACGCGGCAAGAGCCATCAATGAAATGGTCTTTGCCATGCTCTTCATTGTCGCCGTGGGACTGGGTCCCTTTGCCGGCGTGTTGGCACTGTGGGTTCACACCACCGGCGTATTGGCCAAGTTGTTTTCTGAAGCGGTTGAATCCATTGATCAACAACCCGTGGATGGCATCAGAGCCACCGGAGCGAGTGCATCGCAGGAAATTGTATTCGGTGTGATTCCCCAAGTCTTGCCACTTTGGATATCTTATTCGCTGTATCGCTTTGAAGCCAATGTGCGTTCCGCATCTGTACTGGGAATGGTCGGTGCTGGTGGAATTGGTCAAATATTGTGGGAAATCGTGCGCGGCTTTGAATATGCACAAACCGCAGCAGTATTGATCATCTTGATCATATCGGTCACCATCATTGATTTACTGTCTTCATTCATACGACGCCATTTCATTTAGTTATGGGATTCATCATGATTGAATCAAAAATCAAACAACTTGATATTTTGCTAAATAACTACCTTGAACTGGGTTCAGCCATGTATGGTGGAGAAGCGGTCACCCAACTCGAACATGCACTTCAATGCGCCCAGTTGTCCATGGCGGCGGATGACTCGGATGCATTGGTCGCCGCGAGCTTGTTGCACGATGTTGGTCACTTGTTGGCGCATCTGAGTAATAAGGCGATCCAGGATACCGATGATCATCACGAGAAAGTTGCGATGCAACATCTTGAAAACTTGTTTGGTGCAGAAGTGACACAGCCTATTTTGTTGCACGTGAATGCCAAGCGTTATCTGTGTGCCGTTGACGAAAACTATTGGAGCGACCTCTCCCAGGCCTCAAAAGACAGCCTTGAGGTTCAGGGCGGTGTTTTTAGACCGCAAGAGGCTTTGGAATTCATGACCTTGCCGTTTGCCAAAGAAGCCATCAAACTACGCCAATACGATGACTTGGCCAAAACGCCAAACCGGTTGACTCCGAAACTGCTGGATTTCAAACCCATGCTTGAAAGACTGCTCAACTGAAGTTTTAAGTGCTGTTGGAGATGAGACCAAAGACGTTAAAAGTTCTTCTTCAAACACAGCTAAGATGACCCTACAATGGTCGCGAATGCATGACTTGTTTCCAGTCAAGACATTCATATCAGTCAACCATTGATGGATTCATCATGACCAAAGACATCATCATTCGGCAAGCACAAGTCAATGATCTAACCGCAGTCTTGTCCCTTTATGCTCAAGCGGACATGGACCGCGGCCAAGTGCTCACACTGCAACGAGCCCAAACCATTTTTGAACAGTTCAAAACTTACCCAAGTTATCGCTTATTCATCGCCCTTGATAACAACGATACAAACGTGGTGCTGGGCACTTATGCTTTGCTGATCATGAACAATTTGGCTCATCAAGGCACCTCATCGGCGATCGTCGAGGACGTGGTCGTCAAGCAAAGCCACCAGGGGCAAGGCATAGGACGCACCATGATGCTCCATGCAATGGAGTTGGCCAAACAGGCTCAATGCTACAAACTGGTTCTCTCATCCAATCTCAAAAGGCTAGACGCCCATGCGTTTTACCGCAGTCTTGG
>CAIPFK010000237.1 GCA_903864315.1 uncultured Burkholderiales bacterium | reverse complement strand
TCAAAGAGCTCCGCCATCAAAATGCACACGGCGTGATTTTTAAAGTCAGCTGAAACATAGGCGATCTTGATTCGCCTGTGCGTACTCACTTCACCTGAAATCGCGGGGTGACCTAGCGCTAGAGATCTTGAGTTTGGCAACGACAATGTTTTTGGATTTGCAATGGGTCCCAATGCCTCTTGTCGAGGTAAGAGGTGGTGAATATAAATCTCACAGGCCCGCAGTTGAAGGCTGGGCGAATCCACCAAGGACAACAATTGTGCGGGTTGCGTGGCTTTAAGACCTGCCTCAATACTTGTGATCAGTTGATTCACTTCCGACTCAAACTGACTCCAGTTGCAATTGAGCATCTTGTTGTGAAGTCTGAGTCCCAATAAGAATTCATAATGCGGATCCAAGGCATAGGCTTTGTCAAAATTGAGCACAGCTTGTTCATAGTCTCGCATCAAGTTCATGAGCTCGGCTTTGAGCACAAACACCTTGGCAACATTGGGTGCATATAGCTCAGCCTTGGCAAAAGCTTCAAGGGCTTCATCAAAGGCGTAGCGCTCTTTCAAGAGCTTGCCCTTGTTGGCGTGGGCCAAACCAAATTGTGGGTCAAGCCTCAGTGCTTGGTCGTAGTACGTTAGGGCCTCATCAAACTTTCTGAGTTTGGTGAGCATGTTGCCACCATTGGTATAAGCCGGTACCAGGCGAGGATCAATCTTGAGCGCATCTTGGTAACTCTTGAATGCACCTTCGGTGTCATGCATTTCATGGAGCAAATTGGCATAGTTGAAATGCAAGGGGGCAAATGTGCTGACGAGGCCAAGAGCCTTGAGGTAAGTGGCCTTGGACAATTCAAAGAGCCTCAATTCTTTGTAAATGCTGCCCAAGTTGGACAACAAAATGGCATTCTTGGGGTCTATTTGGTGTGCGACGTGAAAGTACCCAATGGCCCGAAAGTAATCTTTGAGCTTGTAAGCAATCAGTCCCAAATGATGTATCGCCTCAAAATGATTGGGTACTAGTTCCAATGCATTTTCAAAACACGTCTTGGCTTCATCAAAACCTTGGCTGTTCGCCGCTTGCAAGCCCCTCTCCACCCATGTTTTGGCGCTCAATGGGTTCAAGTGGTTGGAATGGGTGGAATTCATGGGGTCAATTTCTGGCATTGAGAACGCTTGAGTTTATTCGTTCGTCATCATGTGTACCTTCAAGTCGGGAAATACTGCAATGCTTTTGCTTTGGCTTCGCTCTCTGCGAGTTCCACTTTGCTGGCATAAATCCACAAATCAAAGGCGGATGGACGTCTGGCCGTCAATATTTGTTTGAATCCCGACTGGGAAAATACCTGTGTGAGGCTCTTGGCGGTGAAACCGCCTTTGTGGGCCATGTAGGTGTTGCCCTGGGCAATGAAGCCACGGTGGCCATACAAAATGTCAATGGGTGAAATGGGGCCAGCAGGCGACTGGTAAAGCGGTTCAATCAACTGGTCTTTCACAATGGCTTCGCACACAGTTTGCAAGTCAGGACAGGTGAGCACCACAAAACCATCGTCCTTTAAAACCCTTAAAAACTCTTTAAGAGCCATCGGCACTTCATGGGGATAGACGTGTTCAATGTTGTGTGAAGAAAACAGTGCGTCCATGCTGCCGGTTTTGACGAGCGTCATGTCAGTCAAGGTGCCTTCAATGTCAGGATTGACTTGGGGGTCGATGTCAAAACGCACCTCACTCCAATCGCTGTGGTTAAACCCCTTGATGGAGGTTTTGTTTTGAGGGCCACATCCCACGTGTAAAAATTGTTTCATGATTGAATTGGGTTGAAGTGAAGGCAGTGAATAAAAAATTTAAAAAAATGAAATCAAGAAGAGGTATGGATATTGAGCCAATTTTTTTGCATCATGATTCCAAAGCGACCACATCACGAATGTACAAGTTTTTCGGGGCCTGGCCTGAATGGGCCAAGGCCAGGGCCTGCGTCAGACCCTCTTCAAGACTCTTGGTGAATTGCACCGGATTGAATAGCAAGCTGTGGCTGTGCATGGTCATTACTTTTTGTCGAAGTTCAAGATGCGCTTGTGAATTCAATCCCAATTCAATGGCCAAGCGTTGGTACTCCTCCACCGAGGTGGTGATGAGCTCAGGCAGCCCCATGGCGGTGAGCACACTAGAAGCCATGCGGGCGGCAAAACTTTGACCTTGTTTGGTGAGTACAGGTAGGCCCACCAAAAGCGCATCAGTGGCGGTGGTGCCTGCGTTGTAGGGCCAGGTGTCTAAAAAAAGGTCGGCTGTTTTGTATCTCGCCAAGTATTCACTGGCCTCCATGCGTCCACCAAAAATCAAGCGTTTGGGGTCCACTCCGAGCTGTGCCGCACTCTTTTGCAAATTGATCGGTGCAGTGAGATTGTCGGCCAAGAGCCATAGGACTGAACCTGGCACCGCTTTTAAGATGTTCATCCAAGACGCAAAGGTGCTGGGCGAGATTTTGTAATTGTTATTGAAGCAACAGTACACAAATCCCGTTTCAGGCAGTCCCAATTCTTGTCGCGTGAAAACCCGTTTCGACACCACCCTTTTGCGGTCATTGACTTGGTAACATGGCAAGTAGAGAAGTTTTTCTGTGTATAAATGCTCAAATTCTTGAGGGATCAAGGTCTCGTCGGCCAAGAGGTAGTCGACATAGGTAGCCCCCAAGGTACCGAGATAGCCCACGTAACTGAGTTGTACAGGGGCCACCCGATAGGCGAGTACCCCCAGAC
>CAIPFK010000236.1 GCA_903864315.1 uncultured Burkholderiales bacterium | reverse complement strand
TGCAAGGCCCAATTGAGCAAATTTTTACTGACTGTTCTCCCCATAGCCAGCGGGTTTGGGCACATAATGCAGCTCACCTGAGGCCTTAAAGGTCCACCCGTGATAGGGGCAGGTGAACAGGGGTGAATGGCCTTTCGATTCAATGGTGAGCAATGCACCGCGGTGAGTACAGCGGTTATACAGCGCAAATATTTCCCCATTTTCAGCACGTGAAACGATCACTGATTGGCGTGCCATATCCGTTGTTATGAAATCCCCAGGCTTGGGTATTTGACTTTCATGGCCCAGCATCAACCATGTTTTACTAAAAATTCGATCCATTTCCATTTCAAACAAAATGGGATCGCTGTAAACAGAATGATGAATTGAGTCTTCTTTGATTAATTCGTCAAAATTGATGTGTTTGTTCATAAGTTCAACTTACCCTAATTTGATACCCGTTCGACGGATGATCTGTCCCCATTGATTAGACTCATCTCGGATCACCGAGTTAAATTCTTGTGGAGACGATTTCTCGATGACTCGCCAACTAAAATTGGCATACAAACTCTTAAGTTCGGGCTTCGCCAACGCGAGCGAGATGGAGCGTTGATACTGTGACACAATCTCTGCAGGCACGCCCATAGGAGCGATTAAGCCAAACCAAGTTTCGCCCGGAACAAGCTTTCCAGCGACTTCGCTGACTGTTGGAATATCTGGTATTTGAGGCTCTCGGGAAGACCCTGTGACCGCTAAAACCTTTAATTTCCCGTCTTTGGCGTGTGGAATGATTGCAGGTGGCGCCTCAAGCACCAAGGACACATCCCCTGACCTACAAGCTGCAACCGCCTCTGCTGTTCCCTTAAAAGGCACCGTATCGAGTTTGATGCCCAATTCATTTTGAATCAAGAGAGAAATGACATGGGGCGGTGTTCCCAAAAGAGGAACACCGATTTGTATGGGATTGTTGACCCTAGCCTTCGCCAAGGCAATCAACTCCCGCAATGAGGACACGCCCAAAGAAGGGTTGGCGGCCAAGACCAAGGCCAAACTGGCAATTCTGGTAATGGGTTGCACGTCTTTGCTGATCTCATAGGGCAGTTTCTCAAACAAAAATGGATTGAAAACCATCTGCGACTGGGTTGCCAAACCGATCGTATATCCATCAGGCGCACTTCTAATCACCGACTCCATGCCAATCACACCACCGGCACCAAGGCGATTTTCCACAACAACCGCTTGTCCCAAATCCTCAGATAATTTTTCAGCCAAAGGCCTGGCCGTCGAATCGGGAGTGCTTCCAGGTGGCGCAGGAACAATAAATTTGATAGGTTTTTTAGCTTGCCATTTTTCTTGAGCCGATGCAAGGTTCATCGAAAGAAGAGAAGTTGAAGCAATTGCAAGTGAACTTTTTATGAAGACTCTTCTAAACATTACATTGGACTCCAAATGGATGTGTTTAACAAATCTGAATCAAATACAAAGTGTGCAAGCAAGCAACTGAATATTTTCTGAAAGTGAGTGAAAAACTTCAGTTTCATGCCTTGAAATGTATAAATTCATGTGAAAAATAACTGACTCGCTCCAGATGAACTCTATCAGGTTTTCAGCCTTTTATAGCAGCCACAATCCAAAGCCAATCAACATTTTTGGGGTTCCGAAGCTCTTTAGAAAGGCATTGATAAGCGGAGAGACCAAAAGTCAATCGTTGACGAACTCATACAAACTTTTGACTCCGATGCAATTGTGTCCAATTGAGTGAAAAGTATTGAAACGTATTTTCGAATTTTTTAGCGATTACTCCCGTTGATATGACCTTCCTTTCAATCATCTCAACAAGAACCAATCCCCTATGGGGACGCACACATTCCAGGCCCCTGTTTTAATTGTCTTGGAGTTCGAAGGCATGAGCCGAAAAATTAAAAAGAGGCGTCCATATTTCTTTTGACTTTCAGTGACTGGATGATGCTTTGTGGGATACCACCCTGTCTAAGTAATTCACGCTCGGCAGAGGTATTGACTTGAGCCTTGACCCGAAAAACGATGCCATGTCCCTTTTGATGCTCAGCGCTCACTTCGATGGGCTCCCCCTTTAAAATGCCAGGCTCAATTTGGCTGAAAGAATAGGTTTCTGAGCCATCAAGTCCCAAGCTTTGCCAACTCACGCCGTCCTCAAAGCAAAGGGGCAGGACCCCCATGCCAATCAAATTCGCACGATGAATCCGTTCGTAAGATTGTGCAATCACGGCTTTCACACCAAGAAGTGCGGTGCCTTTGGCCGCCCAATCTCGACTGCTGCCCGTACCATACTCTTTACCGGCCAATATGATCCCACACACGCCGTCCCTCGAATACTCTTGAGCGGCCTCGAAAATAGTCATCATTCGCCCAGTAGGAAAATGAAGGGTAACCCCACCCTCTTTGTCTGGCGTCAATGCATTTCGAATTCGAACATTGGCAAAGGTACCACGAGCCATCACTTCAAAGTTACCTCGCCTAGCGATAAAAGAGTTAAAGTTTTTCTGGGTGATGCCCTTGCTGATCAAATACTGTCCAGCGGGTGTATCGACTGGGATCTCACTGCCAGGGGAGATGTGATCGGTGGTCAGTGAGTCGCCAAAGGCGCCCAAGACACGCGCGTGCTTGAGCGCATCAATGAGTTCAACCAGAGAACTGTCCGCTTTTGCATTTGTCGAAAAGAACGGCGGCTCTCTGAGATACTCTGAGGCCAAGTTCCATTTGTAAAGACTCCCGACCTGATCTGACTCGGACCAGTTGCTAGCCGCCAAGGGGTTGTCTTGTTGTGTCAAAAGTAAATCGCCAGCCGCATACATTTGCGACACCAGTTCGTTCACCTCGGCCTTGCTTGGCTGAATGTCTTTAAAAAACACCGATTCACCCCTTGCATTGACACCAATGGGCTCGAGATCAAAATCGATGTCGATCTTGCCTGCCAAGGCGTACGCCACCACCAAGGAAGGCGCACCAATGTAGTTGGCTCTCACGAGCTTATGAATTCGGCCTGGAAAATTGCGGTTACCTGAAACCACTGCGGCAGTGACCAACTGCCTAGACTCAATCTCTTGTGTCACCTCAGGACTCAAGGGCCCGGACTTGCCCCCGCAAGTCGTGCAGCCAAATCCGATCAAGTAAAAGCCAAGTTGCTCCAAGGGCTTCATCAATCCCAAGTTCTTCAAGTAATTGATG
>CAIPFK010000235.1 GCA_903864315.1 uncultured Burkholderiales bacterium | reverse complement strand
GTCAAAGCCGAGGTCAACCGCGCCATGGAGAACGAGGAGCTCAAGAAAATGAAGGATAGCGTGGAGTCTGCCGCCCACCAAGTTGAGCAAAGCTTTCATGACAGCTCCCACCAATTTGAGAAAGACTGGAAGGACGCCACCGCTGGGCTTGACGGCAGCCTCGCGTCGCATGATCCTGCGCATGCAAGCTCGTCTTCGGACTTCTTGCCCCCGATCTTCATGCCGCAATACCGCCATCCTGGCAAAAACTGGAGATTGAAGCGTTCGGCCACGCCCCAGTGGTACAAGGCCAGGCAAGGGGTGCGCACCAAGGCGCTGTCTGGCGCCGCTCGGGTGGCGCGTTTTCGCCCGCGTGCTTGAAGGGGCTGGGTTCATCATGATCATCGCCCGGTTCACACCCTGATCCCAAGGCGCCACGTCTGTCGTCTACACTTCAGTCTGCGCAATCCCTTTTACCTACCCAACGGCCTGAAACCCATGCCGCTGTTGTTCAAACCAAGACCCCTCTCGCATGTCCGATCCCAGCCCTTCGAAGTCCGACCCCAGCGCCTCGCCCACTCCCCACGATGAGCTCTCTGGCACCGAGCAGCCTTTTGTGCAGCATTTGGTCGAATTGCGCGACCGCTTGGTCAAAGCGGTGGCCGCCATTGCCGTGATGGCGGTGATATTGAGTATTTATCCCGGTCCTTCAGAGTTGTACGACTTGCTGGCAGCACCGTTGGTTGCCAATTTGCCGGCGGGCACGACCCTCATTGCCACATCGGTCATCTCGCCGTTCATGGTGCCCTTGAAAATCATGCTGATGGCCGCATTTCTATTGGCCTTGCCGATTGTGCTTTATCAGATGTGGGCATTTGTGGCGCCTGGGCTTTACTCGCATGAAAAGCGCTTGGTGTTGCCGTTGGTGGTGTCGAGCACGCTGCTTTTTTTCTTGGGCGTTGCGTTTTGTTATTTCTTTGTCTTTGGTCGGGTGTTCAGCTTCATTCAGTCGTTTGCGCCCAAGAGCATCACGGCCGCGCCTGACATAGAAGCCTATTTGAGCTTTGTGCTCACCATGTTTTTGGCGTTTGGCATGGCCTTTGAGGTGCCCATTGTGGTGGTGGTGTTGGCCCGGATGGGAATTTTTTCGATTGAAAAACTCAAAGCCTTTCGCTCCTATTTTGTGGTGCTGGCCTTTATCGTGGCGGCCATCGTGACCCCACCCGATGTGGTCTCCCAGCTGGCTTTGGCCATCCCCATGTGTTTGCTCTATGAGGTGGGCATTTGGGCAGCGCAGATTTTCATCAAAACCACCCAGCCGCCGAGCGAAGAGTGAAGAGCGGCGGTTGAGTCGATTGAAAAGTTTTGTAAATTGTTGATTTGATTTTTTTGCAAGGTTTTTGCTGCATGAAACGATTCTGGTTGCTGTTCTCGCAAGTGGTCACGGTTGTATTGGCCGTGTGGTTTGTGTTGGTCACCTTGAAGCCCGAGTGGCTCAATCATCGCCCCTCAATCTCGGCGCTAGGGTTGCAACTGGCCAATGAGTCGGCGAGCAACAAGGATGGCGGTGCGACTGCCCCTGGCAGTTTTAGTGCAGCGGCCAAGAAAGCCTCCCCTGCAGTTGTGAGCATCAACACGAGCAAAGCGCCCGACAAAAACCAGTCTCCCATGGCTCCTTGGTTCAAGCATTTTTTTGGTGAACCCGATGACAACAGCGCACAAGTGGGTTTGGGCTCAGGTGTGATTGTCAGTGATCAAGGGTATATCTTGACCAATTACCACGTGATTGAGGAGGCCGATGAGATCGAGGTGAGCTTGAACGACGGCAGAAAAACCCAGGCCAAAGTGATTGGCGTGGACCCAGACTCGGATTTGGCCGTGCTTAAAATCAAACTCGATCGCATGCCAGTCATCGTGATGGGCAACTCAGAGAACTTGCAAGTGGGCGACCAGGTGCTGGCCATTGGCAACCCCTTTGGCGTGGGGCAAACCGTCACCAGCGGGATTGTCTCGGCACTGGGGCGCAATCAATTGGGGCTCAACACCTTTGAGAATTTCATTCAAACCGATGCCGCCATCAACCCCGGTAACTCTGGGGGGGCGTTGGTGGATGTGTTTGGCAATTTGATGGGCATCAACACCGCGATTTTTTCTCGCTCCGGTGGCTCCATGGGCATTGGTTTTGCAATTCCTGTCTCCACCGCCCAACAAGTCTTGGAGGGCATCATCAAAGACGGTCAAGTCACCCGTGGCTGGATTGGTGTCGAGCCCAATGAGTTGACGCCTGAGCTCATGCAGACATTTGGCTTGAAGGACACGTCCATCAAGGGGGTGGCCGTGACTGGGGTGCTGCAAAACGCACCTGCTGCCAAAGCGGGCTTGCGACCTGGTGACGTGATCGAGCAAGTGGGCACCAAGCCAATCGCCCATGTGGCCGAGCTCTTGAGCGTTGTGGCAGGCCTCAAACCCAATGTGAGCGTGCCATTCAAAATCAAGCGCAAGGACCAAGAGATCAGCATCATGGTCACCCCAGCGCAACGCCCCAAAATGAAACCCCAACCCTCTCAAGGGGCCCCAGGACCGCAAGGGCTTCAGAGGTGACAAGGCCAGCCCCAATGATTGAGCGCGCGGCCTTGGTCACCTACACCAATGCGCTCTTGAGCCCAGAGCGCTTCAAAGACTACTGCCCCAACGGTTTGCAAGTCGAGGGGACTGCGCACATTGGCCGTTTGGTGAGCGGTGTGACGGCGAGCTTGGCGCTCATTGACCATGCCATTGAGACCCGAGCACACGCTTTGTTGGTTCACCATGGACTGTTTTGGCGCAACCAAAATGGTTGCATCACGGGTTGGATGAAAGCGCGCTTGGCAGCCCTCTTGGCCCATGACATCAATGTGCTGGCCTACCACTTGCCACTGGATGCGCACCCACTCTACGGCAACAATGCGCAGTTGGCCAAGCGCTTGGGGCTGGAAGTTCAGGGCAGTTTTGGCGAACAAAACTTGGGGCTTTGGGGGCAGATGAAGCCCATGGACGTCACAGAACTCCACCAGGCCATTGCCAGCAACACGACAAAGCATGAACGCGGCGATGATTCGCCTGTTCT
>CAIPFK010000234.1 GCA_903864315.1 uncultured Burkholderiales bacterium | reverse complement strand
GCCTTCGCCATGGGCGAGCACGCTGGCAATGCGACCCAAGTGCTGTGCACCTATTGCACTCACTTCGATCAAGCTCGAGCGCTTTTGGAAATCATACACCCCCAAAGGCGAGCTAAAGCGCGCCGTGCTTGAGGTAGGCAAGACGTGGTTGGGGCCCGCACAATAATCCCCCAAAGACTCGCTCGTGTAAGCCCCCAAAAAGATCGCCCCCGCGTGTTTCAAATGGGGCTCCCAAGCATGGGGATCGCGAGAGGAAATCTCCAAGTGCTCCGGTGCAATGGCGTTGCTGATCTCACACGCCTCCTCCATGCTGCGCGTGTGAATCAACGCACCCCGGTTGTTGATGGATTTCAAAATGATGGGGGCTCTGGGCATGGTGGGCAACAGTCTTTGCATGGCGGCCAGCACACGCTCAATGTAGGCCTCATCCGGACAGAGCAAAATGCTTTGCGCAAGTTCATCGTGCTCGGCTTGAGAAAACAAATCCATGGCCACCCAGTCAGCGGGCGTCGTGCCATCGGCCAAGACCAAAATCTCACTCGGCCCTGCAATCATGTCGATGCCCACGGTCCCAAACACGCGTCGCTTGGCGCTCGCCACATAGGCGTTGCCTGGCCCCGTGATTTTGTCCACCTTGGGCACCGTCTCGGTCCCATAGGCCAAGGCCCCAACAGCCTGCGCGCCGCCAAGCGTGAACGCGCGGTGCACGCCCGCCACATGGGCGGCGGCCAAGACCAAGGCGTTTCTCTCGCCACCCGGTGTGGGCACCACCATCACGATCTCGCCCACGCCGGCGACGTGCGCTGGAATGGCGTTCATCAAGACGCTTGATGGGTAGGCCGCTTTGCCCCCGGGCACATAAATGCCCACACGGTCCAAGGCCGTCACCTTTTGTCCAAGCAAGGTGCCATCCTCGTCTTTAAAACTCCAGCTCTCACCACTGGCTTTTCTTTGGGCCTCGTGGTAGCGGCGCACGCGCTCAGCGGCCGCCTGCAACGCCTCTTTTTGAGCCGCTGGCAAGGCCTTGAAGGCCGCCTCAAAATCTTCAGGCCCCAAACTCAACTCGCTCATGCGCTTGGCATCGATGCCATCGAGCTCGCGCGTGTAGTCAAGAAGTGCCGTGTCCCCTTGTGCTTTCACTCGCGCCAAAATGCCCTGCACGCGCACTTCAATGGCCTCGTCCGTGTCCGCAGACCAATGCAGGCGCGCTTTAAAGTCGCGCTCGAAATGGTCTTGGGTGCTAGAGAGTCGTAGGGGAGTGAGTTTCATGGTGGATCAAACGTGTTTGACGAAGAGACAAAAAAATATCTGCGTGCTCTAGCGCGATTCAACCGCTTTAGAAAAAGCTTCAATGAGCCCTTTGATGTGCGCTTGTTTGAGCTTCAAGGCCGCTTGGTTGACCACGAGTCTGGAGCTGATTGGCATGATGTGCTCCACCTCCACCAAATGATTGGCCTTCAAGGTGCTGCCCGTTGAGACCAAGTCCACAATGGCATCGACCAAACCCGTCAAAGGCGCGAGCTCCATGCTGCCGTAAAGTTTCACCACATCCACATGCACGCCTTTGCTGGCAAAAAAATCCTTGGCAATGTTGACGTACTTGGTCGCCACTTTTAAGCGAGAACCTTGCCGCACCACCGCCTCGTAATCAAAATCGGCACGCGTGGCCACACTCATTCGGCACTTGGCAATTTTTAAATCCAGGGGCTGATAGAGTCCAGCCCCCCCGTGCTCAATCAAGGTGTCCAGTCCCGTGACGCCCAAGTCGGCCCCCCCATACTGCACATAGGTGGGCACATCAGAGGCACGCACCAAGACCACGCGCACGTGCGCTTGGCTCGTGGTCAAGATGAGCTTTCTGGACGTCTCGGGGTTTTCTAAAACCTCGATCCCCGCTTGAGCCAACAAGGGCATCGTTTCATCGAAAATTCGTCCCTTGGACAGCGCCAATGTAATCATTTCACTCTTTCTATATCGGCCCCAAGCGCTCTCAGCTTGGACTCCATTTTTTCGTAGCCACGGTCCAAATGGTAGATGCGCTGAACCCGTGTTTCGCCTTTGGCGACGAGACCGGCCATCACCAAACTGGCCGAGGCCCTGAGGTCGGTGGCCATCACCTCGGCGCCTGAGAGCTCGGGCACGCCTTCAATCATGGCCACTTTGCCGTCGATCTCGATTTGAGCGCCCAAGCGCACCAATTCATTCACGTGCATGAAGCGGTTCTCAAAAATCGTCTCCGTGACTTTAGCATGCCCTTTGGCGACCGCATTCAAGACCATGAACTGCGCTTGCATGTCGGTTGGAAAACCGGGGTACTCGGTGGTCCTGAAACTTTGCGCCTTCAAGTGCACAAAGGGGTCCTTGGGTGCCTTCACCCGAATGCCGCCTGGGGCCTCCTCGATGGTGACGCCTGCACTGATGAGTTTTTCAATCACCGCCTCCAAATGCTGGGGGTTGGCGCCCTTTAAAAACACGTCGCCGCCTGTGCAGGCCACTGCGCACAAGAAGGTCCCCGCCTCAATCCTGTCGCTCACCACACGGTGGTGCACACCGTGCAACGCCTCAACCCCTTGAATGCGAATCTTGGACGTGCCCGCCCCTTCAATGCGCGCGCCCATGGCGCTCAGCATGTCGGCCAAATCAGGAATCTCGGGCTCTTGGGCCGCGTTTTCCAGCACCGTCTCGCCCTCGGCCAAGGACGCGGCCATCATCAAATTCTCGGTGCCCGTGACCGTCACCATGTCGGTCGTGATGCGCGCGCCATGGAGTCGGCGTTTGCCCCCCATGATGGAGGCAATCATGTAGCCGTGCTCGACCTTGATGTCGGCGCCCATGGCTTGCAAGCCTTTGATGTGCTGATCCACCGGTCTAGAACCAATGGCGCAGCCCCCAGGCAAGGACACGCGCGCGACACCAAAGCGAGAGAGCAAAGGCCCCAGCGCCAAAACCGATGCACGCATGGTCTTGACCAACTCATAGGGCGCCTCGGGCTTTAAGCCCTCCACCGCCTTCAAGCTGATGTCTCCCGAGGCTGTGGTGTGAATGGCGACCCCCATGTTGCTGAGCAATTTCTTCATGGTGGCCACGTCTTGCAAATCGGGCACGTTGTGCAGCACCACCTCTTCGCGCGTCAACAAGGCGGCACACAACTCAGGCAGGGCCGCGTTCTTGGCGCCAGAGATGCTCACTTCGCCGCTCAGGGTCTTGCCCCCTTTGATGATCAATTGGTCCATGTGCTTTAGGCTCCAGCGCTTTGGTCGCGCTCTTGGGCCCACTCAGTGGGCGTGAAGGTCTTCATCGACAAGGCATGCACCTCATCGGTGTGCATCTTTTGTCCTAAGGTTTTGTAGACCAGTTGATGTCTTTTGATCGAGCGCAAGCCCTCGAACTCGGGAGAGACGATGGTGGCAAACCAATGGCGACCGTCTCCTTCAATCGAGATGGCGGTGCACAGCAGGCCTTGGGCGATCAGGTCTTCGAGGTCTTGTGAGGTCATGGGGTGAATGCTTTCAAATCGGTAAAAAATGAACGTGGCGGGGGAAGGGTCTATCGACAGGCAATCGTTTGCTCTTTAGCCCCTGATTTTGTAGCCCGTCTTGAGCAAATAAAGCGCCAAACTGGCCACCGCCACCAAGGCACCGAACACCAAACTGAAACTGAGCCAAGGAGAGACATCGCTCACCCCAAAAAAGCCAAACCGAAACCCATCGATCATGTAAAAGAAGGGGTTCAAATGACTCAAGCGTTGCCAAAAGGGCGGCAAGGAATGGATCGAGTAAAACACACCGCTCAAAAACGTCATGGGCATGATGACAAAGTTTTGAAAGGCCGCCATCTGATCAAACTTTTCCGCCCACAGGCCCGCAATCAGCCCCAGGGTGCCCAACATGGCGGCCCCCAAAAGGGCAAACACCAAAATCCACAAGGGGTACACAAAGGTCAAAGGCACAAAATACAAGGTCACCACCAGCACCCCGGTGCCCACCGCCAAACCGCGCACCATGGCCGACAAAACATACGCACTGAACCAACTCCAGTGGCCCAAGGGAGAGAGCAAAATAAAGACCAAGTTGCCCATGATTTTGCTCTGCACCATGGACGAGGAGCTGTTGGCAAATGCGTTTTGCAACAAACTCATCATGATGAGACCGGGCAACAAGAAGGACGTGTATTTCAATTGGTCATAGACCTGAACGCGGTCTTCCAACACGTGTCCAAAGATCAACAAATACAGCACCGCGCTCAGCACGGGAGCGGCAATCGTTTGAAAGCTCACCTTCCAAAAGCGCAATATTTCTTTGTAAAAAAGTGCTCTCCAGCCCTTCATGATGGCACCCCTTGTTTGTTGTTCATCACGTCCAAAAAGACATCTTCCAAATCGGCCTTTCGCACCTCAATGTCCTCAGGGTTCAATTGCGCTTGGCGCAACATCGACAAGTAGTGCTCGATCTGTTGGGCATTGTGTGCGGGCAACTGCACGATGCGGCCTGTGATCCTGGCCAAGGCTTGCAACTCGGGCGGCAAGGCGCCGTCCAATTTGAACCGCAGCACATTGCTCGATGAGGCCTTCAAGAGCTCACTCGTGGTGTTCAAGGCCACCACCTCCCCAGCTTTGAGCATGGCAATGCGTGAACACAAGGCCTCGGCCTCCTCCAAATAATGGGTGGTCAAGAGCACCGTGTGACCGAGCTTGTTGAGCTTGGCAATGAATTGCCAAAGCGTTTGGCGCAACTCCACATCCACGCCTGCCGTGGGCTCGTCCAAAACGATCACGGGCGGTTTGTGCACCAAGGCTTGAGCCACCAAAACGCGTCGCTTCATGCCGCCAGAGAGCTGACGCATATTGCTGTTGGCTTTGTCGCTCAGCCCCAAATTCTCAAGCAACTCATCGATCCAATCGGCATTGTCATCGATGCCAAAGTAACCGGACTGAAAACGCAGGGCCTCGACCACCGAAAAGAAGGGGTCAAAGACCAACTCTTGGGGCACGACACCGAGTTGTCGTCTGGCCTGGGCCGGATCGGTTCTCACATTGTGGCCTTGGATCAAGACCTCGCCCGAGCTCGCTTTGGACAAACCACTCAAGATGCTGATCAAGGTGGTCTTGCCCGCGCCATTGGGGCCCAGGAGTCCAAAGAACTCGCCTTGCTCGATCTCAAAGCTCACCCGGTTCAAGGCCGTGAAGGGGCCCTTGGGCGTTGAATAGGTCTTGCTGACGGATTGGATGGAAATGGCAGACATGTGAGTGGGG
>CAIPFK010000233.1 GCA_903864315.1 uncultured Burkholderiales bacterium | reverse complement strand
GCGAGTGCTGAAGTGCGAGGATAATACCCACTGATTGGCGCACTTTTTTGCGCCAACGACCCGCCTTCGGGGCATTGAGGCTGGGCTTGGATGTGTTGTGGCACTTCCCAGCCGTGCTTCTCGCATGTGCCGACGGGTTTCACATCAAAAAAATTGGAGTATTTCATGATCCAACAGCGTCGAGCTTTGCTCAAACACGCCATTCAAGGCGGCGTCCTGGGCGCCCTCACGACCCACGCTCTGGGCAGTTGGGCGCAAACCTCCCTTGCACCATCCGCCCCCAACGCTCAAGATGCACGCGTCTTTGCCCCTGTCGTGGCCGATTGGCGCACGTTTGAGGTGACCACCCGTGTGGACATCCAAGACCTCAAAGGTGCCACGCGCGTGTGGTTGCCGCTGCCCAGTCTTCAAACGCCATGGCAAGAAACCTTGACCCATGAGTTTCAAAGCAATGGACGCAGTGTAATTGCCAGCACCATGCAAGAGGGCGCAAACATCCTGTCCTCAACCTTTGACGCTGGGACTGAACACCCCTTTGTACAAGTGACCACGCGCGTGCGAACCAAGAATCGCCAAACCCAGTGGGCAGACCTACAAGGCCCCCAAGCCGCCTCTCCCCAGGCGCAGGCGTTCACGCCTGAGGCAGCCTCCACGTTGGCCCACTACACCCGTGCAACGCGTTGGTTGCCCACCGACGGGATTGTCAAAAAAACAGCCCTTGAAGCCACCCGTGGGGCCCACAGCTCAGAGGAAAAAGTGCGCGCATTGTTCGACTGGGTGGTGAAAAACACCTACCGTGAACCCAAGGTGCTCGGTTGCGGTGAGGGGGATATCAAGACGATGCTGGAGACCGGCAACTTGGGTGGCAAATGCGCTGACATCAACGCGGTGTTTGTCGGGCTATGCCGCTCGGTGGGCTTGCCCGCACGCGATGTGTATGGTCTTCGCTTGGTGCCGTCTCGTTTTTCCTACAAGGAGCTCTCGGGCAATCCGGCCAATTTGAGTGGTGCACAACACTGTCGAAGCGAAGTGTATTTGCCCCGCCGAGGCTGGGTGGCCATGGACCCGGCCGATGTGGCCAAGGTCATGCGCCAAGAAACGGCCTCTTGGATCAAAGAGCTCAATCACCCTGTGGTCAAGCCCGTGTATGCCTCTTTATTTGGCGGCTGGGAGGGCAATTGGGTGGGCTGGAACACCACGCACGATGTGGTGTTGCCGGGTACGCGTGAGAAAAACCCATTGCCTTTTTTGATGTACCCCATTGCAGAAAATGATTTGGGTCGCTTGGACTCCTACGCGCCAGATCAATTCAAATACAACATCACGGGCAAAGAAATTCTTGGCTGAACCCAAGCGCAGCAGGCTGCACTTCTTGGTCGGCTGGTGAATTTGGCGTGTGAATTTGGCTGGCTTGGAAGCAGCCTTCCCAGACGCATCGACATTGGGCAAGAGCGCCTTCTTTGGTCTCCCCGGCAGGAATCGAACCTGCATTTCAGCCTTAGGAGGGCCGCGTTCTATCCATTGAACTACGAAGAGGCGCGAGTCTTGGGCACGCACCGAGGCGGTGCGTGCATTGCCTTGAAACTGTTTCAATGCCAACACCTGCCCGGGCTTGCCTGGACACCCTGCCATGCATTGTGTCAGCCGACATTCTAAACGCTCAAGGGTGGATGTTGCGCGGGTCTCAGCGGTTGAGTTCGCGCATGGCTTGCTCGAGCCCATTGAGGGTGAGGGCAAACATGCGCTTGGACATCAATTGAGAGATCAAATCGATGCTTTGTCGGTAACCCCAAACCCCTTGGGGTTCGGGGTTGATCCAGACGGATTTGGGGAACGCTTGGGTCAGCCGTGAGAGCCACACGGCGCCGGGCTCCTCGTTGTTGTACTCCACGCTGCCACCAGGCTGCACGATTTCATAGGGACTCATGGTGGCGTCTCCCACAAAAATGAGTTTGTAGTCCTTGTTGTATTTTCGAATGATGTCCCACGTGGGGTGTTTTTCAGCAAATCGTCGGCGATTGTTCTTCCACAAAAAGTCATAAACGCAGTTGTGAAAGTAATAAAACTCCAAATGCTTGAGCTCTGCACTCACCGCGGAGAACAACTCCGAGACGCGCTGCACATGGTCATCCATGGAGCCACCCACGTCCATCAACAGGAGCACTTTGACTTGGTTGTGCTTTTCAGGGACCATTTTGATGTCCAAAAAGCCGGCATTGGCCGCGGTGCTGTGGATGGTGTCTTCCAAGTCCAGCTCCAACGCTTGTCCCTCGCGCGCGAAACGGCGCAAGCGCCGCACAGCGAGTTTGATGTTGCGAGTGCCCAGAGCTTGCGAGTCGTCATAGTCTTGGTAAGCACGTTGCTCCCAGACCTTGAGCGCGCGGCGTTGCCCACCCTGTCCCCCAATGCGAATGCCTTGGGGGTTGAAGCCCGAATGGCCAAAGGGGGAGGTGCCTCCCGTGCCAATCCATTTGCTGCCGCCGTCGTGACGCTCTTGTTGCTCTTGAAGGCGTTTTTCCAGGGTTTTCATGAGCTCATCCCAGTCCATCTTGGGAGCGCGGGCTTTCTCTTCAGGGCTCAAGAGCTTGTCCAAAGCGTCTTTGAGCCATTGCATGGGGGCCCCAGGCTTGCTGGGGGTCAAGAGTTCAACGCCTTTGAAGTAGGCTTGAAAGGCCCGATCAAATTTGTCGAAATTTCTCTCGTCTTTGATGAGCGTCATGCGCGCCAAAAAATAAAAATCCTCCATGCCAAGCTGGGCTTGGGGTTGCTCTGCGGGGGGAGGTTTGCTCTTAGCAATCCTTGGTGCGGGCTTTGCTGCGGGCTTTGCTGGTGTTGACCCTGATTCAGATTCATTGGCAGGCAAGAGCAACAGTCCATTGGGGCCAACGAGCCCGAGCTTCAAGGCCTCCAACAGCGTCAAAAACTCCTTGATGGAGACGGGCAAGCCCGCCTTTCTCAATGTGTAGAAAAAATCATTGAGCATTGTCTTTGGAGGAGTTGGCCGCTTTG
>CAIPFK010000232.1 GCA_903864315.1 uncultured Burkholderiales bacterium | reverse complement strand
GGCCATGGAAAACCTTGGTGCAGGTAGAGCACTGTATTTGTACTTTGATAGGAGAAAAACCAATGACAGACCATAAAGTTTGGCCAACGGGTTTGACCGAAGCCGAGTCAGAAGAGCTTCATCGGCACATGATCCAAGGAACACAATTCTTTGGAATGATTGCTGCCTTTGCTCACCTTTTGGCTTATATCTATTCGCCATGGCTTAAATAATAAGAAGGGGAACCCAAATGATTTACGGAAAAATGTGGTTGGTGGTCAAGCCCTCCGTGGGCGTGCCACTCATTATTGCGGCCGTAGCCGTTGCATCGTTTTCGGTGCATTTGGCTATTTTGAATAACACAACTTGGGTCAAAGCATTCCTCAATGGCAATGCAGACAAAGTTGCTGTTTCTGCGCCGGCAGCTCCCAAATAGCTGTCAGGTTGCACATGGATCAAATCCCACGGGTTTGATCCATGTGTGTGATTTCTCAAAATGTAATTTGGCAATGACATTCACAGAACAATAGATTTGAATCGGATCCAAATTGTCGTCAACAATGACCAAGAGTTCTTACAGCCAAAGAATACTTTTTTCATGGCTGCAACGTGGGACAAAGTTCTTACCTTTTTCCGATGCGGCTTCGGCCGATTTGCCTTTATCAAGACTGCTCAGACTGTCTTTATTTCAAGTTTCTGTGGGCATGGCTCTGGCTTTGCTCATTGGTACGCTCAACCGCGTGATGATTGTTGAGTTACACGTTCCAGCATCCTGGGTTTCGGTCATGGTTGCCATGCCCATCATCGTGGCTCCTTTTCGAGCCCTCATCGGATTTAGTTCGGATACCCACCATTCAGAGCTCGGATGGAAGCGTGTGCCCTTCATTTGGAGAGGCACATTGGTTCAGTTTGGTGGATTGGCCATGATGCCATTTGCCTTGCTGGTTCTCTCGGGTCAAGGACACGCCGCACAGGCCCCATTGTGGATCGGTCATTTGGGTGCAGGCGTGGCATTTTTATTGGTGGGTGCAGGACTGCACACAACCCAGACGGCTGGTTTGGCCTTGGCCACAGATTTGGCACCCGAGGAGTCCAGACCCAAAGTTGTTGGCCTGATGTATGTGATGCTTCTCGTGGGCATGATGGTGAGTGCCGTGGGATTTGGAGCTTTTTTGAGTGACTTTAGCCCCGGGCGTCTCATCCAAGTGTTGCAAGCGTCTGCGCTGCTGTCACTCGTCTTGAATGTCATCGCACTTTGGAAGCAAGAAAGCCGAGTCAGGGTGCCATTGCACCAACGGCAAAAGAGTGAGACTTTTCAGGAATCATGGACTCGTTTTTGTCATGGAGGCCAAGCGATAAGACGCTTGATTGCCGTGGGTCTTGGAACCATGGCATTCAGCATGGAAGACATCTTGCTCGAGCCCTATGGAGGAGAAATTTTGCATTTGAGCGTGGGGACGACCACCGCCCTCACCGCCACGCTTGCATTGGGAGGACTGCTTGGGTTTTCATTGGCCTCCAATATCCTGAGCAAAGGGTTTGATCCCTTTCGAATGGCCAGCATTGGCGCGCTGTGCGGCATTCCGGCCTTCTTGGCAGTCATCCTATCTGCCGCGGTGGATTCAAGCGCACTGTTTGCGTTGGGAATATTGTTCATTGGCTTTGGCGGCGGGCTCTTTGGTCACGGCACCCTCACGGCGACCATGAATTTAGCACCCCCAGGCCAAAGTGGTCTGGCCCTTGGAGCTTGGGGGGCCGTACAAGCCACTGCGGCAGGATTGGCCATTGCTGCGGGTGGAGTGATCCGAGATTTGATTGACACGTTCTACCATGCTCCTTTGGGCTATGATTTTGTGTACTCGATTGAAATTGTGATGTTGGCCATCACTGTGATCACCATGCTTCCGTTGATGAAAAAACCCCCTCACGTCGTGCGCGCCTCGCATTGACTTCAAAAGTTTGCGATAATTAAACCGTGTCAACTTAACAAAGGAAAAAATATGCACACTACAACATTGCTCTTCATCATGTGGGTCGTGGGATGTTTGTTTTGGATTTTCAATCAATTTCATTTAAGCAATTTGCGCAGAGATTACCCTGGCCAAATCAAGTAATTCAAGCGCTCAATTGTCTGATCCCAATCCAGCCATCGATCACCTTGAACTGGGCTTGATCATGAGGCATTGCGACTGTCTCGCCAACTCATTTCAATCTCTTGGGGTGTCATTGCATCGAGTTGTTCGAGAGTGAAACGCCCAGATGCGATGAGGTGCTGCTTGTATCCATTGATTTGCTTGCTTTCGTAATATTGATACACCGGAATGAGCCCCAAGATTGGGATCAGGAAAAACGCCATCCCGTATGGATACAGGGGTAGACCTATGAAAAAACACAATTTGTAAATCGCAACAACAAAAGCGATGAAGCCCAGGGCCCAAATGAGGTTTTTTTTCAACATGTCGCTTTCCTTTTCACCCTGCGTTTAAACCACTCTCGCGCTGCCATCGTTGCACTTCAAAGGACTTCAAATGAACTCACTCATGACATTGGATAAGGTTAGAAAATTCGTAGACAACAAAGCGCTGCTCTTTGTCGGTGGGTTGTTTGTCACATTTTGTGGTTTTTTTACCCTGGCCTACGCCCTGAGTTTTATCATTCAGTAAGCCAACATGCGGAGTTGATGCATGTGCGGCCATGCTCCGCCACGGGTGGAGTTTCTCTCAAAATCCATTCAAAATCACCGTTTGCCAATTCAACGCAGCGGCTACACAGATCCAGACGAAATAGGGCACCAGCAACAGGCAAGCCAATTTGGAGTCTTTCCATTGACAGATGATCAAAGCCAAAACCGAAAGGCCCAACGGTAAACATTCCCACAATGCCCAATCTGGCCGATGCAATTGGAAATAGAGAAAGCTCCAAGTTGCGTTGAGTACTCCGCTGAGAATGTACAGCAACAAATAAACATATTTGCTTTGTTGCAACTTGGCTGAATTCCAAGACAGCCATCCGGCAGCAGCACAAAACGAAAAAATCAAGCTCCAAATCAAACCAAAAGCCGCATCTGGCGGCTTCCAACTCGGTTGATTTAGATTGAAATACCAACTGTCCAAATTGGTGAGCAAAGCACCACCCGTTGCAAACCCAAAGCTCAGTAGGCAAGCAATGATCAAAGACTGCCAGCGCTGTAGAAATTTCATGACATTGAGCTCTTGAGTGTATTCACAGTTGAAACAAAAGGTGCTTTGGATGAGGGCCTCAATGCACTTGGGAATTCACGAATTCTAAGACATGGGCAAGGCCCAATTGGGGATTTTCTTCTTGCAGCAAATGACTGGCTTTGGGCAAAATCACCGTTTGCGAGTGTCTCAGTGCTTTTTGGTAGTCTTGGCTGTTACTGCTGGGGATCATCAGATCATTCTTACCCCACAATAAAAGTGTCGGCGCAGTGATGCGCTGCAAGCGCTCAACGGGGTCGGAGTTCACCGTCTGGCGCATGCGGTCCAAAATTGCACTGCGCACAGTGGGGGCCCTGAGCAAATCGTTGTAGCGATTGAGCAAACCGTCCGAGATGCCTGAGGCGTTATAAAACGCAGGCTCCAAGCTTTTTTTAACCAGGAATTTTGGTAACACATACTGGATCACATTGGCCAGTCGACCAAAGTCATAGGGCTTTTCACCCAACTTTTGACCACGAACGGGAAATCCGTCGGGGGCCATGAGCACCAAACGCACCACATGATCAGGGTACGTGCTGGCAAAATTCCAAGCAATTCGCCCCCCCATGGAGTGACCGACCATCAGGCACTTGGTCACCCCCAAGGCACTCAAAAAGTGGGACAAACGCTCCACATCGGCCGCATCACTGTAATCGTGGTCAGGACTCTCGCCTGTGAGGCCAAAACCGGGCAGATCGAGTCGAATCACACGGTGGTCCTGCTCAAGCGCCGTTGACCATTCGTCCCAGGTGTGAAGACTAGAGCCAAAGCCATGAAGCATCACGATGGCCGGGGCACCCTTGTCCCCCGTATCACGGTAATGAAAGCGCAAACCCTCGACCTCGATGAATTGACTGGGAGCCTGGGCATAGGTCATCTCCAAGTCATGGCGGTCGAGGTCAGGGGCAAAAAATATCATCAAAACCAAACCTATCAAAATCAATGAACACCACCCCAAAGTCTTTTTCAAACGGTTCACCATGGCGAAAAATCCATTCCCGTCTTCTCAACACCGAGTTTGAGAATGCTTTTTTCAAGAGACAAAGACTCCCGAGATCAACATCCCTTTGAAATCGTCCTTGGTCATCCTCGCTGAATCTTATCTGACAGAGGAGAAAACAGGCTTGATTGGAAATCAAAAAAAGTTAAAAAAACAAGACGTTTCAGGGTTTACCCTGTTAGTAAAATGCAGTCAACACATTCTAATGTCAACATATGTTTACAGTTTGCGTCTATTCTATTCTTAAAACAAACCGGTTTTGCACATGAATCATCAAGAATCACTGCATTTGAAGTCCCCTGCATTGAGAGTTCTCCTCGTGACCATGGACACGCACTTGAACACTGCAGTCAAACGAAGCATTGAGTCCTTGAAGAAGATTGCACCATCGATCAGTTTGAAAATTTATTCTGCAACTGAATATACCAAAGACCCGCATACCTTGGAAAAGCTCAAGCACGATATTGAACAATCCGATATTATTTTTGTCGCAATGCTGTTCCTCGAAGATCAATATTTGCCCATCATCGATGATCTCAAAGCGCGCCGAGATCATTGCGATGCGATGGTCTGTGCGATCTCCGCTGCAGAGGTTGTCAAACTCACCAAAATTGGGAAATTCGACATGGGCAAACCTGCCTCAGGACCCATGGCTTTTATCAAAAAACTCAAAGGCGACACCAGCAAAAAAGACGGCAGTTCAGGCGAGCGTCAGATGAAAATGCTCAAGCGAGTGCCCAAACTTCTTCGCTTCATCCCAGGCACTGCACAAGACTTGCGAGCATACTTCCTTTGCCTACAGTACTGGCTCGGCGGCTCAGAGGAAAACATGCTCAATATGGTGCTGTACTTGGCATCACGGTATGGCGTGGGAGTACAAGAAAGCAATCGATCGTACTTCTCCAAGTTGACCTTTGATACACCCTTTGAGTATCCTGAAGTGGGGGTCTATCACCCCAGGATGAAGCCGCGTTTGGGCGAAAAATCAAGTGCGTTGCCCAACGTCGTGAACAAAGACAACCGCAAAGGACGAGTGGGTGTACTCATGTTGCGCTCCTACTTACTGGCCAACAACACCGAGCACTACGATGCGGTGATTGCCGCGCTTGAGGTACAAGGCTTGCAAGTCATTCCCGCATTTGCAGCGGGACTGGATGCGAGACCCGCCATCAAGGAATTTTTCATCAAAGACGGTCAAGTCGTGGTCGATGCCGTCATCTCCCTCACCGGATTCTCGTTGGTGGGTGGACCGGCCTACAACGACGCTCACGCCGCAGAAGAAATATTGGCGAGTCTGGATGTCCCCTACATTGCGGCCCATCCGGTCGAATTCCAAACCCTTGATCAATGGGGCGACTCTCATCGCGGGCTCCTGCCCGTGGAATCCACCATCATGATTGCCATCCCTGAGCTCGATGGTGCGGTGGTACCGATGGTGTTTGGAGGTCGACCTGGCGCTCAGGGGGTGACTTGCAAAGGATGCCACAAAGGGTGCACATTCACAAAAAATCAAGTTGAACAAGACATGTTCACCTGCACCGAGAGAACGGCCATGCTGTCTCAACGGGTGGCCAAACTCGTAGAGCTTCGGCGCACCAAACGTGAAGACAAAAAGGTCACGGTGGTTCTCTTCAATTTCCCACCCAATGCTGGCAACATTGGCACAGCCGCCTACCTCGCCGTCTTTGAATCCGTCTACCAAGTCTTGCTAAAGCTCAAAGCTGAGGGCTACAACATTGACATGCCCAACGATGTGGCTCAATTGCAGCAAGACATTTTAGAGGGCAATGCTAAAAAATATGGTGCTGACGCCAACGTCCACACCCTGATCCCCACACAGGACCATGTTCGACGTGAAAAACACCTCAAAGAAATTGAAGCGCAGTGGGGAGCAGCTCCTGGCAAACAACTCAACAACGGCGCCCATATTTTTGTGCTGGGCAAGCAGTATGGCAATGCCTTGATTGCCATACAACCCTCATTCGGTTATGAGGGTGACCCCATGCGACTTTTATTTGAAAAGGGCTTTGCACCGACACACGCCTTCTCCGCTTTCTATCGCTATTTGCGCGAAGACTTTAAAAGCAATGCCGTACTTCACTTTGGAACCCATGGTGCACTTGAGTTCATGCCTGGAAAACAAAATGGATTGACTGCCCAGTGTTGGCCAGACCGCTTGATTGCCGATATGCCCAACTTCTACCTCTACGCCGCCAATAACCCCTCCGAGGGCACCATCGCCAAGCGTCGATCAGGAGCCACCTTGATCAGCTACTTGACCCCGCCCATGACAGAGTCAGGCCTTTACACGGGACTGCTCGATTTAAAGGAAGGTCTTGAGCGTTACAGATCGTTGGAATTGGATCAACTGCAAGAAAGACAAGACTTGGCCCTCATGATTCAGGCACAGGCCGCCGATTTGGATTTGTTGGCGGCCAAGCCACTGTGGATTGATGAGACACAAACGCTTGGACCACACAGTCTTGAATCGGCCGATGAGCACATACAAAAACTGATGCGCAAAATTTTGGAACTCGAATACTCGCTCATTCCCAACGGCTTGCATGTCTTGGGTCAAGCCTCTACAGGGGAAGAAAAGCTTGAGTTTTTAAAAATCATGGCAGAAGCCAGTTTTGAGCGCGACCTGCCCATTGAGGCCATCCAGGCCTTGTCAGAGATGGTGGGCGCAGACAAAGTGTTGAAACTCGCAAAATTACCCGCCGATGAGATCAACCGCGCCAAGATTGACAAGCTCTTGAATGCCAGCAAATTGCTCAATGAAAACTCAGAGCTCAACGGCATCTTGAGAGCGCTTGACGCCAAATACATCCGACCCGCACCAGGGGGTGACATCATTCACAAGCCGGAGATTTTGCCCACGGGCAGAAATCTACACGGCTTTGAT
>CAIPFK010000231.1 GCA_903864315.1 uncultured Burkholderiales bacterium | reverse complement strand
GAGAGCTTTGGCCACGACCTGGACACATCGCCTGAGCCAGTTGCCGGACGTGACCACGGCCTATGAATTGGGCTACACCGACATTCAAATTGCGCACTGGGCGGGTTTGCATGCCCCCAGAGGCACACCTCAGGCCATCATCCAAAGCATGGCCAGCGCCATCGACGCGGCCATGAAAAATCCAAGCATCTCCGAGCGGCTCAAAAACGTGGCCATTGAACCCATTGGGGGAACGCAAGCGTCCTTTGAAGAGTTCGTGACCCAAGAGCGAGGCCGACTACAATCGGTGGTCAAATTAACAGGGATGACAGACGAATGAGCACACCTTTAGGAACCCGTTTAAAAAACCGTTTACAACAAAAAAATGGCCTCATGGTCCCAGGGGCGGCCAACGCGTTGACCGCGCGCGTGATTCACTCGCTCGGCTTTGAGGCCGTGTATTTGAGTGGGGCAGGTCTCACCAATACCTTTTACGCCATGCCCGACTTGGGCTTCATCAGCTTGAATGACATCGCGGCTCACACTCAGGCCATCTCTCAAGCGGTGGAGTTGCCCTTGATCGTGGATGCGGACACAGGATTTGGCAATGCACTCAACGTCATTCACACCATCAAAGTTTTAGAGGCTGCTGGTGCCAATGCCATTCAACTCGAAGATCAAATCAACCCCAAGAAATGTGGTCACTTCAACGACAAGGGCGTGATCAGTTGCGCTGAGATGGTGGGCAAAATCAAGGCCGCCGTTGACGCCAGACGCCACGATGACTTCCTCATCATTGCTCGCACGGATGCAAGAGCGGTGGAGGGCTTTGAAGCGGCGATAGACCGAGCCCATGCTTACCAAGAAGCTGGGGCCGATGTGTTGTTTGTTGAAGCACCCGAGTCAACCCATGAAATTCAAGAAATCCCCAAGCGCCTCTCCACCCCTCAAGTCGTCAACATTGTGATTGGCGGCAAGACCCCCACTTTGGATGCGAGCGACTTCACGAGAATGGGTTTTGGCATGGTGCTTTATGCAAATGCCTCACTGCAAGGATCGGTCAAGGGCATGCAAAACGCATTGGGCGCGCTCAAAGCCAACGGCCGTTTGGACGAATCCAGTGGCTTGGTTGCCACCTTCAATGAGCGCCAACAACTGGTGAGTAAAAATGAGTTCGATGCACTCGAGAAAAAATACGCTGACCCTCATCGCGCTTGATGCGTTCTAAAACTCTTATTTACCGCTGACATCAAAGAGCCTGCGCATGCGCGCACTGTAGGCGCGTCGCACATGCTGCACCGCAGCAGCTTGTGCACGTTCCGCATCCCCCGCCTCCAGGGCCAGCAAAATGCTTTCATGATCGGTGATGTTTTCCCGCGCACGAGCAGGATCGGACAAGTTGGACTCACCCAGCAGTCCCAAAGCATCTTGAAGTGGCTCCATGATCCGAATTAAAAAACGGTTGTGAGCACACAAAATCAAAGCTTCGTGAAACTGTCGATTTTTCAGAGCCAGCTCGCTGGCATTTCCAGAATCGATGAGCTCTGCATACTCGGTGTGCAAGGAACGCAGCCAAGACAATTGCGCCTCGTCGGCGCCTTTGGCGGCGAGTCGCGCTGCGGTGCCCTCCAAGGCCTCGCGCATTTGATAAAGCTCCAAGAGCATCGCATGATCGAACTCGATCACAGAAAACCCTCGGTGCGCATGCTGCTCGGCCAAGCCCTGAGCTTGTAGTCTCAAGAGTGCTTCACGAATGGGTGTTCTGGACAAACCCAACATTTGAGCGAGCTCACTCTCAACCAATCGGTCCCCCGAACGGAACCTGCGACTGCGAATGGCTTGGCGAATCGCTTCATAGGCACGTTGCGCCAATGACTGTCCTTTGTTGGCGGGGGCGTCCTGGGCCATGACACCAACGCGGTCTTGGGCCTGCTCATCCACGGCGAGGACGACCCTGGGCACGGGGTTGCCCCCAGTGCTCGCTCAACCCAGACACCAGTGGCGTGCGAGCCATCCTCACGTGCCTCGCTTGGCCACGGCGTCTTGACCTGCACTGGTGCCGGCAATGCGACCAAACACCGCGCCAGAGACCAATCCCGTGCCAGATGGGTAATTGAAATAAAAGATTCCCCCCACCATCTCGCCAGCGCAATAAAGCCCAGGAATGGGTTTGAGATGCACATCCACCACCTGACCTCTGTCGGGTTGTGTGCGCAAGCCTCCAAAGGTGAAGGTGATGCCGCACGTGGTTTGATACGCATCAAAGGGTGGCGTATCCAGCGCTTGAGCCCAATTGGTTTTGGGAGGCATGACACCATCCTTGGTTGATCGGCCATCTTTGACCGTGTGATCAAAGGGAATGTCGGTGTTGATGTTGGCGTTGAATTCCTTGGCTGTTTTCAAGAACTGTTTGGGGTCCACCCCTTCGAGTTTTTCCGCCAACTCTTCGAGAGTGTTGGCAGAAACTTTGGTGACGAATTTGATGCGGTACTCATTTCTCAATTTGTCTTTGACTTTGGAGTCAAACACTTGCCAAGCGAATTGGCCAGTTTGCTTGAGCACCTCACCGCCGTATTTGGCATAGGTGAAAGAATGGAAATCAAAACCTTCATCCACAAAACGCTTGCCTTCGGCGTTGATGAGCAGGCCAAAAATGTAGCTGTGCTTTTGGAACTTATCGCCCACACTCACATCTCCAAATTCAGGAGCATTTCTGTCCCAGCCCGTGGCATGACAACCCGACCAGTTGCCATAGGGGGCCGCGCCAATGTCCAAGGCCATCTTGAGACCATCGCCTTGATTGAACCTGGAGCCACGCACTTTGGCCAACTCCCAGCCTGGACCCAAGTAGCGTGTGCGCATCTCTGGGTTGGCCTCAAAGCCTCCACAGGCCAACACCACGCTTGCCGCGCGAAACTCAACAGGGACACCGTCCTTCAAAGCGTTCACACCTTTGACATGACCGTCTTCGTAGATCAAAGACACGGTTCGGGTACTGTAGAGCACCTCGATTTGAGCCTTTTTGCTGGCCACCTCCAGGTACTCCACCAAACCCGCTCCACCCCCATTGACCTCGATGGGCAAACGACCAAAAAACCGCCTTCTGCCGTTGACCATGCCAGACTGGCGACCGAAATTGGGG
>CAIPFK010000230.1 GCA_903864315.1 uncultured Burkholderiales bacterium | reverse complement strand
TTATTATTCCCTGCACATAAATATTGATATATTGAATTTTCTGACGATTGAATAAATGAATGATAAAGAATTACCCGCGAATCAAAGGCATTGGGCTGTCTTGGCTATTTTAATGGGTACTTTTCTATCCAATTTAGATGCTTCGATCGCAAATATTGCCCTTCCAGTAATTTCACGCGAATTAATCACTTCAGCGTCAGATGCAATTTGGGTTGTTAATGCTTATCAGCTAGTACTGGCCATCACGATTTTACCGCTGGCTGCAATTGGTGAATTAATCGGTTATAAAAAGATTTTTTTAGCTGGGATGTGCATTTTTATTATTGGGTCACTGGCTTGCTTTGAAGCCGACACAATTATGCAATTGGTTCTTGCTCGAATTCTGCAAGGTCTAGGAGGCGGTGGTCTGGCAACTATGGGACCAGCCCTGATTAGATCTGTATTTCCCGTAAAGTTAACCAGCCGAGGAATTGCATTGCTTGGGCTGACAGTTGCAATTTCTACCAGTGCCGGACCTTCAATAGCTTCACTTATTCTTGAACTTAGTAATTGGCGGTGGTTTTTTGGTATCAATATTCCATTAGGAATCATCATTTCAATAATCGCGTATTTCAATCTTCCCAGCAATATAACCACAAAAAGAGACTTTGATCTACGAGGAATGTTCTATAGTGGTGTAGCCATTTCACTCTTCATCATTGGCTTAGGAAATATAGGAAGTGGGGATCCAAGTTTAAATTTCACGCCTTGGATAGAGTTAACTATTGCTCTGTTCACATTCTTTTTATTATTAAATCATGAAAAAAAATGTGTATCGCCTCTTATCCCCATCGATCTTTTTAAAATTCGTATTTTTTCTCTGTCGGTGACTACTTCAATTTTCGCTTATTGCGCACAAACCCTAGCATACGTTTCATTACCTTTTCTGTTAGGTAATCAGTTCCATCGGAGCTCAGCGATCATTGGAATATTGATGACTCCATGGCCACTCATCATCGTATTTATCGCACCAATTGCTGGAAGATTGAATGAGAAAATAGATCCCGGTATTCTCTGTTCAATCGGAATGGGAATTTTAAGCCTTGCTCTTTTTTCATTGTATTTAATGCCATTTGATTCAAATAATATTTCTATTGGGCTTTGCCTGACATTTTGTGGAATTGGGTTTGGTTTTTTTCAAACCCCAAATAATTTTTTACTTTTAACGTCAGGTCCACGCGAAAGAGGAGGATCGGCCAGCGGCATGATGTCAATGTCTAGGTTAATAGGTACAACAGTGGGGGCAGCACTTGCAATATTTTCCATCAGTATATTTCCAGAAAATGGCTTTCTTTATTCAATTGCATTTGCAAGTTTTGTAGCAAGTATTGGTTTTTTCAATAGTTTAATACGCTTAAAATCCAAATTATTTCAGGTTATCCCTGTGGAATGATCACCATAATTCACCTACCTTCCCAGGCTCTAGACAAGTGAGCGAAACTAGAGAGTTCGATTTCCAGATTGTGTGAAAACGGCCATACCTCTTGGATGCAACCCTGTGCTGAACCACTTGCATCAAAACTACAAGCTTATTATCCAAACAAACGAACCTTTAATTCTTAAGTTCTTGCGTTTGCAGTTTTCCACTGTCAATTATTGATGTTATTGCTCGTCTTTACATTCAATGTCAGGGTAAACCATTACCTGCAAACCACACACATTCCATAAAATTATAAAAATGGATTTAAATTCCGTTTAATGAAATTTAATGGCAATCATCGATCAATTGGACACCAAATGAATAAATTTGAATTAATTCGCAGCATCATACTAATTCCATTCTTTATCGTCAGTATGGCAAATAGCGCGACTCAATACCCAACAAAACCAATTACTCTGATTGTGCCTACAGCTGCAGGTGGACCTGTTGATTTGACAGCTCGAATAGTCTCGATCGAAGCAAGTCGGATCTTGGGCCAACAATTGATAGTTGAAAATAGACCAGGAGCAAATCAAAAAATTGGGATCCAGTCAATGCTGAGGTCTCCTAAAGATGGCTATACCTTCGCTGCAGTATCCCCAGCATCCATGACCATAGCACCCATCATTGACCCCAAATTGGGTTATGACTCGCAAAAGGACATCACCTTGCTCACATGTGCAGTCAATATACCCACCGTACTTTTGATGCACCCTTCAGTGCCAGCGCGTAATTTGAAAGAATTTGTGGCCTACGCGAAAGCCAATCCGGAAAAAATATCCTACGGAAGTGGTGGAGCCGGTACAAGTTTGAATTTTTCAACTGAAGGCTTTTTCATGAAACTGGGCATAAGGGCTTTGCAAGTGCCGTATGTCTCAAGTGGACCTGCTTTCACGGGTTTATTGGGAGGACAAGTTACATTGCTCATGCCTGATGTCGCTGCAGCAAAAGGACAAGTCGATGCCGGTAAAGTGATTGCATTGGCCGTCACAGGCGCCAAAAGAGCAGAATTATTGCCCAATGTACCCACGCTACAAGAAACAGGCATACCTGAGCTCAAAGATTTCACCTACAACACTTGGGTTGGATTTGTCATTCCAACCGGTGTACCCACAGAAATCGTAGATAAGTTGAGGAAATCATTGATAGAGGCCCTCAATACTGCAAAAGTTCAAGAAGCATTCAAACAAAGTGGATTTCAAGTTGTTGGCTCTACGCATCAAGAATTCAACGCCCAATTGGAACAAGAACTCAATTACAACAAGAAATTGGTTGACACTGGCATCGTGAAGGTTGAATAAAGACCAACTCTAAAATTAACTGACCACAGATTACAAAATATGAATAATGACGTTAAAAGCAATTGCGCCAAAGATTTGCACGAGCATCTACAAAAGTTGGATGAAGCTGGTTTATTGATTCGAATCGATGAACCCATTAATAAAGATACAGAAATGCATCCCTTGGTCCGATGGCAATTTCGTGGTGGACTCAAAGAAAGTCAAAGAAAGGCATTTCTTTTCACCAACATCATTGATAGCAAGGGAAAGAAATTTGATATTCCAGTCGTGATTGGAGCACTCTCGGCCAACAGCGATATATATCGCATTGGTATGGGTGTGAAAGATATCGCTGATATCGGACCCCATTGGGAATACGCCATTAACCATCCGATACCACCGAATTTGGTGAATCAAGCACCTTGCCAAGAAGTGGTCTTAAAGGGAGATGACTTACATGGAGCAGACAAAGGCATGGATGCTCTTCCAATTCCAATTTCAACTCCAGGCTTTGATGTAGCTCCCTACCTGACGTCATCCAATGTCATCACCAAAGATCCAGACTCTGGAGTGCAAAATATGGGCACTTATCGCGCTGGACTAAAAGCATCCGATCGCTTGGGTGTCATGATGTCTGCAGCTGTTCGTGCAGGCGGTCATGCACATTGGCTCAAGTACAGAGAGAGAAAAGAAAAAATGCCCTGTGCCATTGTCCTGGGATGCTCACCTGTAGTGGCATTTTGTGGGCCACAGAAATTCAGAACGGATCTTGACGAGTTATCGGTTGCTGGAGCTCTTCAAGGAAAAGCGATTGATGTTGTCAAAGGGGTGACGGTTGACTTACTGGTACCAGCCGATGCTGAAATCATCATTGAAGGCTATATCGATACTGAATTTCTAGAACCAGAAGGGCCATTTGGTGAGTCTCATGGGCATATCGCACTTGAAGACTTCAATATGAATATGCAGATCACTGCAATCACAAGAAAACAAAAACCAATCATCACGTCAATCATTTCCCAGGTAACTCCCAGTGAGTCCAGTGTCATCAAGCGGGTCGCATACGAGCCCATGTTTTTAACACATTTGAAAAAAACTCTGGGCATACAAGGTGTGGTGAAAGTATCACTTCACGAGCCATTGACCAACTTACGAAGAGTCACAATCATACAATTGAAAAATGGCACCCCCAGTACAGAAGTTTGGAGGGCATTACACGGGGCAACTTCTTTCATTGCATCTTGTAGCAAGTATGTGATTGCAGTCAATGAAGACATCGATCCAGATGATGGTGATTCGATTTTCTGGGCAATGTCTTATCGTTCCAATCCCGAGCTGGATACCCAAATTGTTAAGTTTAGAGATCCGGGACATGGACCTAGAACTGAACATAGAACTGAATTTGATTCTTCATTGTTGATTGATGCAACCATGAAGGGGGCAATGCCGCCGATTGCGTTACCGAAAAAAGAGTTCATGGAGCATGCAAAAACTCTTTGGACAAAACTCGGGTTACCAGAAATCAAAGAGCAATCGCCCTGGTTTGGTTATTCTTTGGGAGACTGGACACAGGAGTGGGATGATGCTGCAAAGCGTGCCACCGATAGCAATTATTTGGAAAATGGCTTACTGAGTGCTAAAAACAGAAATTCCCATGTCATGCCCAACACCCATGTTCGAGATGGTAAATCATCTTAAGATAGTCAATTGAATCAACGGAAAAATTATGAGTGCGAACTACCCCAGCTTAAAAGATCGAGTTGTCATCGTTACCGGTGGCGCGCAAGGTTTAGGCCGATCCTTTGTCACCAACTTGGCAGAGCAAGGCGCCAAGCCTATTATTGTTCAAAGAAACTTTGAATTGGCCAAAGAACTTGAACAAGAACTCAATCAAAAAGGTCATGACACATTTGCCATCAGTGCTGATATTGGGAGTCAAGAATCAGTTCAAAAAATGGTGGCTCAAGTCCATGAGAAATGTGGCCGTATCGACATCTTGGTGAACAATGCAGCAATGCTTAAAAACTTGGCCATTGGCCCCTTTTGGGAAATTCCAATGAACGAGTGGTATGACGCCATCAATGTCAATATTACAGGTGCATTTATTTGTGCTAGAGAAGTTGTGCCCTATATGCAAAAAAGAAATTGGGGTCGCATTGTGAATTTATCATCCACGACCATCCTGTCGGGAAAACCGAATTACCTACACTATTCTGCGTCCAAATCAGCAATGATTGGCATTACGCGAGCAATGGCTCGAGAGTTAGGGGACTGGAATATCACTGTGAACAATTTAATGCCCGGTACTACCAAAACAGAATCCGACAGGACATCGGCCCATGACGAATATTTCGCAAATGCTGTTAAGCAGCAATCCATCCACCGCTTGGCTACAGTTCAAGATCATGCCAATGCTCTAATGTTTCTTTGCTCTGATGAAGCTGGCTTTATCACCGGTCAGTGCATGGTGTCTGATGGCGGACGTTCATTTTTATAATCAGCAAAAATTTCAAATAATTTAATTTCAAATTATTTTTTTCAAATCTACAGGCTTAAAAATGGCATTGACGATAAAAACGAGTTTCAACATTCCTGTTTCACAAGACGTCGCTTGGTTGGTTTTGACTGACATCGAGCGTTCAGCCCCCTGTTTCCCAGGAGCTGAGTTGGGAGAACCCATCGAGGGAGGATTTTACAAGGGCGCCTTCAATGTGAAACTTGGCCCATTATCATTTCGGTTCTCAGGAAAATTTGGCTACATTGAAATGGACAAAATATTGGGAACAGCCAAAATTTCCGCATCTGGTACAGACACGAAAGGCCGTGGCGGTGCTCAAGCGGTCATTTCCGTTTCAATGAAAGAAACAGATGGCTTTACCTTGGTTGATATTGTCTCTGATGTGACTCTCTCAGGGATGGTTGCGCAATATGGTCGAGGAGCGGGAATGATTCAAGCGCTCTCACAACAGTTGATCAACGACTTTGCGGGAAATTTATCCAAAATCATCACCACTGATAGCGCTCAAAGTAACTCTCCATCGTCTTCACAAGTAGCTCATCCAAGTGAATCCGCGCCCAACTCAAGCACAGACAACGTAACACCTGCAGCGACCAGCACACCACTGTCAGGCGGAAATCTTCTGTGGAGAGTTTTCCTCAATTGGATCAAAAGTCTGTTTTCTAAAAAAACCAATTAAACACTCATTATTTGGGAGTCATACAACATGTCACAAATTGAACAATTTCTTCCCCACGAAGGTCGCCTCGTTGGCGAAGACGAGGTCAGCACCCAAGACCTTGACTACAAATTACTAGGTATGCACTGCAAGAGTTGCAATGCCAAGTTTTTTCCTGTCAACACCATGTGTTTGTTTTGTCTTTCCGAGTCTGTGGAGAAAATTCCTCTCTCGACCGAAGGCAATTTGTACAGTTATAGCTTTATCCATATCGCTCCAAAACAGTGGAAAGTTCCATATGGAATTGGCTACGTCGATTTACCTGAAGGCGTTCGAATTTTTGGCAAACTAGAAGACACCGAACCAGAGCATTGGAAGGTTGACGCAAAGGTCCACATCGAGGTCAAAGAGTGCGCAAAAATTGAAGGCCAGCCTACTCAGTATCAATACTTTTTCAAATCTAGCAAAGGATAAATGATGAGTCACAGTTCATTTAGAGATGTCTCCGTTTACGGCAGTAGCATCATCCCTTTTGGAAAATTTCCCCAACTCTCGTTGTCAAGTCTTGCTCGGCCTGCTGTCGTTGAAGCATTGAAAGACTCTGGCGTCGAGAGACAAAATATTCAAGCTCTTTATTGTGGCTCTGCCATGTCTGGCATGATGTCGGGTCAAAGAATTGCTCGCGATTGTGGTCTTAGCGGTATTCCAATTGTCAATGCAGAAAATGCATGCTCTTCAAGTGCAACAGCCTTTAGAGAGGCCTGGATTGCAGTTGCCAGCGGAATGATTGATTACGCGTTGGTCATTGGCGTTGAAAAGCTCTCAAGTCTTGGGGGGGGCACCATTCCTTTGGACAAAGAAGATATTGAAGTGAGCAATGGAATGATCATGCCGGGCCTTTATGCAATGCGAGCTCAGAGATATTTGCATGATTATGGGCATACGGTGACAGATTTGGCCAAAGTGACTGTGAAATCTAGAAATCACGGTGCACTCAACCCCGGCGCACAATTCAGAACCACAACAACGGTTGAAGAGGTCCTGGCTTCTCGCAAAGTAGCCGACCCTATCACACTATTACAGTGTTGCCCAACAGGCGACGGCGCTGCCGCTGTTGTCATTGGCCCAAGCGATATTGCCAACCGTCATGTGACAAAACCAGTCAAAGTCATTGGCTCACACCTGGCATCTGGCAAATACATGAGTGGCTTTAGAGAGTTGAAGGTTCCGGAAATTACCGTCAGGTGTGTGACTGAACTTTATGAAGAAATCGGCCTCGGTCCAGAAGATCTTGACGTCTTGGAGTGTCACGACGCATTTTCAATTGCCGAATTACTCTACTATGAGGCCTTGGGTTTGTGTAAACCTGGGGACGGTGTCAAACTCATCAATGATGGAACAACATCATTGGGTGGGAAAATCGTTGTCAATCCGAGTGGTGGCATGCTTTCAAAAGGTCATCCCGTTGGAGCCAGCGGTGTTGCTCAAATCGTTGAAATCGTCCGTCAACTTCAAGGCAGGAGTGGCAAAAGGCAAGTTGAAAATGCAAAGATTGGACTAACACATGTCACTGGTGGTGGCACCGCAGGTTTTGATCACGGTGCATGTTGCATACATGTCTTTGGCGTTTAAACCTTCGAACTTGACTTTCATTTATGAAACCAGCCCCATTCAAGTACCATGCGCCCTCCTCTGTTGAGGAGGCGCTTCATCTTTTGGCTGAGCTAGAAAATCCAAAAATCTTGGCCGGTGGACAATCCCTCATGCCAATGATGAATTTCAGGTTCATGATGCCCAGCAACATCATTGATCTGAATCAAATAGAAGAACTTTCAGGAATTGAACAACGCGATCAAACCATTCACATTGGTGCGATGACCAGACAACACGACATACACACTTCAAGTTTGGTCAAATATGCAGCACCCATCATCTGCGATGCTTACGATTTGGTGAGTCACCGACAAATCCGCAACCGAGGAACCCTGGGCGGAAGTTTGTGTCATCTCGATCCTTCCTCAGAACAGCCTTGCTTTATCTCTGCTCTAGATGGCACGATCGATGTCATCGGCCCGAATGGTCGAAGAAGCATTGGGATAGAGGATTGGACGTCCATGTACATGACGCCGGCTATGCTAGACACTGAACTGCTACTGGGGACTCATTTCAAGCCTTGGCCCGTAGGACATGGTTGGGCATTTTTAGAATATTCTCGAAGACACGGCGACTATGCCATCGTTGGAGTTGCCGTTCTTGTCACAGTCAATGAAAACCAAGAAATCACAAAACTGGCCATTTCTATTTGTGGAATTTCTTTTGCACCCTGTCGTCTAAAAGTCGCCGAGTCGACATTGATTGGCATGAGGGCTGATCAACATGCAATCGATGTTGCTGCCCAGTGCATTGATTCCATTGAGGACATCATGGAAGATGCGCACAACAGCAGCGAATACCGCCGGCATCTTGCAAAAGTTTACACCCAAAGAGCCATTGAACTCGCTTTTCAAAGAGCAAACAACACCCATCATGGACAAAATACACATTAAGGTCTCTGTCAATCATCAAACGTACGAGCGGGAGGTGGACAGTCGCTGTACCTTGGGGGACTTCCTGCGCAACGATCTCGGATTAACCGGTACGCACTATGGCTGTGAACATGGTGTATGCGGAGCCTGTACTGTCCTTTTGAATTCCAAATCAGTTCGTTCATGCCTTTTGTTGGCCGTTCAAGCCAATGGCCATGGAATCACCACGATTGAAGGGCTGAGCAATGATGACGGAACTTTATCTGAACTCCAACAAGCGTTTACAGAATGCCATGCTCTTCAATGCGGATTTTGTACGCCTGGCATGCTGACCACCTTGACGGAATTGCTCAGTGAAAATCTGTCCCCAACAGAAGCTCAGGTCAAGAGTGCAATTTCGGGTAATTTGTGCCGTTGCACAGGATATCAGCCGATCGTCGATGCCGCCATTCTTGCGGCGTCAAGACTCAAAGCCAAATTGATACATTCTGCCAAATAAACCAAAGAATATTCAATGGACATCATAGACTCCAAACTTCTCACCAAGCAGGCCTACATTGGATCGAGAACCCTCAGGACTGAAGACACAGCTTTGCTCAAAGGTCTTGGTCAGTTTGTCGACGACATCAAGCTTGAAAACACCTTGTTCTCTGGTGTCTTGCGCAGTCCCCACGCTCACGCAAAAATCATCAACATCGATACGATTCAAGCCTCTCAATTGCCTGGAGTGCATGCTATTTATCTGCACAAAGATCTTCCACCATCTGCTCAAAAACGACTGCCCCTCAATACCCCCAATGCGGCAATCACACTTGTGATGACACAAGAAATTTTGGCCTCATCAGAGGTGTGTTACGTGGGTGAGCCCGTGGCATTTGTGGTTGCCGATAGCCGGTACATTGCTGAGGATGCCTGTTCATTGATTGAAGTGGACTATGAGATTTTGGACGCGACCTCAGACTGTCTGGATGCTTTGAAAGAAAATTCCCCCCTATCTCACACAACAGCAAAAGACAATCTCATTGCCACACTTCCATTGTCTTACGGTGATATTGACAAGGCCTTTTCTTCATCGGCTGTTATTGTTCAAGATATTTTTTCACAAAATCGAGGCTCAGCCCATCCGATGGAGACACGTGGGTATGTCGCCGAGTTTCACAAAGCCACATCGCAACTGACCATTTGGTCTGCAGGACAGGCGCCTCATTTGGAGAAGAAAACCCTCATCGACATGTTGGACTGGGATCCTGAAAAAATCAGGATTATCATGAATGATGTGGGAGGTGGTTTTGGCCCAAAAGCCATTTTTTATCCTGAAGAAGCATTGGTTGCCATTGCCGCTTGTGACTTGAATCGACCTGTGAAATGGATTGAGGACAGGAGAGAGCATTTTTTAAGTGGCTCTCAAGAACGCGAGCAATATTGGAATATTGCACTTGCTCTCACCCAGGAGGGAAAGATCTTGGGTATCAAATTGCAAATGACCCATGACAATGGAGCTTATTTGCAGTGGGGTGTGATACTTCCATACATTGGAGTCACCACCACACCAGGCCCCTATGTGGTGCCGGCGATGGATGTTGACTTGAAAATGGTGTTCACCAATAAAGGGCCGACCTCTCCTGTGCGTGGTGCAGGAAGGCCTCAGGCAGTTTTTGCCATGGAGCGAATTTTAGACAAAGCGGCAAATGTCTTGTCAATGGACAGAGCGAATATTCGACAAATCAACTTTATCCAGCCTGAACAAATGCCTTACAACGTCGGCTTTATTTATAGAGACGGTAAGGCCATGATTTACGACAGTGGCAATTACCCCCAATGTCAGACTTTGGCTTTGCAAAAGGCCAACTACGACACCTTTGCCTCAAGACAAGAAAAAGCAAAACTGGAAGGCCGACACATCGGCATTGGCATTGCCAATTTTGTGGAAGGTACAGGACTGGGTCCCTTTGAAGGTGCAACCGTCAGGATTCAACAAAATGGCAGAGTCACCATTTTGACCGCTGCCGCCGCTCAGGGACAAGGTCACAAAACCACCTTTATGCAAATTTGTGCTGATCAGTTGGGCATTGATCTATCCTTGATTGACGTGATCGCAGCTGACACCAATGCCATCTCCATGGGCATCGGTACATTCGCCTGCAGGATTACAGTCACCACAGGAAACTCTGTTTTTCTTGCTGCCCAAAACGTCAGGTCCAAGGTTTTTTCACTTGCTGCTTTTTTGCTGCAATGCGAAGTTTCACAACTCGATATGGCCGATGGAATTGTTTACGTTGTTGATCAACCCAGCAAGAGTAAAACTTTTTCTGAATTGGCGCGGGTGTCACAAGGTATTCCCGGGTTTTCTTTTCCCAAAGGGGTCACCAATGGATTGGAAGACACTCAATATTTTCTACCCACGCAAGCGGCATACTGCAACGGCACGGCTGTGGTTGAGTTGGAAGTAGATGTTGAGACTGGACAAATTCAGATATTGAACTATGTCATGGGCCATGATTCAGGCAAACTCATCAATCCGCTGATCGTGGATGGTCAAGTTCAAGGTGCTGTTGCCCATGGCATTGGCAATGCGACGTTGGAGTGGATGCGCTACGACGAACAGGGACAACCGATCACGACCAATTTTGGTGAGTATTTATTGCCAGCATCTGAAGATGTTCCAAGGGTTTCCATTGTCCACCTAGAAACGCCCTCTCCACTCAATCCACTTGGCGTGAAAGGCGCGGGTGAAGGCGGAACCATTCCTGCGGCAGCGGCCATCATCTCAGCCATTGAAAATGCATTGGACGACGCATCTATTTTTCT
>CAIPFK010000229.1 GCA_903864315.1 uncultured Burkholderiales bacterium | reverse complement strand
TTTTCATGCATCCATTCAAAATGGATGGGATCAATCGAGTTCTCTTGGCATTGAAACCAATTGCAAGGTACGCTTGAGATCACAACTTGAACAAAGCCGTCTTTCCACGAAAAAGGTTCCCAGTCGGGAAGCTGAGGGACTGGGGTTTGACCCAAATAGGCCCAAATGAGACCTGATTTTACCTGGGTGGGGTAGGACTTGATCTTGATTTTTGATTTGCTGTTGATCTCTGGGTGTGCCGTATCTTCAAAGGGTTGCTCCAGACAATCCCCGTTTGCACTGAAAAGCCAGCCGTGGTAATGGCAACGAATGCCGTTCACCTCAACCATGCCAGCGCTCAAATCAGCTCTTCTGTGGACACAGTTGCGGTCCACCAGTCCAAAATGCCCGGACAAGTCTTTGTACAGTACCAATTCTTCGCCTAAAATTTTAAGGGATTTACTTTGGATACTGTCAAATTCAGAGGTGCCAGCAATAGGCATCCAATAAGACCTGAGCAATTGGCCCATGGCCGCATCTGGCCCAACCCGAGTCAGTAAGTCATTTTGTTCACGGGTGAGCATAAGGCATTGCTTGTTTGAGATTCATCAGTATGAACTAGGTACTCTTATTCAGCTTGAATTTTTGAAAGAGCTACCGCTCTTTCATATTTCTTTAGGTTTTTCTTGATTTGTTCGGTGTATTCATTGGGGTTCATGTAGCCAATTGAGAAGGCGGTTTCTTTGAACTTATTGATGAAGTCTGGACTTTCGGTGGCTTGTTTGATGGCCACGGTGAGTTTTTGGACGATGGCCGGTGACACGCCCGCTGGTGCCAAGACGCCGGTTTCAGCAGCAAAATCAAAATCCTTGATGATCTCAGAAATAGCAGGCGTGTCAGGATAACGAGACCAGCGTTTTCCAGAAGTCACCGCCAATAAATTGAGAGAATTGGCCTTGATATGAGGCGCTGAGGCCGTGAATGCAGTGACCAAAATGGTCACATCCCCAGAGAGAATGGCCGGAACAGATTGTCCGCTGCCCTTATATGGAATGTGTGTGATCTCTACGCCAGCATCCGCTTTGAAGGCCTCCATGGCGATATGGTGAATGCTGCCAACACCTGAAGAGCCGTAGTTGAACTTGTTGGGATTGGACTTTGCACCTTGTAGCAGATCGTTCAGTGTTTTAATGTTTGATTTTGCATTGGAGACGATCATCAATGGCTCTGAAGTCAGGCCAGCAATGGATGTCAAATCTTTCAATGTGTCGTAGGGAAGGGATTTAAAGATGTAGGGTGCGATGCCCAGTTGTGAGGTATCCCCCAGTAGCAAAGTGTAACCATCTGCCGGCATTTTCACCAGTTGTGCAGTGGCCGTGATGCCGCCTCCACCAGGTTTGTTTTCAACCAAAAAAGGTTGATTCAAAATGTCTGAAAGCTTTTGAGCCAAGGCTCGGGCCACAAAATCAGGACTGCCGCCCGCCACATAGCCCACCAGAAATTTGACGGGTTTGCTGGGGTAGTCTTGGGCCTGAGCCAGTCCCAAGATAGAAAACAAAGCAAGTTGGATTAGAAATTTCAATTTCATATTGCGAAGACCTTTTTTAAAGACTTGTCTGGCATTTCAGTTTTCGTTGAAATGCCCAAAAGATTGCATTCGAGCAACTTCATTAGATTATTTCAATCTCTGAACATAAAGAATTGGTACATACGATAGGAACGATTCTTTCTCAGATCCAATCACACCAATCGACTTGTAACTGATCCGATGAGGGGATTGTTGTAAAAGATTGAATGGGGCCCTGTGCTTATAGCGCTTGACTCTGTTGATGAGGGTTTGTTAAACAGGTGTTAAGCGTATGTTCACACGGGCGAGGCGGAAAACTCACGCCAGTCAAGTTCTTTGGAAATGATGGCTTGATAAGCGCAAACGGTTGAAGGGATTTTGAGCTCACCCACACCAATGGGGGGTTCCCCTTTTGAAAAGCGTTTTGCAGCATCGATCATTTGTTTGCGAAACTCAACGACCGCCATGTCACTGGCGCCCAGTTTGTCTTGGGATCGATCGGCAATGGGGCCCATGGTGATCCACATGGCCATGTCTTGGTTAGGGATGCCTTTGATGCCGCTGAAGTTGCCTGACTTCATCGAGTCGCGGTCTTGCAAAAAATGATTGTCAACGGTGCGAATTGGATTGAAATGCTCATCCAAATCAATGTGAACTTGTGTGCTTAAAAAACGACGCCAATTGTCTGTGTCCGGTGTTGTTTCTGAAGAGCCCCAAGCGATGAAATGAAAGGCCGTGTGTGTGTCATCAATAGCCGTATTGATATTGGCCACGTTGTACATATTGTTGGGAGGAATCAATGCAGTTGAGGGCGCCACAAAGACTGTGGAGCGAACATACTCATGCGTGTTGGCATTTTGGATGGGGCGTCTGATGGCAGCGTAGCGAAAGCCGTAACCATCTCTTTGAGTCTGCATTCTTGGCGCTTTGTCTGTGGAGGGGCGCAACCAAGTGTCTTGAGTGACCGTGGCGCCATCCACCCGCGAGGGGGTCATGTCCGAAGAGTGAAGGCTTGAGCTATGAGCTGAATCGATTTGGCCTTCCATGATTTGTGCCCAATTGCAGGGGATCACCACTTTTGATATGGAGACTCGCACAGATTCATTGGGTGCCCAAGCTGGTGGGGTGAAAGGGGAAAAAGTTTCAGTTGGACCCATGTAGGCCCAAACCATTCCCGCCCATTCATGAGCGGGATAAGCAGTGTGCTTGACTTTATCTTTCAGGCCACTTGCATTGGGCTCGGA
>CAIPFK010000228.1 GCA_903864315.1 uncultured Burkholderiales bacterium | reverse complement strand
GCGTCCATGACCATCCTCAAAAACACCCTCCAGCGCTCCACCAAAATTGTCGCCACTTTGGGGCCCGCTTCCAGCGACCCCGCCATGCTTGAAGCGATGATTCGGGCCGGCGTGAACGTGGTGCGACTCAATTTCTCCCACGGCGTGGCACAAGACCACATCGATCGCGCTCGCTTGGTTCGAGAAGCCGCAGTGCGTGCAGGCTGCGAAGTCGCCATCATGGCCGACTTGCAGGGCCCCAAAATTCGAGTGGGCAAATTCGAAGACGGCCACATCACCCTGGTGAAAGACCAAGCCTTTATTTTGGACGCATCACGGCTAGCCTTGGGCAACACCGAGGGTGTGGGGTTGGACTACAAAGAGTTGCCGCAAGATGTCAAGTCCGGTGACTTGCTGCTGCTCAATGACGGACTGATCGTCTTGGAAGTCACCCAAGTCCTGGGCGAGCAAGTTCACACCCGCGTCCAAATTGGTGGGGTCTTGTCCAACAACAAAGGCATCAACAAAAAGGGCGGCGGCCTCACCGCTCCGGCACTGACGGCCAAAGACATGGAAGACATCAAAACCGCCATGAGTTTTCAGGCGGATTACTTGGCCGTGAGTTTCCCCAAAACCGCCACCGACATGGAGCTCGCACGCCAGTTGGCCAATGTGGCCGCCGCGCCCTACAAATACAAACCCGCCTTGATCGCCAAAATTGAGCGTGCTGAAGCCATCCCGCAACTGGAAGAAATTTTGAAAGCGAGTGATGGCATCATGGTCGCTCGAGGCGACTTGGCCGTGGAGGTGGGCAATGCGGCCGTGCCGGCACTGCAAAAGCACATGATTCGCCGCGCCATGGCGCATGACAAGCTCGTCATCACCGCCACCCAAATGATGGAGAGCATGATCACCTTGCCTGTCCCCACCCGCGCGGAGGTGAGCGATGTGGCCAATGCGGTCCTGGACGGCACCGACGCGGTCATGCTGAGCGCTGAGACCGCCGCGGGCAAATACCCACTAGAAACCGTGCAAGAGATGGCGCAAATTTGTTTGGCTGCAGAGTCGGCCGAGCAAATCGAGCTCGATGGCGACTTCAGCGGCAAAACCTTTTCCCGCATCGACCAAACCATTGCCATGGGCGCACTCTTCACCGCCCACCACTTGGGCGCAAAAGCCTTGGTGGCTTTGACCGACTCGGGCTCAACCGCGCTTTGGATGAGTCGACACCGCATCCACATCCCCATTTACGCACTCACCAGCAAACTCAGTACCCAGCGCAAAATGGCCCTGTACCGCAACGTCACTCCTTTGCTCATGGACACGAGCACGGACCGAGACACGGCCCTCAAACAAGCCGAGGGTCATTTGCTGGGCAAAGGCATTGTGCAATCGGGCGATGTCTACGCCATCACGTGTGGCGAACCCATGGGCTCGCCGGGGGGCACCAACATGCTCAAAATCACCAAAGTGAGCTAGGCCAGTCGCGGCCCATTCAGGTTTAAAATTCTCCGTCTTCTTTATTTTTCATTTTTTCAGATCAGGATCCCAATATGGCACTCGTCTCCATGCGTGAACTCCTCGACCATGCCGCAACGAATGGCTATGGACTTCCAGCATTCAATGTGAACAACCTTGAACAAGTTCAAGCCATCATGGAAGCAGCGCAAGAAACGGGCTCGCCCGTCATCATGCAAGCCAGTGCGGGTGCGCGCAAATACGCGGGCGAGACGTTTTTAAAATACCTCATCCAGTCGGCGATCGAAACCTACCCCCACATCCCGGTGGTCATGCACCAAGACCACGGCCAAAGCCCCTTGGTGTGCCAAGGCGCCATTGACCTGGGGTTCTCCTCGGTCATGATGGATGGCAGTTTGATGGAAGACGGCAAAACAGTCGCCAGTTACGACTACAACGTGGACGTCACCACCAAAGTGGTGGCCATGGCCCATAAAAAGGGCATCACGGTAGAAGGTGAGCTTGGTTGCTTGGGCTCCCTTGAGACGATGCAAGGCGACCAAGAGGACGGCCACGGCTCACAAGACGTGCTGACCCGCGAGCAACTCTTGACCGACCCCGAACAAGCGGCTGATTTTGTCAAGCGCACCCAACTTGACGCCTTGGCCATCGCCATTGGCACTAGCCACGGCGCCTACAAATTCTCGCGCATGCCCACTGGCGACATTTTGGCCATTGAGCGCATCAAACAAATTCACCAACGCATCCCCAATACCCATTTGGTCATGCATGGCAGCTCCAGCGTTCCACAAGACTTGCTGAGCAAAATCCGCGAGTTTGGCGGTGAGATAAAAGAGACCTACGGCGTGCCCGTTTCTGAAATTCAAGAAGCCATCAAACACGGTGTTCGCAAGATCAACATCGACACCGACATCCGTTTGGCCATGACGGCGGCGGTGCGCGAGTTCATGGCACAAAACCCCAGCAAGTTCGATCCCAGAGAATTTTTAAAGCCTGCCAAATTGGCCGCCAAAAAAATCTGCATTGAGCGTTATCAACAATTTGGCTGCGAGGGCCAAGGTCAAAAAATCAAGTGTGAGTCTTTGCCATTCGTGGCGGCCAAATACAGCAGCGGCCACCTCTCCCAAGTGGTTGCCTAAGCCTTGCCTTGCATGGGGTGTTTTGTGCGCTTTCTGGCCTGAGGTCCCCCGCTCCCAAGTGGACTCTGGAGCGGGCAAAGCGCTGTAAAAAAGCGTCTTGCGCTCAACCCGTCTAGGCTCAGACCAGGCCCAAGGTGCTTGGGGCCCGGACGCCTGACTCACCAACACTGGCGTGCACGTCCATAAGCCTCTTCTTTTCCCATCACCAACCGCGATACATGAACACCTCTTTGCACACCAGCACGTTGACCTCCTTGCCCCTGCTCGCACGCGGCAAAGTGCGTGACAACTATGCAGTGGGAGAGCACCAACTGCTGATGATCGCCAGTGACCGCATCAGCGCCTTTGACGTGGTGATGAGTGAGCCCATTCCAGGCAAAGGCGCCTTGCTCACACAAATGGCCTTGTTTTGGTTTGACCAACTCTCCAGCATCTGCCCCAACCACCTCACCCACCTCGAGCCCGAATCAGTGGTGAGTCCAGCAGAAGTGTCACAAGTCAAGGGCCGCTCGATGTTGGTTCAGCGCCTGCGCCCCTTGCCTGTGGAAGCGGTGGTTCGTGGCTACATGGCCGGTAGCGCGTGGGCGGAATACCAAACCCAGCAAACCGTTTGCGCTGAAGCACTCCCAGCCGGTTTGCAAAACGCCTGCGAGCTCCCCACACCGCTCTTTACCCCTGCGACCAAGGCGGCCATGGGCGAGCACGATGAAAACATCTCTTACGCTCAAATGGCCAAGCTCATTGGCGCAGACTTGGCCGAGCAAGTGCGAGACACGAGCTTGGCCCTGTATTTGCAAGCTCGGCGCATCGCGCTCAAGAGCGGCATCATCATCGCAGACACCAAATTTGAGTTCGGCTTGAATGACCAAGACGAATTGGTCTTGATGGACGAGGTCTTGACCCCAGATTCATCTCGCTACTGGCCGCTCGAGACTTACCGTGTTGGGGTCAACCCACCGAGTTTTGACAAACAGTTTCTGCGCGACTGGCTAGAGCAGTACCGCTCCTCTAAGGGCGAGTCGTGGAATAAAACTGCTCCAGCGCCCACATTGCCCCAGGACGTGATCGAGCAAACAGCGCTCAAATACCAAGAGGTGTGGGCGAGATTAAGCACCAAGACCAACGCCAACAACTAGCGCCAAGGCCCAACACCCCGATCTGGCCCATCAACGAACCAAAAATCACACTCAGTTGAGCGCACTGCTCAAGCGGCGACGGTACTTGGAGATCAACTCCAGTCGTGGGTCATCGTGCTGGGTCACCTGGGTGGTCAAGGCAATGCCGCCTTCGCTGGTGTCGCTCTTGGTTTGTGCTTCTTTGGCAGGGGGGGGCGTCATGAGCTCCAAAATCGCCACATAGAGTTTTCTGGCAATTTCCTCTGACCAGGTTTTGTCTCGCATGATGATCTCCAGCAGCTCATCCATCGCCTGAGGCATCTCACCACTGGCCACCCAGCAACGTGCACGCGCGAGTCGAACGTCAAAGTCGCGCTTATTGCTTTGCAAATGCGCCTCAAACTGCGCTTGGCTCCATTGGCCATGGGGGTCGGTTTGAACAAACTGCAAGCACGCGAGCCAGTGGCTCAAGGCCTCAAAGCGCAACGGTCTTGGAATTTGTGCCAACGCCGGGGCCAAAACCTCTTGAGCGAGCTCCAAATCACCTTCCAAAATGAGCAGTTTGGCATAGTCAAACCGGGCATCGTCGTTGGCAGGGTTGAGCGCCAAGGCTTCTTGCAACTTCACCATGGCCGCCTGGGCATCGCCCTCTTCCAACAGGGCCTGGGCCTCTTGGGCATCCTCCAATGCTGTCAGCTCCTCAATGGAGGGGAGGTGTTTGTCCAAAAACGCCTTGATCTGCCCTTGGGGCAATGCCCCCATGAACCCATCCACAGGGCGCCCTTGTTTGAGCAAAATACACGTCGGCAAGCTCTTGATGCCAAAGGCCTGGGAGATTTGTTGCTCATCATCGGAGTTGATTTTGACCAACTTGAAGCGCCCATGATAATCCTCTTCAAGCTGCTCGAGCAAGGGGCCAATGACTTTGCACGGCCCGCACCACGGCGCCCAAAAGTCCACCAACACGGGTGTATCCATGGAAGCTTGCATCACCTCCAACTCAAAATTTTCAACGCTGACTTCTATCATTGACTCATGCTCCTCATCTAACCATTAAAATCACTTCACCTGCACACCTCTGCCTCCAAGGCAACACCCCATGACTCAAGCACTCATTGGTGTCGTGATGGGCTCCCAATCGGATTGGGACACCATGCAACACGCCACCCGCATTCTCCAAGAATTCGACATCCCGTTTCAAGCGCGGGTTGTTTCTGCTCACCGCATGCCTGACGATTTGTTCGCCTACGCCCAAGGTGCCCAAGCGGCTGGTTTGCATGCCATTATCGCGGGTGCTGGGGGGGCGGCCCATTTGCCTGGCATGCTGGCGAGCAAAACCACCATTCCCGTCTTGGGTGTTCCGGTGGCCACGCAGCACTTGCACGGGGTCGACTCCCTTCACAGCATCGTTCAAATGCCCAAGGGCATCCCCGTGGCCACCTTTGCCATTGGCAACAGTGGGGCGGCCAATGCAGCACTCTTTGCAGTGGCCATGCTAGCACTGCATGAGCCAGCTTTGCAAGTCAAACTCCAAGCCTACCGCGAGGCCCAAACCCAAGCGGCTCGCCAAAGTGTGCTCATTGCCACACCGCCATTGCCCTGAACAGAGCGGCACCTCCCCATGACCCTTGACCCCAACCCCAACAGCCCAGCGCTGGGCGCTTTGACCTATTTGGCGCCTCCTGCTTGCATTGGGGTGTTGGGGGGTGGGCAGCTCGCTCGCATGCTGGTGCAAGCCGCCCAGTCCATGGGTTACAACACCGCTGTGTTGGACCCCGACCCCAGTTGTCCTGCCAGTGGCGTGGCTGAGCATTTCTTGTGCTGCGATTACACCCAAGAAGACGGCTTGAAAGCGCTGAGCCTGTTGGCCACTCGGGTGACCACGGAGTTTGAAAACGTGCCCGCCCAAACACTTGAGCGCCTCGCGCATGGGTTGGGCGTGAGCCCAAGCGGCGCATCGGTGCGCGTGGCACAAGACCGAGTGCTTGAGAAAACCAGCATTCAACGCTCAGGTCTACCCGTGGCCCCTTTTTGTGTCATTGAAACCCAAGACGATTTGGCCCTCGCACCCCAAGAGCTCTTTCCCGGGATTCTTAAAACCGCCCGCTTGGGCTACGACGGCAAAGGCCAAGTGGTGGTGAACACCGCCCAGGATTTGCCAGCCGCCTACGCCCAGCTGCAAGCCAGTCAAAGAACGCCGGCCCTCACGTGTGTCCTTGAAAAGAAACTTCCCCTTTGGGCCGAGTGTTCGGTGATCTTGGCGCGCACGCCAACCGGCCACTGTGTGCACTTGCCCATTCAAATCAACCAACACCACCATGGCATCTTGTTCTCCAGCACGGTGTTTCCTGGCTGGGTGGAGCCCTCTCTAGAAGAAGAGCTCCAGCACGCGGCCCAAACCTTGGCCCAATCGATCGATTATGTCGGTGTGCTCTGTGTGGAGTTCTTTGTCCTTGAAGGCACCAAGACAAGTGCCACCTCTGGGCATCAGGACTCGCCATTTCACTGGGTGGTCAATGAAATGGCCCCCAGACCTCACAACAGTGGTCACCACAGCCTGAACTCGTGCTCCACGTCGCAGTTTGAGTTGCAACTGCGCGTCTTGGTGGGTCTGCCCTTGACCCCGGTCATTCAACACAGCCACTGCGTCTCGCTCAATTTGCTCGGGGATTTGTGGCTGGACCCCTCGCCCATTCGTGGGCAAGAGAGCCCTGAGCCGATCGAGCCCGATTGGTCGCGTGTGCTGGCCCTGCCAGGCACTCATCTTCACCTGTACGGCAAACACGAGGCGCGTCGCGCGCGCAAAATGGGCCACTTGAACATCACGGGCCACACACCCCAAGACGTGCAGAGCACCGTGACCCTGTGCCTTGCGCTCTTGGGCCTTGATGGCTTGGGCCTGGGGGTATCTGGCCCCTTGTTGAAAGCGGGCAAGCCCCTCCTTGACAATGCGTTGAGTCCCACATGACCCCCCCAGGCCCGAGCAAGACGCAGGTTCAAGCCGCAGCGCAAGCGCTTCATCGCGGAGAGCTTGTGGCGTTTGCCACGGAGACGGTCTATGGCTTGGGGGCCGATGCGGACAATGACCAGGCGGTGGCGCAGATTTTTAAACTCAAAGGCCGCCCGAGCAACCACCCCTTGATCGTGCACATTGCCCACTGGGACTGCGTCGAGCACTATGCCCAACACATTCCCGCCTTTGCCAAGACCCTCATGCAAGCGTTTTGGCCCGGAGCGCTCACCTTGATCCTCCAAAAACGCCCCGGTGTGGCCCGTGGCGCCACGGCGCAAGAAGCGAGCATTGGCCTGCGCTGGCCCTCCCACCCCGTGGCCCTCGCACTTTTGAACGAAGCCCGTTTGTTGGGCGTTCAAGGCGTGGCCGCACCCAGTGCCAATCGCTTTGGCCGAGTGAGCCCCACCCGCGCGGCCCACGTGAGGGATGAGTTTGGCCCCAACTTGATGGTGCTGGGCACACAAGACTGTGACATCGGCATTGAGTCGACCATCGTTGACTGTACGCGTGGGGTGCCGATTTTGTTGCGCCCTGGACTCATCGATCAAAGCGCCCTAGAAAAAATACTCCAAGGGCGTGTTTTACGGCAAGACGAGCTTGATCAGGAGCTCAACGTCGATGCGGCCCTTGATGCAGCGCTTGATGCGGCTCTTGATGCGGCAGACAACCCCGGGTCCAACGCACGGCATGAAAGCGCGCCCAAGGCCTCAGGAACCCTGGCATCGCATTACGCCCCGACAGCCCGGGTGAGACTCTTGACGGCCGCACAAATCGCCTTGGAGCTCGACGCCATCACCGTGCAGCGTCGACCCCCGGGGTGGGCGGTGGGCGCGCTCACCAAGCCCCACACACCCCCCATCACCATGGCCATCTGGGCTCGGGCCGCAGCCGTTCGAACCCCCCCTTGCCCCAGTGGTGTGATGATTCGGCCCATGCCCACCAACCCAAGAGACTGTGCACACACGCTTTTTGCCACTTTGCGTGACTTTGATGCCCTAGGGGTGGATGAAATTTGGATCGAAATGCCACCGCAGGGTCCAACTTGGGCCGGTGTTTTGGACCGTTTGAGCCGTGCGAGCCACATGGACACAAAAAATTGACGCACACCCGTTAAACTATCGGGTAATAACGGAGCTCATCGATGAAGATCAACTTACTCACCACCGCCAAGCGCCTGGGCCAACTGCTGGCCTATTTGGGCTTGTGCGCTTTGATCGCATCGTGCGGCGCGAGCACCAAAATCGATGAATTTTTCCCCTCACGCATCGTGGTGGTGGGAGATTTTTTCAGCTACCAAGGCACGCTTGCCAATGCCTATGCGGATCAATTGACGGTGAACGATGGCACCATCACCAATTGGATTCCCCAATTGGCGCTGGACTACAACATTCGCTTTGATCCCGCCGTCTCGGGCTTTGCCACGCCGAGTGCCACAGTGGCGGACTTGCCCGCGCAGCTCAAAAGCTACAAGCCTCAGACGGGGGACATGCTCGTGATCAGTGCCGGCATGAATGACCTCTTGAACCATACTTTGTTGGTACTCAATGGCAAAGAAACGCCTGCACTCGCTTTGAGCACACTCACCACCTTGGGCACAAGCTATCAACAGTTTGCTCGTGGTCAATTGGCCAATTTCTCCCATATTTTGCTCCTCAATGCCTACGATTTGAAGGGCAGTCCTTTTGCTCAAATCAACACGCCTGCCTTTGCCAAAGCCTATCCCAGTTACGCGGGCGGTTTGCCTCAATTCATCCAAGACTTGACCCGGGCCTTCAACACCGCCATCATCAGCAATGCGGGCATGTATGTCTCCGGTCAAGGCGTCAGGCTCTTTGATGTGGAGGTGCTTTATTTGAGCGCCGATTTGCAAGGCTACGGCATCTCGACCGCAGGGCTCACCTCAGCGGCTTGTCCTGGCTTCACCGCAGGCATCACCTGCAATGCCACCACGGCAGACCCCAACTACAACTCCTATTTGTTCGCCGACAACATCAACGTGACGCCTGTGGCTCAGCGCATGGTGGGCAACTTTGCTTATACCTTTTTGAGAAGCGCCAAGGGCTGGTGATGGCCAATGGGCTGGAGCCAAGTCGGCCAAAACGCGGCCCCCAAGTCAACCCCAGGTCAATGGTTCGCAGCCCACTCAATCCAAGCGTCGATCAAAGGCCTCGCTTTGGCAGCATTGGGGTGGTTGATCAAGACCACCAAACTGTAGCGATGTTGGTTTTTGCCTTGCACATAACCGGCCACACCAAGTACGCCATTCAAACTTCCCGTCTTCAGATGGGCCCCGCCCGCGGCATGGCTCCTTTTCAATGTCCCGTCGATTCCGGCAATGGGCAAGGACGCGATCAACTCGGCGCTGTAGGGCGACTCCCAAGCGTATTGCAACAACTGGGTGAAAGCCCGCGCACTCATTCGATCGTCTCGGCTCAGTCCCGAGCCCTCTTGCGTGAGGGGCTCAGGCGCAGTGAATCGTGCCTTCCACCACTGGCGCAAGATGTGTGCCGAAGCCACGTCTGAGCCCTTTTGCAAAGCGTATGCACTCAAACTCAAATAGAGTTGGTGGGCCATCACATTGTTGCTGTATTTGTTCATGTCCCGAATCACTTCGGCCAAGGTGGGCGAGTCTTGGCTCCAAAGAGGCATCAATCCTTTGGGCACAGAGCCGAGCTTGAATTCCCCGCTGATCTCTCCTCCCAAGTCCCGCCACAAACCTGCCAAGGCCCGCACGCTGTACTCCTGGGGCCTCGGTGGCGCCATGGGCCACACTTGTTGCCCACAGGCCTTGGGATAAGTACCGCCCATTCGAATCTCCATGGCTTGCGAAAAATCTGCCATCAGCATGGACCGGTAGTCTGCGCAGGGCCCTGGCGACAATGGCACGGTCAATGGGTAGCGCAAGCCCCAAAGCGGTGGCTGCACCCTCATGTGGGCCACTGGCAAAACCGCATCGGGTGTGAAGGTCAAGAGCAAGGCGTTGAAATTCACCAGCATCGCATCCGCCCCCACGTTGTAAGGCTTGAAGGGCTCCCCATCAAAGGCGCCTGGGTCTTTGGCAGGCGCATCAAAGAGCGACTTGTCAATCACCCAGTCGCCCTCAATGCGTTGCACGCCCATGGCTTTGAGCGATTGGAGCATCTTGGTGGCCGCTTCCAAATTGAATTTGGGGTCGCCCGAGCCTCGCACATACACACTCCCTTGCAACACCCCGCCTTGGATGGGTCCCGTCACATACACCGGGGTTTGCCAAACAAAAGCGGGTCCCAACAAGTCCAATGCCGCTTGCGTGGTGACGAGTTTGATCAAGGACGCTGGGCTTCGCTCCTCTTGCGCATGAAAGTGCATGGGCTCCAATCCCGACTGCACATCGCGCAGCACCACACTCAGGCTTTGAGCTGGCAAGTCCAGTGTCTGCATCAAACGAAGAATCGGGGCGGGCAACTCGCTGTCGTGCTCAGCGCCAAGCAAAGATGGACCCCCTCGGGCCGGTGCGTTGGCTGCCTTGCTGGGAGAGACTGGTGCGGCTGAGTTCGTGAGCGCACTTTGCCGTCCCGCATCCGCTTGACGCGCGACAGACTCCGACTCCGCGGCTTGCAAAAAACCTGTGGAGATCCAAACCGCACCCAACACCCAAGCGACTCTTGACCAGGAGCGGGCCAACGCTTGCCATTTCAAGCGCCTCCAACACTGGCTTTGGGGGAGAAAGATGGTATTCATCCGTTGAGGCTCGTTGGTGGGCACATTTTTTCCTGTCTTTTTCCTATCTGTTGAAGATGACGAACTGTACCGCTCTCCCAGCCGCTTGACAACGCGGTGCGACTCTCCCTCTTGCCCCAAGACCACGGGCTTTGAGGCCGCACCAAGGCAAGCCCCAATTCGGGGATAATTCCTGCATGAACCTTTTGGCCTTAGACACCAGCACCGAGCACCCCAGCATTGCCTTGGCCAAGGGAGAAGAAACATGGGTTGGCGTGTTCCCGGACAACGCCAAAACCTCGGCCAACATCGTGCCCCTTTGTTTACAAGGCCTCAAGGCCTTGTCATTGTCGTTTGCGTCCTTGAACGCCATTGTCTACACCAAAGGACCGGGCGCCTTCACCGGTCTGAGAACTGCCGTCTCGCTGGCCCAGGGCTTTTCACTGGCACGGCCCACCCCCACCTTGGGGTTTAGCACCCTGCTCACCTTGGCGCAAAACGCACGTTCGATGGGTCACCTGCAAGAACGCGTGGTCTGCGCCTTGGATGCGCGCATGCAGCAAGTCTATTGGGGCACCTACCATTGGGAGCAAGACCATTGGGCCTGTCTCAAAGCCCCCAGCATCGAGTCAGAGTTGGCCTCTCATTGGCCCAGACCTTGGGAGGACTGCACCTCAAGCGAGCCCACTTTGGTGGTGGGCAACGGCACTGCCGTGAAAGAGCATCAGGCCCTCACCCACCTCTTGCCGCACTCACCACTCACATGGTGCGTTTGTGAGCCGCATGCTTTGGCCTTGTTGGCCTTGGCGCAACAGCACTTTGCCCATCTTGATACAACGCACAGCGCAAACCGCTTGGACCCCACCCGCACAGGCCTGCCCTCACCGTGGTACTTGAGGGACCAGGTGGCTCAAACGACAAAGGAAAGGGCATTGGCCCGAGAAACCGCGAAAACCCAGGCCCCAACTTCCATGCCAACAACGCCCGCCGTGGTCACACGCGGCCAACCCCCGCAAACTCCACGTGTCTGACGCTACACTCGCCATGCCCGAGCAACCCATCAAGATCCCCGTCCAATTGAGCCGTTTGCCCTTGCACGATCACGGGACATGGCAAACACAAGTGGCCACGCCCGCGCAGGCATTGCCACCCGTCAATGGCGAGTTGATCCCCCAGGGCTTGTCCATCAAGCCGCTTCTTGAAGCTGAACTCGACGCCTTGCTTGATATCGAGCAAACCACGTATTCCAACCCCTGGACACGGGGAAACTTCACCGATGCGTTAAAACACGGCAATTGGTGCGACTTGCTCTGGCAAGACCAAACCTTGCTCGGTTACTTTGTTGCCATGAAAGGCCACCAAGAGGTGCATCTATTGAACCTCACGGTGCACAAAGACTGTCGCTCTCAGGGCTTGGGTTTGCTGCTGTTGAACGTCCTACTGAGCAAATCACTGCAAGAAAAAGCTCAGTGGATTTGGCTAGAGGTGCGGGTGAGCAATGTTCGCGCGATCGCTGTGTATGAGCGCTTTGGATTCAGGGCTGTCGGGGAGCGAAAAAATTATTATCCCCTCGCCCCAGGGGTGCGCGAGAACGCTATGATCATGAGCTTGAGACTATAAGACCATGACACTGCGCCTTGACGATCGACAGCACGACATTTTGCAAGAAATGGGCATTGCGCTGTTCGAGCGGAAAAAAAGGCTCCCGTCCGCACTCGCGCAGCACCCAGCCAAGAGCGTGATTTCGAGCGGTGCACACGCCGCTCACTTCGCAGATGGCGCACATGGCACACATAGCACACATGGCGCGCAGCATGCGCCCAGCACGCTCGCGCGAGCCCAAACCCCCATCCCCCTACGCTCTTTGGGCGAGATGTCCACCGCGGCAAGCCCCACGAGCCATCCGGGTTCTGGTCAGCACGCTCCAACCAAACGACCCACGTCCTCACCAATCATTCCCTTGCCTGATTTAGAGGGTCTCGCCTGGAGCGAGTTGATGGACACTTGCCTTGGCTGCCAAGCTTGCTCTTTGGGCGCCAGCGCCAAAGCGCGACTGTTTGGGATGAGCGCGTGGAGCGCCACTCAACATGCGCGAAAGCCACAAGAGGGTCCCCATGGTGAGTCGACGGCTCAGCCCAAAGCAAGCCGCGTTTTGATTGTGGCCGACTCGCCTCAACTTGACGTCAACGGCCAGGCCCGAGCGTTTTCAGCACTCAGTCTCCCCTTGTTTGAACAATTCTTGTGTGCCGCCTCTTGGCATGCCAAACCCCCAATCGGTGCAAGTGTTGCGATCAACACTGCCAACACGACGGGGGCTTCCAACGCCGCCTCCACAGCATCCCAAGACATCATGATCACCCACATGGTCAAATGCGCCAACCCCGCTGTCCATGTTGAAGCTCACCAATACCTCACGTGTCTGGGCTACTTGCGCGCACAAATCAAACTGCTCAAGCCCCAGGTCTTGTTGATCATGGGCCGCATGGCGGCACAAGCCCTGGTTCACAATACCGAACTTCAAGGCCTTCCCCACGGCAAACTGTGTGGTCGCACGCTCTCCTTTGAAGGCACCCCCATGGTGGTGACCCAAGCCCCAGAGTATTTGTGGCGCACCGGCCAAGACAAAGCCAAATCTTGGCATGACTTGTGTTTGACCTTGTCCTTGCTGGAGGATCCAGGTGCGAGTTGAATTTTGCTCCAAGCACTAACGCCTTTGCACACCGCCTATTCCTCTTACGAAACTTGCAATGAATTTTTTAGATCAACTGCGCAACGCGCGTCTTGCCAACCACTCCTTGCTTTGCGTGGGACTGGACCCAGAGCCTTCGCGGTTTCCAGCCCACTTGAACGGCAAAATAGACAAAACATTTGAGTTTTGTGCGAGCATTGTGGACGCGTGCGCCGATGTGGTGATCGCCTTCAAGCCGCAGATTGCTTACTTTTCGGCCATCGGCGCAGAAAAAGATCTCGAACGCCTCATGCGCCACATGAAAGATGTGGCACCCAAGGTGCCGATTATTTTGGATGCCAAACGCGGCGATATCGGCTCAACGGCCGAACAATACGCCATCGAAGCATTTGAGCGTTACGGTGCCGACGCACTCACTTTGTCGCCCTATATGGGCCTGGACTCCATCACTCCCTATTTGAAATACCACGACAAAGGTGCATTTTTATTGTGCCGCACCTCCAATGCGGGAGGCGCGGATTTACAAAACCTGATGGTTGAGTCCTGCCCCCAAGCCAAGCACCTGTATGAACACGTCGCCCACCAAGCACAACACCATTGGAATTTGAACGGCCAACTCGGGTTGGTGGTGGGTGCCACTTACCCCGAAGACATTGAACGGGTCCGACGTCAAGCGCCCACGCTGCCCTTGCTGATCCCGGGCATTGGGGCGCAAGGTGGAGACGCGCACCGCACCCTTCAAACCGCCTGGGTGGATGAGCAGACCCCGGTGGTGATCAACTCGTCAAGGGCCATTTTGTATGCTTCAGCAAGTGAAGAGTATGCACAAGCGGCACGCTCGCAAGCACTTCAAGCGCGCGAACTATTGGAAGGGGCCTTGACGCAACATCTGAGCGTTCGCCCTTGAGTTCACCAAGGGTGGGCGACGCGCTCACCGTGAGCTTGGGCACCGGGGAGTTGTCCCTTTTCTTGCGACTCACCCGGGCTGGCCTTTGTCGAGCAACTTCTTCAAGTAGCGGCCCGTGAAACTGTGTGGATTGGCGGCCAAATGCTCTGGCGTGCCCACCCCAACCACAAACCCACCCGCATCCCCTCCCTCAGGGCCCATGTCGATGAGCCAGTCGGCGGTTTTGATCACATCCAAGTTGTGTTCAATGATCACAATGGTATTGCCCGCATCTCTCAAGGTGACGAGCACTTTGAGGAGCAGTTCAATGTCTGCAAAATGCAAGCCCGTCGTGGGTTCATCCAAAATGTAGAGGGTTCGCCCCGTGTCTCTTTTGGACAACTCCAGCGCCAACTTCACGCGCTGGGCCTCACCACCTGAGAGCGTGGTGGCCGATTGGCCCAACTTCAAATAACTCAAGCCCACGTCCATCAGTGTTTGCAGCTTTCTGGCAATGGTCGGCACCGCATCAAAGCAGTCGATGGCGGCTTCAACCGTGAGGTCCAGAATTTGGGCAATGTTCTTGCCCTTGTATTGAACTTCCAACGTCTCTCGGTTGTAACGCTTGCCATGGCAAATATCACAGGGCACATAGACGTCTGGCAAAAAGTGCATCTCCACTTTCACCACCCCATCTCCCTGACAAGCTTCACAGCGCCCACCCTCGACGTTGAAAGAAAACCGTCCCGCGCCATAACCACGTTCTCTGGCCATGGGCATTTCAGCGAGCAGCTCTCTGATGGGGGTCATCAGTCCCGTGTACGTGGCCGGATTGCTGCGAGGCGTGCGCCCAATGGGAGACTGGTCCACATTGATCACTTTGTCAAAATACTCCAGGCCCAAAATTTCATCATGGGCGGCGGGCTCCTCGTGAGAGCGGTACAAATGTTTGGCCGCCGCAGCATAGAGGGTATCGTTGACCAAGGTGGACTTGCCCGAACCAGAGACCCCCGTCACGCACGTCATCAGACCCACGGGGATTTTGACGTCCACTTTTTGCAAATTGTTGCCCTTGGCACCTTTCAAATGCAAACATTTGCCATTCGGGCTGATGTGCCAAGGGCTGCACGAAGCCGTCTCTGGCAGTGTGCCACCCTCACCCGCTGGCCGCTCGATGGTGCTTGCACCCGAGAGGTCGTTGTTTGCAAGCTCCCTCGCCTTGTCCTTGTCCAGGTTCGCTCTGAGCTTGGCAAAAGGGTGTGCTGACTCGTCTGTAAGAGCGTGCGTTGAGCGGGAAGCGGGAACACCTCGGCTGAGCGCACTGGCCGATTCGATGCGCACTTTGCCTTGGACCGCTTTGGCGCCTTTGCCCGACTTGGTCCCCGTGTCCAAGGGCGCTTCAACGCTCAGTGGCAACCAAGCATTGCGCCTTGCCGGCACCGCTATCGACAGCGTCCCCGACAGGTAGCGACCCGTCAAGGACAGGGGGTTGTTTTGCACCTCCAAGGGGGTGCCTTGGGCAATCACGGCACCTCCATGCACGCCCGCTCCAAGGCCCATGTCCACACAATAATCGGCCGCGCGAATCATGTCTTCATCGTGCTCCACCACCAAGACCGAGTTGCCAATGTCTCGCAAGTGCTTCAAGGTCTCAATCAAGCGATCGTTGTCGCGTTGGTGCAGTCCAATGCTGGGCTCATCGAGCACATACATCACGCCCGTGAGACCAGAGCCAATTTGGGAGGCCAAGCGAATTCGCTGTGACTCGCCACCCGACAAGGTCTCTGCGCGTCGATCCAAACTCAAGTAACTCAAACCCACATCGTTCAAAAACCGCAAGCGAGCCACGATTTCTTGCACCACCTTGGAGGCAATCTCTGCCTTGGCCCCCGTGAGCGTCAAGCCCTGGAAGTAACGAAACGACTCCCCCAAGGTCATGCCACTCACTTGCGGGAGTCCTTTGGCCAGCGGGCCCTCGCCCAAGCGCACATGCAAGGCCTCGAGGCGCAAGCGCGCACCGCCACACGTCACACAAGAACGCAAGCTCTTAAAGCGCGCCAACTCTTCTTTGATGACCGGCGACTGGGTCTCCTCGAAGCGTCTGGCCATGTTGGGCAAAATGCCTTCAAAGGGATGGGTTTTGGTGGTTTTTTTCGCGGCTTTTCCCGACTCTTGCAGCACATAGCTGAATCGTATTTCTTGCGCACCCGAGCCTTCAAGCACGGCGTTTTGAATGTCTTGGGGCAAATCCTCAAAGGCCGTGTCGATGTCAAACTGATAGTGCTTGGCCAAGCTCTCGAGCATGGCAAAATATTGTGCATTGCGTCGGTCCCACCCCTTGATGGCGCCGCTGGCCAAGCTCAGTGAAGGAAACGCCACCACCCGTTGCGGATCAAAAAAAGATTCCTCCCCCAAGCCTTCACAAGCACTGCAGGCCCCTGTCGGGGAGTTGAAAGAAAAAAGTCTGGGTTCGAGCTCACCCATTGAGAAGTGGCACACAGGACACGCAAACTGGGCATTGAAACTTCTCTCTTGACCACTGTCCATGTCCAAGACAATGGCGCGCCCTTGGGCCACGCCAAGAGCAGCTTCAAAACTCTCGGCCAAGCGTTGGGCCACATCCTCGCGAACTTTCAGACGGTCCACCACCACGTCCAAATCATGTTTTTCGTTCTTTTTAAGCGGTGGCATTTCACTCGCCTCAAAAACTTGGGCACCCAATCGAAAGCGCACAAACCCGCGCATCTCCAGCGCGCTCAGTTGGTCCGCGAATTCGCCCTTTTTGCCACGTGCGAGTGGCGCCAAAATCATGATGCGCGAGTCCTTGGGCATAGAGAGCACCGTGTCGACCATCTGCGAGACGGTCTGGGACTGCAAGGCCACACCATGCTCTGGGCAATGCGGTGTCCCCGCTCTGGCAAACAGCAAGCGCAAATAATCGTGAATTTCTGTCACGGTGCCCACCGTGGAGCGTGGGTTGTGGCTGGTGGCTTTTTGCTCAATCGAGATCGCTGGCGACAAGCCTTCAATCAAGTCCACATCGGGCTTGTCCATCCTTTGGAGGAATTGCCTTGCATAGGCGGACAAACTCTCCACATAGCGGCGTTGGCCTTCGGCATACAAGGTATCAAATGCGAGGCTGGATTTGCCCGAGCCAGACAAACCCGTGATCACCACCAACTGGTGCCTGGGCAAGTCCAGATCAATGTTTTTCAAATTATGGGTGCGAGCACCTCGAATGCTGATGAACCCCGCCCCGACGTGCGCGCGGCTTTGTGACCCAACGTCGGAATGGCTGGGGGCCAAAGACTTTAATTTTTCGCCCAAATAAGGGCCTTCAAGCGATGAATTCACTGCACGAACATCTCAAAAAAAACAACCCTCCATGATAACGAGTTTGCTCCTACCTTGCCGATTGGGGCCACATATTTCTTGCTCGCCAAGACCGTCCACAGGCCCCGCCTCATGGCGTTGGCCAACCGTGTGTTTTCGGGGTTTTGACGTTTTTAGTGCTTTCCCTCTCTTTTTCCCCTCTTTTTCCCTTTTTGGGTTCTTTTTGACGTTTGTTGAGGTCCTATTGCTATTCGCATCCTTGTTTACAATTCTCCAACCGATTGATGTCGATCGCACGTGGGTCTGTAGGACAATGCAGTGGTGCGTCGAAGCCGTGTTGCACTTTGCTGGACCCACTGGTCTTGGTTTCATCCTGGACCCACCGATTGCCCACCTTTTACCGTTTCATTTTTTACTGTGTCAGACTCCCCTCCTTTTACCCCAACCCCAACGCCAGCAAGCTCCATGACTGCTCTTGAGCGGCGCTCGGCGTTTTCTTTGGCCAGCATTTACGCCTTGCGCATGTTGGGGCTTTTCATGGTGTTGCCGGTGTTTTCACTCGAAGCCCAGCATTACCATGGCGGAGACAACGAAGTCGCCATTGGCTTTGCCATTGGCATGTATGGCTTGGTGCAAGCGTGCTTACAAATTCCATTCGGTCTCGCAGCAGACCGCTATGGTCGCAAACGGGTCATTGTGTTGGGACTGTTGTGCTTGGCCTTGGGCAGCGTGATTGCCGCCATGGCCGAGAGTGTTCAAGGCTTGGCCATTGGACGAGGCATCCAAGGCGGCGGGGCCATTTCTGCAGCCGTCTCAGCCTTGTTGGCCGATCAAACCCGCACAGCAGTACGCACGAAAGGGATGGCCTTGATTGGTGCGAGCATTGGCTTGATGTTTGCGCTGTCTTTGGGCATCGGTCCGGTCTTGAACCTCTGGGGGGGGCTGCCGCTCATCTTTTGGTCAACGTTTGTACTCTCGCTGGCGGGCATCGGGGTCATCCTTTACTGGACCCCAGCCGAAGACCACACGCTGCTCAAAACTGCACCGCTCACGTGGTCACAAACCCGTGCCTTGGTCTTCAGCCCAGATTTACTGAAGTTGGATTACGGGGTTTTTATCCTGTACGGCGTTCAACTCGCCACTTGGATGGCCCTTCCCGCCTTGCTCATCCAAGCTGGCATCGAGAAGTCAAGCCATGGCTGGTTTTATTTGCCCGCCGTCTTGTTGTCCTTTGTCGTGATGGGGGGAACCTTATTTCCCATGGAGCGAAAGGGCCATTTAAAACCGCTTTTTCTGAGCTCAATTTTTCTGGTGTTTTTGGTACAGTTTGGTTTCCTCTATGAGAGCACGCACACACCCGAGGTTTGGGTTTTGGAGATTTTGGTATTTTTGTTCTTTTGCGGCTTCAACATCTTGGAGGCATCGCAACCGAGCTTGGCCTCCAAAATTGCCCCCCCGCAAGCCAGGGGCGCGGCTTTGGGGGTCTACAACACCTTGCAGTCTTTGGGTATCTTTGCTGGCGGTGCGGTGGGTGGTTGGGTGGCCAAATCTTATTCCAGTAGCGGTTTGTTTTTGACCTGTTCAGTCCTCTTGCTGTCTTGGGTCGTGGTGTCTTGGCGGATGAATTATGCCCACCACACCCAGGTGAGCCCAAGGTGAGGCTTGTCTCAAAACAGTGGCTTCATCGTCTTTTTCTGAGATATGATGTTTGCCTGAGTCTGTCAACTGCGCTGAGTGGGTGACAACGTTGAATCTCGTAATTTTTCCTTTGAAGGCTGTCACACATGGCATCTGTTAATAAAGTCATTTTGATGGGCAACTGCGGACGCGACCCCGAGGTGCGCTATCTGCCCTCCGGTCAAGCCGTCGCCAATGTGAGCATCGCGACCTCCACACGCCGTAAAAACCGTGAAACCGGTGACATGGTCGAAGACACCCAATGGCACCGCATCACCTTTTATGACCGCTTGGCTGAAATTGCCGGAGAGTATGTCAAAAAAGGCCGCCCCATTTATGTCGAGGGACGCATCAAGTACGGAAAATACACCGACCAGTCTGGCATTGAAAAAAACACGGTCGATATCATCGCCACCGAACTCCAACTCTTGGGCGGCAGAGACGGTGGTGGACCTGGGGGATCGGGAGGTGCATCAGGATCTGACGACACGGGCTCTCAGGGTTATGGCTCTGGCGCTGCGAGAAACACCAACCGACCAGCAGCCCCTGGCCACGCCTCGGCTGGTGCGCCCAAATCGGGCTTTGACGATATGGATGATGACATTCCCTTTTGAGTTTGCTCTCTCCTCACTTTAACGTCCAGCATTGCTACATTTTTGGGGGCTGACCTGCCACAGGTCAACGCCTTGGTGACTGACCTGTGCGTTTTTCGGACTACTTTTTCACCCTCCTCTTTTAAAAGGTCAATTTTTCACATGGGCTCAATCAAAGACGCCATGAGTTGTTTCACCACTGGCGTGACTGTGGTGACCACCCATTTTGAGGGTCAAGACTGGGGCATGACCTGTAACTCGTTCAATACAGTGTCGCTCGAGCCACCCATGGTGCTTTGGAGCGTGAACAAAAAATCCTTCTCTCATCGAGCGTTTACCGAGTCCTCTGGCTACTTGGTCAATATCTTGCGTTTGGAGCAAAAAGACTTGGCCATGCGCTTTGCAACGGGTTCACAAGCCGAACGCTTTGAGACGGACCACCTGGTGCGTGAGAGCAGTCAACGCATGCGACTTGAGCAGTCCCTCGCTTGGTTCGACTGTCACCTCGAGCGTGTGATCGATGTGGGGGATCACCATGTACTCATTGGACTCGTGGAGCGTTTTGGTCATGACTCGGGCGTGGGCTTGGCCGTTGCCCAGCGTCAAATGGGTCACCTGAGCGTGGTTGGATCCTAGCAGGTGCACGGCACGGGTGCGTTCGCAGACCCGTCACGACAACCGTCGAAGTGGGCATTGCTTTTCATCCATTTAGATTCGATTTCGCAAAGACCAGGTCCCGCGCTCGATGTGGTTTGCAACCCAAACGGCGAACACTCGCGCAGCAGCAACTTACGCTCTTTGAACTTGCTGAACCCATTGAATAAAAAAAACCCACCTGGTTGAAGAGGTGGGTTAAAAAGTTCTGTGAAGAACTTGACATGAAATCGATACCGAGATGCTCAGGGGAAAATGAAAAATGCAGGCCTATTCAACACCCTTTGCATTGCTTCCCAACCAAAGGGATCTCTCCCTTTGGCCCTTGTTCCCCTTGTTCCCCTTGTTCCCTTTAGTGAGCTTCTTTTAGTGAATCCCACTGTTTGATCACACCAAGGATCAACGGTTGTAAGCTGACTCGCCGTGTGAAGAAATGTCCAAGCCTTCACGCTCTTCTTCTTCACTGACACGCAAACCAAGCAAGAGGTCAACGATCTTATAAGCGATCACAGAGACCACACCAGACCACACAATGGTGGTGACCACGGCTTGGAGCTGAATCCACACTTGTGAGGCAATGGAGTAGTCAGGTGACGCTGCATTGGCAACATAGTCATAGATGCCCACACCGCCCAATGAAGGAGCAGCAAACACACCGGTGAGCAATGCACCCAAAATACCACCAACGCCATGAACACCGAAGACATCCAAAGAGTCATCTGCACCCAAGAGGTTTTTCAAGCCACTCACACCCCACAAGCAGAAGAAGCCGGCCAAGAGACCAATCACGATCGCTCCCAAGGGTCCAACAAATCCGCAAGCTGGCGTGATCGCCACCAAACCGGCCACAGCACCAGAGGCTGCACCCAACATGGAGGCCTTGCCTTTGCCCAATGCTTCGGCCGTGATCCAAGCCAAGGTCGCTGCAGCCGTTGCCACCAAGGTGTTCATGAATGCCAAAGCAGCCATGCCATTTGCTTCCAAGTTAGAACCCGCATTGAAGCCAAACCAACCCACCCACAAGAGTGATGCGCCGACCATGGTCAAGGTCAAGCTGTGAGGCGCCATGGACTCTTTGCCGTAACCGGTTCTTTTGCCAATCATGAAGGCTCCAACCAAACCGGCCATGGCCGCGTTGATGTGCACCACCGTACCGCCTGCAAAATCAAGAGCTCCTTTGGCCCACAACCATCCTGCATTCGCAGTGACTGTCTCTAGCGTTTTTGCATCTGTGATTGCATCAGGGCCGTCCCAGTACCACACCATGTGAGCAACAGGCATGTAGCTGAAAGTGAACCACAGCGCGCAAAAGAGCAACACGGCGGAGAACTTGACGCGCTCGGCAAATGAACCCACGATCAAGGTACAAGTGATGGCGGCAAATGTTGCTTGGAAGGCGGCAAAGGTGTACTCAGGAATGACGACGCCCTTGCTAAAGGTCGCTGCCACCGAGTCGGGCGTGATCCCAAAGAAGAAAATCTTATCAAACGAGCCGATGAACGGATTGCCTGCCGTGAAAGCGCCAGAATAACCATAAATGAGCCAAAGCACATAAATGAGTGAGGTGACGACAAAGACTTGCATCAAGACAGACAACATGTTCTTGCTGCGAACGAGGCCGCCGTAGAAGAGTGCCAAGCCAGGGATGGTCATCAAAATCACCAAGGCTGTGGCCACGATCATCCACGCGGTGTCACCCTTGTTGGGAACCGGTGCTGGCGCGGCTGCAGGGGCAGCATCGGCAGCAGCAGGGGTGGCGGCAGCCGCTGCCGCAGGGGCTGCAGGCGGCGTATCCGCCATGGCAGCAACACTGCCCATGATCAAGCTCATGGCGAGCATGAAGGAAGATAGAAGTTTTTTCATAATGGTTCTTTCTTGTTATTGAAGGATCACAGCGCCTCTTGGCCTGTTTCACCGGTACGAATGCGAACAACCTGCTCGAGATCGTAAACAAAGATTTTCCCGTCACCGATTTTCCCGGTACGAGCAGACGCCTCGATGGCTTCAATGGCCTGCTCCAATAGCTCGGAGGCTACGGCAGCTTCAATTTTGACTTTGGGTAAAAAGTCAACCACGTATTCAGCACCGCGGTACAACTCGGTGTGTCCCTTTTGACGCCCAAATCCCTTGACTTCAGTCACCGTGATGCCTTGCACACCAATGGCGGACAAGGCTTCACGAACTTCGTCGAGCTTGAAGGGTTTGATGATCGCTGTAATCAATTTCATATGATTTCCTTGAGTTAAAGGGTGAAGGTCTTAAAAGGACTTTTTAATCCCTAGGACCAAGTTGGCGGCGCCCAAGTCTTTGCCGCCTGAACCAGGAAGAAGGTAGGCCGCGCCTTGACGAGATTTAAAGTTGGTCCCCAATGCGGTTGCACTTAAAACCAAGCCGTCTCCCATGTCTTTGTTCAACGCCAAGGAATAGTCGTCATAGCTGGCTGCATTGTTGGCCACATACTGGTCCCCAATGTGTGGCACCAATGTCAAACCGTCACCAAAGTCAAAGGTGTAGCTCAAATCCAAATAACGGCTACCCTTGCTATTCATGTAACCAAAGAGGTTGGTCGTGCTATCCGAAATTTTGGCGGTGAAGGCTCCTGTGGTCAGGGCCAAATAAACTTCCAAGGTGTTGGCGTTGACTGCACCCGGCACCACATTCAACGTGTTGCCCGTATAGTAGTACTCTAGAGCACCAACATCAAACGACACTGCGTCGTTCAAGGCACCACGGTAGCCCGCATAAATGTCCCATTCGACAGGACCGGTGGCTTTGCCTTTGGCGTCAGAATCTTTGATCCAAGAAATGCTCGACAACCATGTGCCCACGTAAGCACCGCTCTTGTCTGTGTAGTCAACCCCACCTTGCAATGCAGGCTTTACCGCCGACTGAGAAATACCACGGTAACGGTACTCACTCACCACACCCACGTTGTATGCCAGTGTATCCTCGGGCTCGGGCGCAGCGGTTTGAGAAAATGCAGCAACTGAGCTCAGCATTGCAGCGGTCAAAATCATTTTTTTCATTTGCATGGGTCAACTCCTAGTATTGGTGATAACCCCTTGCATAGTCCGTGCCACGCCATAGGCCTCAAAAAAAGCCCAGACACGAACCATGTTGGTGCATATGTTTGTTGTTTTTTATTGACGATCCATGTTGGTGCAAGAATTAAGCATCCCATGACCCCACATAAGTGCACCAAACTTGTGCAAAAAATTGCTTCTCAGCGCCCTCTGGACTTTGAACTTTTGAGGCCTGGGGCGTCTTTTGGGTCAAACCGTCGGCCTACTCGTGAGCAGCTTACGCCAAATTGGGGCCCAAAAAACGCGCGGACTCATCGCGGGTCACGCCTTGACGCTGGGCCAAGTCGTCAATTTGATCCATGCCGATGGTCCCCACGTTGAAGTACTTGGCTTGTGGGTGAGCCAAATAAAAGCCACAAATGCTCGACGCTGGGCTCATGGCCAAACTCGACGTGAGCTCCATGCCAATATCACTCAAGGGCAAGGTCTCAAACAAAGACGCCTTGATGGCATGGTCAGGGCAGGCGGGGTAACCCGGGGCTGGTCGTATGCCTTGGTACTCTTCTTTGAGCAACGCATTGAGCCCCAAATCCTCCTCGGGTGCATAACCCCACCAGTCTTTTCTGACGCGTTCATGCAAATATTCTGCAAACGCCTCGGCCAATCGATCGGCCAAGGCCTTGAGCATGATGGCACTGTAGTCGTCTTGTTGGGCCATAAAACCATCCTCTTTTCGTTGCACGCCTTCTCCCGTGCTCAACGCAAAAAGGCCCACATAGTCCTTCACGCCCATGGGCGCCACAAAGTCTGACAAACACCGATTGGGACGCCCCGGGGCTTTGGCCGATTGTTGTCTGAGGCCTCGCCAAACAAAGAGTTCTTGAGCGCGTGTCTCATCTCGCCACACAACAATATCATCGCCGCATGAATTGGCAGGATAAAAAGCCACCACCGCATGAGCGGCCAGCCACTTGGCGGCCACCAAGCGCTCGAGCATCGCTTGACCATCGTGGAGCAGTTTGCAGGCGGCGTCTCCAACCACCTCGTCGGTCAATATTTTCGGATACGGGCCAGACAAATCCCAGGTTTGAAAGAACGGGCCCCAATCGATGTAAGGAACCAAGGCCGCAAGATCTTGGTTTTTTAACACGCGCCAACCCATGAACTTCGGGGCTTTGGGCTGGAATGTTGACCAGTCGAGTTGCAGTGCATTCGCTCGGGCTTGCTCCAAGCCCAGCAAAACAGGTCGTTTCTTTTGTTCGTGCTGGCGCCGGACTTGGGCATAGTCGACCTCCACCGCCTTGATGTACTCTTGCCGCGAGTCTGACAACAGTCCCTGGAGCACGCCCACACTCCTGGACGCATCGGGGACATACACCACCGGTGCATCGTAATGGGGTGATATTTTGACCGCCGTGTGAACCCGAGACGTCGTGGCCCCACCGATCAAGAGGGGGATTTTTCGGGATGAAAAATACGCATCTCTTTGCATCTCCTTGGCCACTGTTTGCATCTCCTCCAGGCTTGGCGTGATGAGCCCAGACAAACCAATTGCATCGGCCTCTTCTGCCTTGGCGCGAGCCAAGATATCTTGCCAAGGCACCATCACGCCCATGTTGAAGACTTCGAAGTTGTTGCATTGCAAAACCACCGTGACGATGTTTTTACCAATGTCGTGGACGTCACCTTTGACGGTCGCCATGATGATGCGACCCTTGCTGCGCGTGACCTCGCCGGCGGCCTCTTGGAGGCGTTTTTCCTCTTCGATGTAGGGAATGAGTTGCGCCACCGCTTGTTTCATCACCCGCGCACTCTTGACCACTTGTGGCAAAAACATCTTGCCTTGACCAAACAAATCCCCCACCACGCCCATGCCTTCCATCAAGGGACCCTCAATCACGGTCAAGGCCCGTTGGCCCGCTGCCTTATAGGCCTCATAGGCCTCTTGGGTATCTTCCACGATGAATTCGTTCAAGCCGTGGACCAAGGCATGCGTCAAGCGCTCTTGAACCGTCCTTGGATGATCCTGTGTGCCGCGCCACGCGTTCAAGACGCCAGTGTCATTGACTTGGCCTTTGACCGACTCTGCCACGTCAATCAGGCGCTGCGTCGCATCTTCGCGACGATTGAGCACCACATCTTCCACCCGCTCTTTGAGCTCGGGCTCCAAGTCGTCGTACACGCCAATCATGCCGGCGTTGACAATGCCCATGTCCATGCCCGCTTTGATCGCGTGGTACAAAAACACGGTGTGTATGGCCTCTCTCACGGGCTCGTTGCCACGAAAACTGAATGACACATTGGAGACACCACCCGAGACCTTGGCGCCGGGTAAATTGGCTTTGATCCAACGCGTGGCCTCGATAAAATCCACGGCGTAATTGTTGTGCTCTTCAATGCCTGTGGCAATGGCAAAGATATTGGGATCAAAAATGATGTCACTCGCTTGCATGCCAACTTCATGGACCAAAATGTCGTAGGCTTTGGCGCAAATTTCTATTTTTCTTAGATAGGTATCGGCCTGGCCTTTCTCGTCAAAGGCCATCACCACCACGGCTGCACCATAGCGCTTGATGAGTCGGGCTTGTCGCACAAACTCCTGCAGTCCCTCCTTCATGGAGATGGAGTTGACGATGGGGCGACCTTGAACGCAGCGCAATCCCGCTTCAATCACACTCCACTTGGAGCTATCGATCATGAAGGGCACGCGAGCAATGTCAGGTTCAGAGGCCATGAGATGCAAAAACCGCGTCATGGCCTCTTGGCTATCGAGCATCGCCTCGTCCATATTGACGTCGATGATTTGTGCGCCGTTTTCGACTTGTTGGCGTGCCACAGCCAAGGCCTTTTCGTAGTCGCCATTCAAAATCATTTTGGCAAACGCCTTGGAGCCCGTCACATTGGTGCGCTCGCCCACATTGACAAACAAACTGTCATTGGATATTTCTAGGGGTTCGAGTCCCGCGAGTCGAAGCACGCCGTCTGTTGGCATAGACGTGGCTCGAGGTTGGTATTGGAATTGATCGAACGCAGGCACGTTCGCGTGCTTCAAGTGCCCATGGAGACTTGAGGGGTCTGTCGGAGTCATGCTACTCACCCGTTTTTTAGTGTCAGGTGAGCGCAGTTGAGAAGAAATTCACCCCAAGCCTGACCCTGTTCCTTGAACTGGGCTGCAACGCTCCTTGGAGGTGCAGAGATTTTAAATCAAAAATGGCAACTCAGGAATGAGAGTCACGCCAGCGGCAAAGACATCAGTCCTTGCGAAACAACGCTCTCGGGGTTTGGCCACCCATGGCCTTGGCAATTTCAAACAAATGCTGAGGGGTCGTGCCACAACACCCCCCCACAATATTGACCAGACCTTGCTGGGCAAACTCGTGCAACAACGCACTCGTGACTTCAGGCGTCTCATCAAAACCCGTCTCACTCATGGGGTTGGGCAATCCCGCATTGGGGTAACAACAGATATAAGTGTCGGGCGCTGCGTGTGACAACTCCTGCAAATAGGGCCGCATCAGCGCCGCTCCGAGCGCACAATTCAGACCCACGGCCAAGGGCTTGGCGTGACTCACGCTCAACCAAAAGGCACTCACCGTTTGGCCCGACAAAATCCGTCCCGATGCATCCGTCACCGTGCCACTGATGATCAAGGGGAGTCGTTGCTCGGTTTGCTCAAAATACTCTTCAATGGCAAACAAGGCCGCTTTGGCGTTGAGGGTGTCAAAGATCGTCTCCAAAATCAAACCATCCACTCCTCCTTCAACCAAGGCACGGACTTGCTCAAAATAGGACTGGCGCAAGGTTTCATAATCCACATTTCTAGCACCCGGATCGGCCACGTCGGGGCTGATGCTGGCGGTCTTGGGTGTCGGGCCCAAGGCACCAAACACAAACCGTTGATGCGCTGGTGTGCTCAAACGGTCCCTGAGTTTGCAGGCCAATTGGGCACCCGCCGTATTCATCTCATAGGCCAAATCGGCCAAGCCATAGTCTTGCTGAGCAATGCGAGTGGCACCAAAGGTGTTGGTCTCGATGATGTCCACACCACTTTCAAAAAACCGCTCATGAATGTCTTCAATCAAATGAGGACACGTCAAGTTCAGCAACTCATTGTTGCCTTGAACACTTTGTTGGAGATCCTTGAAGCGCTCTCCCCGGTAGAGCGCTTCACTTAACTTTAACAATTGGATTTGGGTGCCCATTGCACCATCCATGAGCACAATGCGATGGGCCAGCACATCAACGAGCTCACCGCCTCGGGTGTAGGAGTCTGGGCTCAAAGTGGGGGAAAGAGTTGAAATCAAACGGTGGTCCCTGTTGCGTTTGGCGCCCAAACTCGCAAAGAGCAAAGACACCGAGAGTGTTGAGGCATTGTAAATCCAGGCGTTTTTCAAAGATCAGGGTCTTTACAACCCAGTCGACTCATTTTTGGACTAAAAAATAATACCAAAGACCTCTTTTTGCAGGCTTCTATTGAGCTCTTGCCTTCATTGAGCGCCTAGACCCATGCCATGACAGCGCAAAAACGATATAATTTACCACCCATTTAAGGATATCAATTCATGTCTAATACACCTGCTGATCAGGGCACCCCAGTTGATGTGGTCGATAGTATCGTTCCCATGATGCCGATTATTTTGCCCGTCGGTGGCGCCATTTTAATTTTCTTGCTGGCTTTTATCGCTGTTTTCATGGCCTAAGAGTTCGATCGGGGCTCGTGTCGCCGCTCTTGCTGTGCGGACACGGCGTGTGTTCAACGGTGAACACCTCCCCTCTCATCAAGTGTCTCTCGATTTCCCTCTTGTGAAACTTGTCGTTAGACACTAGAGTTTGATTTCTACTCTTTTGTGATGATTTGATGTCACGTCTGTCTTGGGCCTTTCTCAACTCGAGCCCAAGTCGCAGACTCAAACCCAGGAGTTTGCCCCTTCAACGCATTGAATGTTTCTTGTTCATTAAGGACAACAGCGAGTCGAGCGTCCATCTGCGGTGATGCTCAGTGTCTCTCGCGCCGCCTCTCGCTGGTGTCCTTAATCAATTAGACTAGGAGTCCCCTCATGAATGCACCCACACCTCATGGCTTAGATGTCAATGCACCCAGCTTTGTCAAACACCCCAAGCTGATTGCTTGGGTGAGCGAAATGGCGGCGCTTTGCAAACCCACGCAAGTGGTGTGGTGCGATGGAAGCGCAGAAGAATACGATCGACTTTGTGATCAATTGGTTCAAGCTGGCACCTTCAAACGGCTCAATCCTGCCAAACGCAAAAATTCATATCTCGCTTGTTCAGACCCCAGTGACGTGGCCCGCGTGGAAGACCGCACCTACATCTGCTCTGAGCGTCAAGAAGATGCTGGCCCCACCAACAACTGGTGTGCCCCCCAAGAAATGCGAAACACCTTGCGGCCTTTATTCGACGGCTGCATGGCTGGGCGCACGATGTACGTCGTGCCCTACTCCATGGGGCCATTGGGCAGTCCCATCGCTCACATTGGTGTGGAGCTGTCTGACAGCGCCTATGTGGCGGTCAACATGCGTTTGATGACACGCATGGGCCGCGCAGTCTATGATGTTTTGGGCAGCACGGGTGCGTTTGTGCCGTGCATTCATACCGTTGGTGCACCCTTGAAAGCCGGTCAAAAAGACGTGACTTGGCCTTGCAATGCCACCAAATACATAGTTCATTACCCAGAAACGCGTGAAATTTGGTCGTATGGCTCCGGCTACGGAGGCAATGCGTTGCTGGGTAAAAAGTGTTTTGCGCTTCGCATTGCGTCCAACATGGGCCGCGATGAGGGCTGGTTGGCAGAACACATGTTGATCCTTGGCGTCACCCAACCCAATGGCAAAAAATTCCACGTTGCCGCGGCCTTCCCCAGTGCCTGCGGCAAAACCAATTTCGCCATGTTGATTCCTCCAGAAGGCTTCAATGGCTGGAAGGTGACCACCATCGGCGACGATATCGCTTGGATCAAACCGGGGAAAGACGGGCGGCTCTACGCCATCAACCCAGAAGCCGGTTATTTTGGTGTGGCTCCTGGCACCAACACCCTCACCAACCCCAACTGCATGGCCAGTTTGCACAACGACGTGATTTTTACCAACGTCGCGTTGACCGACGATGGCGACGTGTGGTGGGAAGGCATGGGAGATGCTCCTGCGCACTGCATTGATTGGCAAGGGCACGATTGGACCCCTCAATTGTCCAAAGAAACAGGTGCGAAAGCAGCGCACCCCAACGCAAGATTTACCGTGGCCGCCACCAACAACCCAGCCATAGACCCGGCTTGGGACGACCCCAAAGGTGTGGCCATCGATGCCTTTATTTTTGGTGGACGACGCTCCAGCACCGTGCCGTTGGTCACAGAAGCTCGCAACTGGGTGGAAGGCGTCTACATGGCCGCTACCATGGGGTCTGAAACGACGGCCGCAGCCACTGGCGCCCAAGGCGTCGTGCGGCGCGACCCCTTTGCGATGCTGCCGTTCACCGGTTACAACATGAGTGACTATTTCCAGCATTGGCTCACTCTGGGTGAAAAGCTCTCCAAAACGGGTGCCACTTTGCCCAAAATCTTCACCACGAACTGGTTCCAAAAAGGCGCCGATGGCAAATTCGTCTGGCCTGGTTATGGCGAAAACATGCGCGTGCTCAAATGGATGATTGACCGCATTGAAAACCAAGTCAGCGGTCAAGAGCACCTCTTTGGTCTGAGCCCCGCCTACAAAGAAATGAATTGGTCAGGACTCGCCTTTACAGAGCAACAATTCAATTCTGTCACTCACATCGACAAACAAGCGTGGGGTGCCGAAATCGAACTGCACAAAGAGCTCTTCAATCAATTGTCCTATCACCTCCCCATTGAGCTCAAACAAGCTCAAGTGGAACTGGAAAAGCGTTTGGCGTTGGCTTAATCACCATCACGACGCCAAGGCGTCAATAAAAAACCCCCAAATGCATCAACGCACTGGGGGTTTTTTTAACCGACCGCTTTAGACGACCGGAAGTTTAAATCTCAACGAATGGATTTACTGTTCTGAGCGCTGCATGGCGCAACGAATTTCAGACATGAGTCGCGGGTCGTGATGGGCCACTTCCCACATGCGCGCGTCTTGAGCTCTTGACTGGCGCATCTCCCTCCAATGGGCCCATTGGCGAGAAACATCATCAACCAAGGCTTTGATGGGTTGGGAAAAAATTGCCAACATCGAAAACGCAAGCGCCCAAAGAGCGATCCAAGCCATGAGCAAATGGCCATCGGTCCATGTTTCAATGATCTCATTGGCCACGACCATCATGGTGGCGACAATGGCCGCCAACAACAAGGTGGCCAATCCTTTGGCACTGTCGATGAACGCCAGTGTGGCTTGTGCGGCTTGAATGACACGCTCCAAGCGACCCACACCTGGGTGTGTTTGAGAAAAATGGGGGTTCATAAAGCTGATCATGCTGTGTTCCTTTCAACATTATTTGCAACAAAATCACTGCATGAAGCAATCATAGGGTTTTTACTTGTATTGTTCAAATTTATTTTGTTAATATGACTCATTCACATCATGAATGATGCATCCTATGCCAACGCCAATCAATTTTCGCAATCTGGACTTGAACCTCTTGCGCGTGTTTGACGCCATCATGTCGGAGAAAAGCCTCACGCGTGCCGCCAAAACACTGTCGCTGACACAACCTGCGGTGAGCAATGCATTGCGCCGCTTGAGAGAACACTTGAACGACCCTTTGCTCAAACGGTCGGGACAAGGTCTTGAGCCGACTTCGCGCGCCAAAGAACTCTGGCCCCAAGTGCGGGCGGCTCTCAAGCAACTCGAGATTGCGCTCAACCCGGAGGACTTTGATCCCACGCACACGACCCAAGCGTTCATTGTGGCGATGGCCGATGCCACCGCCGCGGAGTTGATCCCTGGGTTGTCCAAAATTCTCGAGCTCGAAGCACCTCACGCCAATTTAAGGGTCATCCCCCTCACCACCCGCGACCCCAGAACATTGCTCCTTGAAGAACAAGCCGATATGGCCGTGGGCTATTTCCCCGCTGTCATGGCCGACCTCACCGCCCAAGCCCAAGCCGGCGAATCCTTGGGCTTTGAGCACGAACGTTTGTTTGAAGGAGAGTACGTCTGCGTCATGCGCCGACTCCACCCCTTGAGTCAAAGGCCAATGACCTTGGACGACTTTTGTGCTGCACGGCACATGTTGGTGAGTTTTTCTGGAAGGCCTTTTGGGTTTGTCGACCAAGCCTTGGCCTCTTTGGGCAGAGAGCGACGAGTGGTGGTGACGGTGAACCAGTTCTCCACGGCTGGACGCGCCGTGCTCAACTCCAACCTCATCACCGTGCTGCCCAAACACTTTGTTCGGGTGGCGGGCTTGGAGGAGCAGCTGAGCATTCAGGCACTGCCCCTGACCGTGCCGCCCGTGCACATTGATTTGTTGTGGTTCACTCAAGGGCGCTCGAACAACGCGCACACTTGGCTCAGAGACGCCATGAAACGCTCCGCAATGGAAGCCATGAGCCGTTTCTAACGGGAGGAGAATGTCGCTTGGGCGTCCTGATGCCAAATGACCCCGCCGCCCAAGCACACCTCGTTGTGATACAAAACAACCGACTGCCCAGGCGTCACCGCCCACTGATCGCACTCGAACGACAAACTCAAGGTGTCCAACGCCGTGCTGGTTGTCTCTTCGTTGGCGAAACAATTGGCGTCTTGTTGTCGGTAGCGCGTCTTGGCCGTGAGAGCCTTGTGTTCGCTCAACCGCATGAAGTCGGGACGCTCGCCACTCACCCAACTCAGATCCTTGGCCACCAATTGACGACTGAGCAAGGCCGGGTGGTCATGCCCCTGCACCGCCACCAAGGTATTGCGCACCAAGTCTTTGCCCGCCACAAACCAAGGTTCGTGGTGGCCTTCTTGTGATTCATCCCCTCGATGGTTGGAGGTCTTGTTGGGAGCTCCCCTGGGCTTTTGAATACCACCAATTCCAAGCCCTTGACGCTGTCCCAACGTATAAAAACTCAAGCCCACGTGTTGGCCCAAAACACGACCCTCCAGGTCTTTGATCGGTCCTGGCTGGTGCGCAATGTATTGGTTTAAAAAGGCGCGAAAGGGCCTCTCACCAATGAAACAAATCCCAGTGGAGTCTTTTTTCTTCGCATTGGGTAGACCCAAACTCAAGGCCAAGCTCCTGAGCTCATTTTTGTGCATTTCTCCCACGGGGAACAAGGTTTTGGACAATTGCGCCTGCGTCAACCGGTGCAAGAAATAACTTTGATCCTTGCTCGGGTCAACCCCCTTCAATAGCTCAAAACGGCCCTCCACCTGCCTTACACGGGCATAGTGGCCGGTGGCGATTTTTTCTGCGCCAAGCCGCAAAGCATGGTCCAAAAATGCTTTGAATTTGATCTCCGCATTGCACAGCACGTCCGGATTGGGGGTGCGCCCGGCCCGGTACTCTTTCAAAAACTCAGCAAAAACACGGTCCTTGTAATTTTGCGCAAAATTCACAAATTCCAACTCAATGCCCAAGACATCGGCCACCGCAGCAGCGTCCACAAAATCCTCATTGGCCGAGCAGTAACCCTGGTCGTCATCGTCTTCCCAGTTTTTCATGAAAATGGCATGGACATCATGGCCCTGGGACTTCAGCATCCAGGCGGCCACCGCCGAGTCCACACCACCACTCAATCCCACCACCACTCGCATGATATGTCTCCTTTAGAGCAAACAACACCTTCGAGTTGATGGCCTATTGCCTTGCATCACTCGTCGGAATTGATCAGTTGGCAAAGGCTGAAATACCCGTTTGCGCACGCCCCAAAATCAAGGCATGTACATCGTGGGTGCCCTCGTAGGTATTGACAACTTCCAAGTTCACCAAGTGTCTGGCCACACCAAACTCATCGCTGATGCCATTGCCACCCAACATGTCGCGGGCCATGCGAGCAATATCGAGCGCCTTGCCACACGAGTTGCGCTTCAAAATGGAGGTGATCTCGACCGAATCGACACCTTCATCTTTCATCCGACCCAAGCGCAAACATCCCAACAAGCCCAGCGAGATTTCAGTTTGCATATCGGCCAATTTCTTTTGAATGAGTTGATTCGCCGCCAAGGGGCGTCCAAACTGTTTGCGGTCCAGCGTGTATTGTCTGGCCGTGTGCCAACAATACTCAGCCGCACCCAATGCGCCCCAGGCAATACCAAAGCGAGCACTGTTCAAGCAGGTGAAAGGCCCCTTTAAACCGGTCACCTCTGGGAACATGTTTTCTTGAGGAACAAAGACCTCGTTCATCACGATTTCCCCGGTGATGGAGGTTTTGAGTCCCACCTTGCCGTGAATGGCTGGCGCACTCAAGCCGGCCATTCCTTTTTCTAAAATAAAACCGCGAATGGGTCCAACCTGACCACTGGCACTCACCTCTTTGGCCCACACGACAAAGACGTCTGCTATGGGGCTATTGGTGATCCAAATTTTATTGCCCGTGAGTTTGAAGCCTCCAGGCACGGCTTGTGCTCGTGAGCTCATGCTTGCTGGGTCTGATCCATGATCGGGTTCAGTCAACCCAAAGCATCCTATCCATTCACCGGTGGCCAATTTGGGCAAGTATTTTTCTCTTTGGGCTTCGGTACCGAACGCATGAATAGGCACCATGACCAAGGAAGATTGAACACTCATCATGGAGCGATACCCTGAGTCCACGCGCTCAACCTCACGCGCAATCAAGCCGTAGTCCACGTAGCTCAATCCTGCACCCCCGTATTGCGTCGGAATGGTGGGGCCGAGCAGCCCGAGCTCGCCCATTTCTCTGAAAATAGTGGCATCCATGCTCTCGTGACGGAATGCTTGCGTCACACGGGGTTGCAATCGGTTTTGAGAATAGTCATGCGCAGCCTCCTTGATCATTCGCTCTTGATCGGTCAATTGATCGTTCATTAAAAAGGGGTCTTGCCACTGAAATGGAACTCGTGCCATGTTGCTGTCCTATGGGTCTGTGTTGAAGATGTGAAATTTTTCTTGTTCTGGGTCGGGCACGATCATGGGTACCCAAGGTGCTTTGTGGGGCAGGCTTTTTGTCCTTGCCGGCCTTGCTTGAAACACGAAGCCTTTGCAGTTTACAACACCTCACCGGGATCTTGATTTAGGCCAGTGGCTTGGTGCGTTGTTCTTTGTTTTGGGAGACCATTTTCTTATTTTTCAAGCGCTTTTCTTTTGCGCTTTTGGGGGGTTTGGTGCGTTTTCTAGTAGAGGGTTCATCTTGCACACTTTCTACCAACTCATGGAGTCGATTGAGTGCCAACATTCGATTCATGTCTTGGCTTCTTGTGCCCTGAGATTTTAAAACAATCACCCCTTGAGCATTGATGCGCCGATCCGGTAAGGCCTTGAGCCTTGCCTTGTGGTCCTCGTCCAAGCCAGAAGACTCGATATCAAAGCGCAAATGAATCGCACTCGAGACCTTGTTGACGTGTTGGCCTCCTGCGCCTTGTGCACGAATAGCGGTCATTTGAACTTCAGATTCTTTGACTAGTTTTGACACGTCTGTGGCCCAATGTTTACAGATAAGGAGTACACTGAATTCTCCATCACATCAGGAGAAGGTCATGGCCAAAGGACAACAAAAAACCAACAAAGAGCAAAAGAAACCCAAAAAAGATCAATCGGCACCCAAGGCCTTGACCACTGAGCCCATTCGAACCACGGTGGTGACCTCGATCATCCCCAAGGGTAAAATTAAAAAAATCGGCCAGTGAACTGCTGGCCAATCCAAGTCTTGCTGCGTGCAACGGTTGGCCTTCTTGAGTTGGCCGTCATCCACGTTTGAACAACAACACCCCAGAATTTGTATGGAGCTTTGAGCCATGAGCTTTTGGAAAAAACCCTTTTCATTGAGTGAACTCACTCACATGAACAAAGGCACTGCTGCAGAGCACTTGGGCATTGAGTTTTTAGAGATCGGCGAAAAAACCATCTCGGCGCGTTTGCCTGTTGATCACCGCACTCGCCAGCCCTTTGGTGTGATTCATGGCGGTGTGAATGTGGTTTTGGCGGAAACGCTAGGCTCTTGCGCGGCTTACCATGCAAGCGCCGTGGGGTTTCATTGCGTGGGTTTGGACATCAACGCCAACCATATCGCGTCGGTGAAGACGGGTTATGTCACCGGGCTCACCTATCCCTTGCACGTGGGAGGCTCAACCCATGTGTGGGCCATTGACCTCAAAGACGACGCCGGCAAACTCACCTGTGTTTCTCGTTTGACCGTCGCCATTTTGCGCGATAAGTCTCCCAGTTGATCCCAAACGGGTTGCGCTCGCGCTACTCTTGGCCTTTGCCACCTTTGAGTTGTTGTATCAAGGTGGTGATCTCCTCGATGGAGCCAAATTGAATGACCAACTCGCCCATTTCTTCCATCTTGCCAAAACGTTTCACGCGTTTTTTGATGCGAATATCCACCTGGGCCGTGAGCAAATCTGACAACTCCTCCTCGACACGTTTGAGGTCTCGGGACTTTTCTTTCTTGGGCTTGGTGGCCACCAATTCAAACTCAGCGCCAATTTTTTTAACCAGTTTTTCTGCTTCGCGCACGGATAGCTTTTTGCTGGCAATTTGATGTGCAGTGCTCACCTGGGTCACACGGTCCAAACTGAGCAAAGCCCTGGCGTGTCCCATGTCCAAGTCACCCGCCATCAAGAGCGCTTGCACAGGTTCGGCCAAGTTCAATAAGCGCAACAAGTTGGAGGCGGCACTTCTTGAGCGACCAACGGCTTGTGCCGCCTCTTCATGCGTGAGACCAAACTCCTTGACCAAGCGCTGTAAACCATGGGCCTCTTCCAAGGGGTTTAAGTCTTCGCGCTGAATATTTTCAATCAAGGCCATGGCCGCGGCGGCTTCATTGGCAACATCACGAACCAACACCGGCACACATTGCAATCCGGCCAAGCCACTGGCCCTGAATCTTCTCTCGCCGGCAATGATTTCATACTTGCCAGCGTGTTCCCCTTCATGCAACGGTCTCACCAAAATAGGTTGCATGACCCCTTGTGCTTTGATGCTTTCTGCCAACTCATACAACGCACCTTCATCCATTCTCGTTCGAGGCTGATACATGCCTGGAACCAATTGAGTCAGGAGAAGTTGATTGGGGAGATCGTTCGCTGCCGCGTTGCCCTCAACCGATGCACTTGGAGCCGTGGGTCCCAATAGAGATTCGAGCCCGCGGCCCAGGCGATTTGATTTTTTCGTAGCCATTTTTTTCTTGATTGATTTCGATTGTTATTTTGAGCGACGCCTTGGTGCCCAACACCAAGCGCTGTATCGATTTCTATGCAATGATGTTTTATTAGGTCTTTTGTGTTATTTTTCGATCACAACTTCTTGATGCGGTCGATCATCTCTTGCGCAAAACCAATGAATGCCACACTACCCTTGGCAGCGGGATCATAAACCACGCCGGGTAAACCAAAACTGGGCGCCTCCGCCAAACGAACATTTCTTGGGATCACGGCATTGAAAACCTTGTCAGAAAAATGCGCTTTCAACTGATCACTCACCTGAACTTGAAGACTGACCCGAGGATCAAACATGACACGAAGCAAACCAATGATCTTGAGCTCTTTGTTCAAATTGGCGTGGACTTGTTTGATGGTGTTGACCAAGTCGGTGAGACCTTCGAGTGCAAAATACTCACACTGCATTGGCACAATCACCCCGTTGGCACTGCACAAGCCATTCAAAGTCAACAACGACAAAGAGGGGGGGCAATCGATCAAAATAAAGTCGTAGTCTTTTTCTACTGCGGACAAGGCCTCCTTGAGTCGCTTCTCTCGCCTGGGCATGTTGACCAACTCCAACTCCGCACCGGCAAGCTCCCTTGATGCACCCAAGACATCATAGGTTGGATGTTTTTGATATTGGCCACTGTCACCCCAAAAGCTGCGTGTTTTTGCCAAACCCACCTCCACAGATTCGAGCAAAACTTCATAAACACTCAGCTCCATTTTTCTTTTGTCCACGCCCGAACCCATGGTGGCATTCCCCTGAGGGTCCAAGTCCACCAACAAGACACGTTGACCCAAGCCAGCCAAACCCGCACACAAATTGACGGTGGTCGTGGTTTTACCCACTCCACCTTTTTGATTCGCAACACAAAATATGTGAGCCATTTTTACTCTCTGTTAAAACCTCAATACGCAGGCCCAGGTGCTCGCAACATGGCTGGCCTCAGACCGACTCCACGTTTTGCCGGCCAATCCCAACCAGATTGATCCACCCACAGTTGACGTGGCACCAACCATCAAAGCCGCCACCCAACGGTCAAGACTGCAGGGCGCACCACAGGGAGGTAGAGTTTAACCGCATTAGTTCAACACAGCCAACATTGAACCTCAAGTTTCACGTGAAACAACACCCACTCAACGTTACCCCCACCAAGACTCGAGACACTCATAAATTACGCATCCAAACAATGCAGCGTTTGGCATCCATGCCTGGAACACTCAATGGTTCCACGTGAAACACTTGCGTCAACCCGGCCACCGACTTCAGTTCTTCATCGCAGACTTGCGCTTTCATTGCCAACCACTTCGTCTGCTCATGAGACAACGGCATGGAGCAGCGCACAAAATCCTCCAAGCTAGAAAAGGCGCGTGACGTGATCAAATCAAACGTTCCCGACATCGACTCCACCCTGGAGTGAACCGCCTTCAAATTTGAAAGCCGCAGAGAAAGCGCCACTTGGTTCACAAAAGCCACCTTTTTCCCAACGGCATCCACGCACGTGACCATCAAGTGCGGGCACATCACCGCCAGCACAACACCAGGAAGGCCGGCACCCGAGCCCACATCCAAGACCGACACAACATCCGGACAAGTCTGAAGCAACGGGTTGACGATCGACAATGAATCCAAAAGATGATGGGTCAACATCAAATCAGGGTCTCTGATTGCGGTGAGGTTATAGGTTTTATTCCACTTTTGAAGAAGCGCCAAATAACCCATTAACCGCTCAAGGTTGTGGTGCTCTGCCGGTAGCCCCAAAGCAAGCAAGCCCAACGACAGCTCTTGGGTTGGCAATGAATGAATGTTCATGGAAGGGTTATTGAAGGAAAAACGAACTCAAATCAGCACGGGTCGCTTAAACAACAAAACAAAAAGCGGCCACTTGCCGTGTTTGGGTGCAGCGACAGACACGTCGGACAGGGTAGACGCTGGGGTTCAGCTGCCAGACATTCAGGGATTCACCGCATGAAGACTCTCTGGATCTTCGGGCATCTTGAGGCGTTGTTTTTTCAAATGGATTAACAAAAGCGATATGGCCGCAGGGGTGACGCCTGAAATTCGCGACGCCAAGCCCAGTGTTTGGGGTTGATGCCGCTGCAGCTTTTGTCTCACCTCGTAACTCAATGCTTCAATCCCCATATAGTCAAAGTTGTTGGGCAAAACCAAGCGCTCGTAATGCTCTGCTCTTTTGACTTCTTCCTTTTGTCGATCGATATAACCAGAATACTTGGCGGCGATGTCGATTTGTTCGATGACTTCGGCTTGGACGCTAGAGGACAAATGCGCCAAGGCATCGGATTCGAATCGAGTCGCATCCAGAGAAAGCACGTCATGGTATCCAACCCCAGGTCTCCTCATGAGATCGGCAAGATTGTATTCGCGCTCAATTTCATGCCCTAAAACTGCCGTTGCTCGGCCTTGATCGATGTTTTTGGGGTTGACCCACAATGACTTCAATCGTTGTGTTTCACGTGAAACCGCTTCTTGCTTTTCTTGAAAAGCCACCCATCTCGCCTCATCAATGAGCCCGAGATGATGGGCTTTTTCTGTCAGTCGTGCATCTGCATTGTCTTCCCGGAGTTGGAGCCTGAACTCGGCTCTAGACGTAAACATCCGATACGGCTCGGTGACTCCCTTGGTGATCAAGTCATCGATCAAAACACCCAAATAGGCTTGGTCACGCCTTGGGGTCCATGACTCTTGCTCTTTGGCTTTCAACGCCGCATTGACCCCAGCATAAAGTCCCTGCGCCGCCGCTTCCTCATAGCCAGTGGTTCCGTTGATTTGTCCCGCAAAGAAAAGTCCCTCAATCGAGCGAGTCTCAAAGGTTGTTTTGAGTTCACGTGGATCAAAATAGTCGTATTCAATGGCGTAGCCTGGACGAAGAATGTGCGCGTTTTCCAGCCCCTTCATCGAGCGCACCAAGTCATACTGAATATCAAACGGCAAGCTCGTGCTGATGCCGTTGGGATAAACCTCATGGGTGGTCAGGCCTTCTGGTTCTAGGAAAATTTGATGACTATCCTTGTCGGCAAAACGATTGATTTTGTCTTCGACGCTTGGACAATATCGGGGACCAACGCCTTCTATTTTTCCCGTGAACATGGGGCTTCGATCAAAGCCAGAACGAATGATGTCGTGGGTTTTCAAGTTGGTGTGTGTGATCCAACAAGAGATTTGCTGTGGGTGGGCAATATTGGCGCCCATGAAACTGAACACAGGAACGTGTGAGCCTGCGCCGCCGGGCATCCCATCACCTGGCTGCTCAGTGCACAAGGCGTAGTTGATGGTTCGACCATCGATCCGTGGGGGAGTTCCAGTTTTGAGTCGATGTTGTGGCAACTTGAGCTCTTTGAGGCGAGCACTCAAAGAAACGGCCGGCGGGTCACCTGCTCGCCCAGCAGAATAATTGGACAAGCCGACGTGTATCTTTCCATCCAAAAAAGTGCCCGCTGTGAGAACCACGCAAGTCGCCATGAAACGGATACCCGATTGCGTGACACACCCCGTCACACGCTCCCCCTGAACCAACAAGTCATCCACGGATTGTTGAAAAAGAAACAGGTTCTCTTGGTTTTCCAACATTCGGCGAATAGCGGCTTTGTATAAGATGCGATCCGCTTGGGCCCTGGTCGCCCTGACCGCGGGTCCTTTGGAGCTATTGAGAATACGAAACTGAATCGCACTCTCATCCGTGGCCAACGCCATGGCACCACCCAGCGCATCAACCTCTTTGACCAAATGACCTTTGCCAATGCCGCCAATTGAGGGATTGCAACTCATTTGGCCCAAGGTCTCGATATTGTGCGTGAGCAGCAATGTAATACAGCCCATGCGCGCTGAAGCCAAGGCGGCCTCGGTCCCCGCATGACCCCCACCAACAACGATCACATCAAAATGTTTCGGGTATTGCATTGTCTACTCTAAAGGTTAATGCTTGATTGACATTGATAAAGTCAAACGCGTTTTCACAATATGAAATTATGGCTGCTGTTGATCAACGGTGTTGATGGAACCTGATTTGCGAACCAGTCAAGATTTTAACGTCGAACCCTGAAACGCGCCTTCTTAATGTCTTTCAAAAATAAAAGGGTGCAACAAAAGAAACAAATTACAATACGTTAACAATAAATACGTTTGCGCATGTCCAAAGAAACTTTTACGACCATATCCAATATCTTGGAACAGAAATTTCACACGCCAGTGACTATGCTCAAACACGAAACGCCCTTGAGTGATTTGGGGCTTGATTCTCTAACATTGATGGAGTTTGTGTTTGCGGTTGAAGACTCCTTTGGGTTGAGAATCCCAGAAGAAAAACTCGATCCTCGCCAAGTGGGCATTACGCTGATCAATTTGTGCAATGTTATCGATGAGATCCAAGAAAACTCTGCCTCTGCACATTGAGCATGAAATCGGCTCGCCAAGTTGAAATCGCAGGCTATGGAGTCATCTCCCCCATAGGAAATGACCTGGCGGATTTTGATAATTCTTTATTTGATCATCATTCTGCCCTAGAAATTGAAAACATCCGCCTGACGGGGCAAGATCCATTTTCTGTCGTATTGGCCCGTTGTGCCTTGCAAACACAAAACTACCTGACGCCTTCAAAACTATTTGCGGATCGAGCGACTGCACTGGCCTTAACAAGTGTTGAAAAAGCTTTGCAGCACAGTGGAATGGACATCTCAAAAATTGACTGTGAGCGCTTAGGAGTGTTTTGGGGGAGTGGCATGGCTGGCGCGTCAAGCTTTGATGAAACAACCCGTACCATCTATAACGAGAACAAACGCATCCGGCCAACGAGTGTCATCTCCAGCATGCCAAGCACGCCTGCTTCTGAGATTGCACTCAAACTCAAAGCTCAAGGCGCTTGCATCACTTATGCCAATGCATGTGCCTCTTCAGGCATCGCGATCGGTGAGGGGATGAAAGCGATTCTAAGCGGTGACATCGATGTGGCAATTGTGGGGGGAAGCGAATCCATGCTAACACCTGGTTTGCTGGCCGCTTGGAATGCACTGCGTGTCATGGTTCCTGTCAAGAATCAACACATGGGTTGCATGACTCCATTTTCTATTGGGCGCAGTGGCTTTGCAATGGGAGAAGGCGCTGCGGCCTTGGTGATCATGCGCCCAGACGCATCACAACACTTGGGTTTATCAAGCAAAACAAATCTCTTTCTTTCTGGTTATGCCAACAATAGCGATGGCCACCACATCACCAACCCCAATCCCGTATCACAGGCCAGGGTCATGAAGCTGGCTTTGAAAAATGCGGGACTAGAACCACGAGATATCGGTTACATCAATGCGCATGGGACGGGTACACAATTGGGAGATGCCAGCGAAGCCAACGCCATCTTCAACGTATTTGGGGAAACCATGCCCTGGGTGGGTTCTACCAAAGGACTTCACGGCCATTTACTTGGTGCGAGTGGTGCAGTAGAAATGATCGCTTGCATTCGTGCATTGACCTTGAACAAGATACCGGCAAATTCAGTCAATGCAGACATTGATCCTGACTTATTGTTGAAGGTGATAAACGAGAAAAACATCACCATACCCAATTTCTCACATGCCATGAGCAACTCCTTTGCGTTTGGAGGCACCAACGCGTGTTTAATCATCTCAAAAGATCATGACCTTTAGAACACTAGAACGAAGGGTCCAAGGACAAAAAACGTCCGATGGCGATGGGGTCAAACTCACACGAGTTCTTACCCATGATTTACAAAAGAGACTCGATCCATTTTTAATGCTGGATGCCTTTGGCTCAGACGAATCTAAAGACTACATGGGAGGTTTTCCTGATCATCCTCACCGTGGCTTTGAAACAATCACCTACATGCTTGAAGGACGCATGCGACACAAAGACAACGCAGGACACGAAGGACTGTTGTGTTCTGGTGGGGTGCAATGGATGACGGCTGGTAAAGGTGTGATCCATAGCGAAATGCCGGAACAAGAAAATGGACGAATGGAGGGGTTTCAGTTGTGGCTCAATTTACCCTCCCACCAAAAAATGTGCTCACCAGCATATCAAGAGTTTGAGGTCCACAGCATTCCTCAAGTGATCACGAAGGAGGATGTGACCGTCAAAGTAATTGCAGGTGAGTTTATGGACACAGATGGTGCCGTTCAACGACCTTCAACGACCCCAATTTATTTAGACCTTCATTTTCCAACCGCAAGGGTCAACAACTTTGAATTGAAAATACCCCAACACTTGAATGCTTTTATCTATGTTTATGAAGGCAGCTTAACCCTTGTTGAGGATAGTTCAATAGAAACCATTGCTCAAGGAGAAATGGCCATCCTGAATAACGATGGCGATCAATTGTGTTTGAGTTCAAATTCAAAAGCAAGAGCCATTGTGATCGCAGGCCAACCATTGCATGAACCCATCGCTCAATATGGCCCTTTCGTCATGAACACTCAACAAGAGCTGATGCAAGCGGTTAGAGATTTTCAACAAGGTCTTTTTTGAATACGTTTTTCGGGTGAAAAACATTGGTGCTATTAAAAGAAACCGTTGAAAGTCTCAAAAAAACAAATTCAGATATCAATATTGGCCGCTCTCAAGGCATTTGCTTCAATGAAATCACGCCGCGGTTCTACCTCATCACCCATGAGCATGGTAAAGACACGATCAGCCTCTATGGCATCGTCGATCTGAACACGCAAAAGGCGACGAACCGTTGGATCCATTGTCGTTTCCCATAACTGCGAAGGATTCATTTCCCCCAAGCCTTTGTAGCGTTGACGGGCGGTAACATTCTCAGCTTGTGATATTAACCACTTCATGGCTTGCCTAAAGTCGGTGACTTTTTCTTCCTTCATGCGCTCACCTTCTCCACGACTAATTTTGCCCGATTCGGACAACAATGTCTTGAAAGTTTGTGCGGCATCTGCCAAGGTTGCATAATCTGCACCGTGTACAAAATCTTGTGTGATGACGCTGCTTTTTACATTGCCATGGTGCTGACGACTGATACGAAGCAAGGGCTTATCAGTTCTAACATCCATTTCGCCAGAGACGATTGAACCACTGCCAAGTTCACGCAATTTAAGTTCAAGAATTGCCGCACATTGCTGCGCTTGATCAAGGGTTTCTAACTCAATTGAAACACCGTCGGCAATACCTCGTAAAGCTTCAGCATCCATAAAACCACTCAAACGGTTGATGACTGCTTCAGCAACTTGATGCTTGCTAGCAAGAGCAGCAAGAGTTTCGCCTGTGATGATCTGTGGATCGTTTCCACCTGTATTCAACGCGGCATCTTTGAGGGCAACTTTGAGTAAAAAAGAGTCGAGTGCAGGTGCATCTTTAAGGTATTGCTCTTCTTTACCAACTTTGACTTTATACAAAGGTGGCTGAGCAATGTAAATATGACCACGTTCAACAAGTTCTGGCATCTGACGATAAAAGAAAGTCAATAAAAGTGTTCGAATATGTGCACCATCAACGTCCGCATCGGTCATGATGATAATTCGATGGTATCTGAGCTTATCAATTGTGAAGTCATCCGTGCCAGATTTGCCAGAGTCTGAACTTGCTTTTCCAATGCCTGTTCCAAGCGCCGTGATCAACGTCAAAATTTCATTGCTCGTGAGCAACTTTTCATAACGCGCCTTCTCAACGTTTAAAATTTTTCCTCTCAATGGCAAGATGGCTTGAAATTTGCGATCTCGCCCTTGCTTGGCAGAGCCTCCAGCAGAATCTCCCTCAACGATATAAATTTCACAAAGGGCTGGGTCCTTTTCTTGGCAATCCGCCAATTTACCAGGCAGGCCCATTCCATCAAGAACACCTTTGCGGCGAGTCATCTCACGAGCTTTTCTTGCTGCTTCACGGGCTCTTGCAGCATCAATGATCTTTCCACAAATGATTTTGGCATCATTTGGGCGCTCTTGAAGATAGTCAGCCAATGCTTTGGCTACGATGTCTTCTACAGGCGCTCTGACTTCACTAGAAACCAATTTATCCTTGGTTTGACTACTGAATTTGGGTTCAGGTACTTTGACAGACAAAACACAACACAAACCCTCGCGCATATCGTCACCCGTGACCTCGACTTTCGCTTTTTTAGCCATCTCAGACTCGTCGATGTACTTGTTGATCACACGAGTCATTGCTGCTCGCAGACCAGTCAAATGTGTTCCACCATCGCGTTGAGGAATATTGTTGGTAAAGCACAAAACACTCTCACTGTAGCCATCGTTCCATTGCATGGCCACTTCTACACCAATGTGAGTACCGGCGATGCCACCATAAGTCTCTGCCGGACGTTCTCCGTTGGAATAGAAAATATTGGGGTGCAGTACTTTTTTCCCAACATTGATGAATTCAACAAAACCTTTGACTCCACCTGCACCAGAAAAATCATCCTCTTTACCAAAACGCTCATCCATCAAGCGGATACGAACACCATTATTCAAGAAAGAAAGTTCACGTAGTCTCTTACTCAATATTTCGTAATGGAAATCTGTATTTTGAATAAAGATATCGGTATCAGGTAAAAAATGTACTTCAGTTCCTCTTTTGTCAGTAGCACCAACAACCTTCATAGGAGATATTTCTACACCATTTTGAATTTCTATCAACCGATCTTGTACAAAACCCTTTGCAAATTCCAATGAGTAAATTTGACCATCGCGACGAACCGTGAGCTTTAACCACTTTGATAAAGCATTTACACAAGAGACACCTACACCGTGCAAACCGCCAGAAACCTTGTAAGAATTCTGATTAAATTTACCCCCCGCGTGTAATTCTGTCAGAGCAATTTCTGCAGCACTTCGCTTGGGTTCATGTTTATCATCGAGCTTAACGCCTGTTGGAATACCGCGACCGTTATCAAAAACACTGATTGAATTGTCAGAGTGAATGGTAACGACAATATCATCACAGTGACCTGCCAATGCCTCATCGATGGAGTTATCTACCACTTCAAATACCAAATGATGCAAACCCGTCCCGTCCGAAGTATCACCAATGTACATTCCTGGTCTTTTTCTGACAGCTTCTAAGCCTTCAAGAATTTGTATGGATCCTTCACCATAGCTATCGATATCGGCTGCTGTTTCTTTATTTTCTGTATTCACAATTGGTTCAGTCATAGGGTTACTCAAGTCGGATAAATATGGAATTAAAAAAATTTAAATTCTCATTGGCATCACAACGTACTTAAAGGAAGAATTTTCTGGGATCGTAATCAGTGCTGAGCTGGTGGAATCTGGCAAATCAAAAGAGATATTCTCTTGGGTCATGTTCAATAAAACATCAATCAAATAAGTCACATTGAAACCAATTTCAATATTTTGGCCACTGTATTCGATGTCAATCTCATCCATGGCTTCTTCTTGTTCTGCATTGCTGGAAGAAACTTTCAAGACATTGGGTTCAATATTAATCCTCACGCCTTTGAATTTATCACTCGTCAAAATAGCGGTTCTTTGTAAACACGCCAACAACTTCAATCGATTGATCAATACGGTATTGTTTTGCTTTTTAGGAATAACTCGGTTGTAATCAGGAAATTTACCTTCGACGAGTTTCGTTACAAATTCCATCTCGTTGAAGTTAAAGCGAGCCTGGTTGCTAGCAAAACTGATCTCAATATCTCCACCTTGGTCGCTCAAAAGTCGAGAGAGTTCAAGAACTGTTTTTCGAGGCAATATGACTTCTTGCTTAGAGACTGCATGATCAAGTGTTGCACTTGCATAGGCAAGTCGATGCCCATCGGTTGCAACAATTCGTACATCTTGATCTTCTGCAACAAATAAAATGCCATTCAAATAATATCGTATGTCATGAACAGCCATGGAAAATGAAACTTGATTGAGCAACTGCTTAAATGTTTTTTGAGGCAATTTAAAACTTGCACCAAAAGCGCTCGCTTCCTTGACTTTTGGAAAATCTTCAGCAGCCATGGTCTGTAAAGTAAAACGGCTTTTACCAGCTTTTAAAATTACACGATTCTGACTCGATTCAAGGGTGACTGTTTGCTCAGCCGGTATGGAACGAAGCACATCAATGATTTTTCGAGCACCAATGGTGGTTGAAAACTCCCCATCATCTCCATTCATCGCACAAGTGGTTTGAATTTGAATTTCCAAATCACTGGTCACAAATTGAATATTTCTATCGGATTTGTGAATCAATATATTGGACAAAATGGGCATCGTATGGCGTTTTTCCACAATTCCGCTCACCGACAAAAGAACGGATAAAACTTTTTCTTGAGTTTCTTTTAAGATGATCACATTAACCTCTTAATGTATTTAATTAAATTAGTAGTAGTAGATAAGCATTGATGAAATCTGTGCATAAGACTCATATACGTCGATAAATCAATAGCTTGCGGATTGTTTAACACAGTGGAACGAAAGGAAATTGAAGGCGGGAAATAATGAACAACTTTTCAAACTGACACAGGCTTGTTGATAACTTGGTGGTTATTCTTTTTTTATACACAACTTTATCCCTTTAGGGTTTGCTCTAAAACGTGCAACTGTTGATTGAGATCATTGAGTTGAAGGCGCTCGGCACT
>CAIPFK010000227.1 GCA_903864315.1 uncultured Burkholderiales bacterium | reverse complement strand
CCAGACTTGTTGTCTGGCTTGAATGATCAGCCCTACTCAAGGCCATCGGCCAATTGAAAGGCTTTCATTATCCTCAAACTCTGGTGGTCGCAGTCGTGATCACCAAAAAGACCAAATGACCCAGGCCTGTGTTGCTCAACGCATGGGGCAAATGCGCTGGGATGAAGGCGAATTGATGGGGACGAACGAGCGTTTTTTCAGCGCCGAGCTCCAGGAGTCCTTCGCCTTCTAAAAAATAATAAATTTGCTCTTTGCTCTCATGCAAATGCATGGCCACGTGGGCCCCAGGCAGATAGCTTGAAATGCGAAAATCCAAACAGGCCGAGCCTGAGGCTTGACTGACCAAAATCTTTGACAATGCCCCATCAAAATGTCCAGGCGACTGCTCCCACATGAACTCGGCAATGGCTCGAACTTTAGCGCTTGGCAATGGATGGGGCACTGAATCCTGCGATGAATTTGGCATTGAATTGGATGTCGAATGGGTCATGACAAAGATGAAGTTGGGCGGCTTCAAGAGGCATTTGCCAATAAAGCTCAGCCAGGGCTTGAAAAGTTTCTTGAATTCGTTTTGACGGCTGTCATGGTTGTTAATGGGACTCGCTTGCTTTCAGGAGTAGGGACCGAGGAGCGTCAATCCACCACTTCAAATTTCACTTTTTCAGCCAACTTGGTCCACTTGCCCACCTCTGCGCGCAAATAGCTGTCCAACTGACTGGGAGCACCCGCGATGATCTCTGAGCCCAAGGCCTTCAAACGGCTTTGTACTTCGGGGTGCTTCAAGGTGGTGTTGAAGGAGGCATTGAGTTTGTCAATTACATTGGCAGGTGTGCTGCTCGGGGCAAACACACCCACCCACTCGGTCACACTGAAACCGGGATAGCCCGACTCGGCCACAGTGGGCACGTCGGGCAAAGCAGGGTTTCGGTTGCTGCTGCTCACCGCCAAGGCCTTCAATTTGCCCGAGGTGATGAAGGGATAAGCCGTGGGCAGCACGGCAAACACAAAGGTGATGTGACCCGCGACCAAGTCGGCCATCACCGCGCCACCGCCCTTATAGGGGATGTGCTGAATTTGAATGCCGGCTGCGTTTTGGAACACCTCGGCGGTGAGGTGGTTGCCACTGCCGTTGCCTGCTGACCCATAGTTCATGCTCTCAGGCTTGGATTTGGCAACCTGCACCAATTCTTTGACGCTTTGAATCGGATTGCTCGCCGGCAACACCAACACCGTGGGGACGGTGGTGAGAAAACTCACACTCAGCAAGTCCTTCACGGGATCGTAGGGAATGTTTTTAAAAAGGATGTGATTGGCCGCCAATGCCGAGGACGTCAAGAGCAAGGTGTAGCCATCGGGCTTGGCCTTGACCACGGCGTCGGTGCCCACAATGGAGGCACCCCCCGCTCGGTTGTCCACGACCACCGACTGTCCGAGGGCCTCACTCAAGCGCGTGCTCACAGTGCGTGCGGTGATGTCCGTCACCCCGCCAGGACTGTAGGGCACGATCAGGCGTATCGGTCGATTGGGAAAGTCCTGCGCCCACGTGCTCAGCACGAAACCCAAACCAAGTGCTAAAAAAAAGAAACTGTAAAAAACAATAAAACAAGTGCGTTGCGTGGGTTTGGTGTTGATCATGGTGGTCTCGAGGATGTGATGTGTATTTTTTGGAAGGGGTCTTGATGCCCGAAGTCGCTAGACTTGAACCACCTTCTTCGCCTTGGAGGGCTCGGTGGAGCTCAGTGCTTTGGCTGCTTGCACCATCGTTCCCCAGTTGGAGGAAAACACCGGCTTGCCCAAGACTTTTTGCAGTTGCGCCAAGATGGACAGGGTGGGCAGTTGAGCGCAAGCGATGAACATCGCCTCGCAATCTGGGGTCATGGTCTGGATGGCCAAGTCATAGACCTCTTTGGCGGTGATGCGTCCAAGGGTATCGACATCGCCCGCGTAAAAACTATCAAAGCTCAAGACCTCAATGCCACCGGCCAACAAAAACTGTTTGAGTTGCTCATTCACCGCCTCCAAATACGGCGTGATCAAACCAATGCGCTTGACTTGGGCCTCTTGCAAAATGGCCACCATCGAGTGCGCCGTGGTCACCACCGGTTTACCGCTCACGCGGCTCATCTCGCGCGCGAGTTCAGCATCCCCCTGGGGTCCATCGATGAAGCCCGCCGCCGTGCAGCCATAGGCCACCACGTCCACATCGGTGTTGGCAAACCCGGCCCCCAAAGCCAGCGCTTGCGCCTTGTAAGGACCAATGGTCTCTGGGGTCAACAGCCCCTTGCCCCGCGGGATTTTAAAAACCGTTTGCTTGGAGCCTGGCGTCAACCAGCCCAGAGCTTCACGCTCAAAGGTGGTGTTGTTGATGGGCACCATCAGTCCCACATGGATGGCTCGGGTCATGTTTTGATCCTTGGGTAATCGAGTCGCGTTCAATTGAATTTCAATTCGCTTTCATTGTGCGTTCAAGCCACACTCTCCAAATCTCTTGCCTTGATGGCTCGGCGCGTGATGGCATGTTCGGCTTGTCTTGCCCCTTGGGGCAGCTGCCTCCAATGCAAGGCTCTGAGCTCTCCAAACTCATGGGGCAAGTGCTCAAAGGTGAGCCCCGCATCCTCGCTCTTGAAGAGCTGTCCCAAGTTGGTACACAAGAAGATCAAGTGGGGGTTGTCCACATGGGTGCTCACACACCACAAGGTGCTATTGAGCTCGGTGGGCAGCTCGATCTCTTGCCAGTCAAAACCATGGTTGGTGCTTCGAAAGAGTTTGCCGTCATTGCCCGGTGGGCCATTGCCATTGGTCAAAAAAACCACCGACGGGTCGTCCGCTTTGTGCACGACTGCACGGGTGTATTGCCAAGGCGACTGGAGTGGTACAAAAGTCCAGGATTGACCACAATCCAAGCTGCGGTGCAGTCCCATGTTGGTGGTGGCATACATCACCCGGGAGCCGTCGTGCTGGGGCAGCACCGCTATGCCATGCACGTCACTCGACACCAGTCCCTGGTCGCGCAAGGTCCACGTTTGTCCCTGGTCTTTGCTCAAATAAATACCACCAATCTCGACCGTGGCCCAAACCCAATTCGACTCCAAGGGATCGAACAAGATCTGCGTGACCCGCGTGGGCCCCATATTGACCGTGGAAAACTGACTGATCCCCGGTGCACTCAAGGCCCTCCAAGTGAGTCCCGAATCCGTCGAGCGATAAAACCCTGCCGGCCTCGTGCCCGCGATCAAGTTCTTGCAATCTTGGGGGTCTTGGGCAATGGCCCACACATCCGCCATCGGGGACGGTAAAGCCTGCCAGCGCGCACTGGCCTCCTCCCATCGAAAGAGCCCCATGTCCGTGCCTGCAAATAGGTGGGATGGGTCTTGGGGGTGACTTGAGAAGCACCACACCCGTGCCTCCAAGTACATGCCCGAATGGCTATTGGGGTGCAACCAAGTGTGTCCGGTGTCCTCGCTGAACCAAACCGAATGGCCCGCGGTCCCCGCATAAACGTGTATCAATGAGTTCATGATGTGCTCAACAATGAATTGAAAACATTTTTGAGCACTTGTTCTTGCCTGTCAATGTGACAAGCCCTAGGCACCCCCCAGGGTCCTCAGCTCCCAATCGGGTGAACCAAAGGGGCGCGCTGAACAGTCAAGCAGACGGTGGCCAAGCACCGCGCTTGGGCGCTTTACAATGAGGCTGTCGCCTCTTTAGGTGCTTGAGCTGAACTTCAAGCGCTCCCTTTGCTATCCTTGCACTCCATGAGCCTACCCTCTCTTCAGATTTTGAGCGTCTCGGCGGTTGCCGTGGGGTTGCGACACGCGGTGGCCCTGTATCAAAAAGACACGGGAATCCAGTGCACAGTCCAGTATCAAACCAGCACACAAATGCGGGGCTTGGATTGGCAAACCCCCGCCTGGGACTTGGTGATCACATCCCAGTCCTTGGCTATGGAGTTGAGCCGCCATGGGGCATTGGAGCCGAGCACCAGCGTTGAGCTCGGTGGGGTGGGTGTTGGCATGGTCGTGCATGAAAGTGTCGAGCTGCCCCCGCCCAAAAGCGCCAGCGCGTTTACCCAGACGCTCCAGGCCGCGCGCACCGTGGTCTACAACCGGGCCTCCAGTGGGATTTACTTTGAAGCGCTCTTTGAAAGACTCGGACTGATGAGCATGATGGAGCACAAAACCCTGCGTGTGATCGATGGCGAAGCGCTCTTGAAAACCATTGCACAAGCCCCCCAAGACAAAACGCTTGTGATTGGACTGGGCGCAGTTTCAGAAATCTTGGAAGTGCAGGGTTGGGGCATCAAACTTGTTGGCGAACTGCCCAGCGAGATTCAGCACGTGACGGCCTACCAAGCTTTGGCCACATCACAAAACGCCGCCAAGCTTGAAGTTCAAGCCTTCTTGAAGAGCCTTGAGGACCCCAGGATCAAAGCCATCTTGCACACCAGTGGCGTGAGGTCATGAAAACGCTTGTCGCCTCGAACTGAAAGGCCCCCAACACGCGCTTTATTGCAATGGAATTTTTCTGGAATCGATCACTTTTTTCCACCTGAGGATGTCGACCTCCACGGATTGTTTGAGCTCCTGCGAGGTGCTCGCCACACTCACCGCGCCAATGTCGGCAAAGCGTTTTTTGATCTCAGGCGTGGCCAACACCACCCGCAGTTCTTGGTTGATTTGCTGCACCACCTCAGCGGACATCCCCTTGGGACCAGCCAAGGCGATCCAAGATTCATACTCAAAGCCCGGAATGGTTTGATTGAGGGTCGGCACCCCTGGAAAATCATCGCTGGGTTTTTTGGTGCTGACCGCCAAGGCGCGCAATTTGCCTTGTTTGACTTGCTGCAAGGCAAAGGTGGCGGTATCAATCATCACATCCACTTGGCCACTGAGCACATCCACCAAAGCCCCGGGCGAGCCTTTGTAAGGGATATGGACCATCTCCAGCCCCAGCTCTGCATTGAGCCACTCGCCAATCAAATGGTGGGCAGTTCCAATGCCCACCGAAGAAAAGCTCACCCGACCTGGATTTTGTTTGGCATAGTTCACCAAGTCATCCATGGACTTGATGGATGAATTGGGGGAGACCGCAATCACCATGGGGTAAGTGGCGATGGTGGAGATCCAAGTGAAGTCGCCCACCGCGTCGAAGGGAGTGACTTTGCGGATGGCCGCTCCTATGGAGTGATTGGCCGCCGTGATCACCAGGCTCATGCCATCGGGCTTGGAGGCGATGATGTTTTGCAAGGCCAAAAGCCCACCCGCACCCGGGCGATTGTCAACGATGATGGACTGGCCCAAACGCTCACCCAAGGCGGGCGAGAAAAGCCGAGCCACAATGTCGGTGCTGGTGCCGGGAATCGAGCCACTGACGATGCGAATGGTTTTGGTGGCGTAGGAGTTGGTGGGGATGGGGGGCTGCGGTGGGTTTTGGTTTTGAGCTTGGGCGTGTACTGGCGCCATCCATGAGCAGCACTGAATGAGTAAAACACCCAGCACGCATCGCACTCGCAAGTCGAGCAAGCCCCCCAATTTGACTCGCATGGGTTTCAAGAACATGAACGCTCGCTCTAAATCTGTGGCCATAGAAGCTCCCAAAGTAAACTGAAGACCCAACAACAACTGCACGATCAGTGACTGCGCTTATTTGAACAAGTTGGGGTTCTCCTCGAGGACTTTGCTCACCTCATAGTTCCAAACACCCATGTAGGATTTCTCCATGGCTTTGAAGCGACGAGCACGAAGGGCTTCGTCGTGGCCCAAGAGTTTGAGCTTGCCAGCAGCCATGGCCTTGAGTTGGACGCCGGCTGAAATCTCAACTTCTTTGGTTTTGACCACGACCTCTTGGATGGATTGGCCACAAATCATGACCCCGTGGTGCTGCATCATCACGCAATTTTTGGCCCCCAAGGTGTCGACAAAGTCTTTGGCGGCCAAAGGATCTTGGTGTGCATTGTCAAAGTCTTCCAAGAGCACCATGTCATCGTACACGCGAGCGGCAGAACGCTCAAAGGGATGAACGATCTCACCAATGGAGCCCAGCGCCAAGCAATTGTCGCTGTGGTGATGGGTGATGCACAACACATCCGGTCTTGCGTGGTAAAGGTGGCCCTCGATTTTGAGGGAATCGTTGACCTCACCGTCGTTGGTGATCACATTGCAATCGAAGTCACACTCACGCAGGCCATCCATCGTGACGCGCTCAAAACTGTCTCCCCACTGGTAACTCCAAAAGGTATGGGCACCCGGCAGCCTTGCGGTCAAGTGCCCCAACAAACCCACGCCAATGCCGTAGCGCGCCAAAATGCGGTACCCCAGCACCAAGTTCATCTTGAGCTCTTTCAAAGCTTCAGAATCTTGGGTTTTATTTTTGCGAATGGGCGAAACTCTTGAAGATTGCATGTCCTGGGTCTCCTGTATTTTTTTTCATCCTAAAAGAATCTTCGCTGGCACGTCAAGCGTGCTTACCCCATTGACGCCAGAACCGCATGAAACTTACGATGCGCTCAGATGCGTGCTGTTGAGAGCGTGTGTCACTTCTCTTTTTTGTGAACTTTTTGATTAGAGGTCTACGGTGAGTCAATTCAAAATATTAAATTTCTCCCAGCCCGCCATGCCAAACGATGTGCGAGCCGGTATATTGGTGGATGAGCAGTGGGTGATTGATCTACAAAAAGCCCTGCCCCACACCCCTTGGGCACGCTCGACCATGGACCTCTTTGAAGTGTGGCAAGAAGCCGAGCCTGCTTTGAACCAATTGGCCTCGCAAGGGCACGCCAATGGCATTGCCTTAAAGGACGTCAAACTGCATGCTCCTTTACTTTACCCTGCCGCCATTTACTGCACAGGGGCCAACTACATGGCACACGCCAAGGAGATGTCGAGTGAAGGCTCGGGAGTTGACAAATCCAAAACCCAACCCTACTTGTTTTTAAAAGCCTCTCGCCACTGTGTGATTGCCACTGGTGACGAGATCCGCATCCCCAACGTGACCAATTCACTTGACTGGGAGGGTGAGTTTGCCGTGGTGATTGGCAAATACGCGAGAAACGTGAGCGTGGATCGCGCCATGGACTATGTCGCGGGCTACACCATCATGAATGACTTGTCGGCCAGAAACTTGAGTCGTCGCGAAGACTGGCCCCGCTGGGGGATTGATTGGTTTGGCCACAAAAACTTCGACGGCGCAGCCCCCATGGGGCCATGGATCACGCCAGCGAGTCAAATCGCGGACCACACCCAGTGCCACTTGCAGTTGTGGGTCAACGAGGAAAAGAAACAAGACACGTTGGTGGATGACTTGATTTTCAAGGTTCCTGAACTCATTGAATACTTGAGCCGGCGCATGACCTTGCGCCCGGGTGATGTGATCGCCACAGGCACTCCTGCAGGTGTTGGGCGCCCCAAAGGAACATTCTTGAAACCTGGAGACAAAGTGCGGGTTCAAATATCGGGCATCGGAACCCTAGAAAACCCAGTGGTTCAAGGCGTTTGAACCGATGGGGCCAAGGTCTGTGTCCAACATAGATCGACCTTGGCGCCCATAGCGCCCCTTGCTGGCCCTCAGTGGTCAACTGTGGCCCTCAGTTGACCATTGCTGCCCCTAGCAGCTCTGTGCCCCCGCAACACTTTACGCTGTTACTGTTGTAAAACTTCACAGTCGGGCGAGCCCTCATTACAATGATGAAGTACTCTTCTTGCCAAGGCAAGAAGCCTTTTCATTGAATGGGCGTCCCATGAAAACCCGACTCTATTTGTTGCTCGCGTTGTGTGTGACCCTGTGCTGGGGGTGCGTGAGCCCTCCTCGCAAAACCAAGCTTGAGCCCGAACTCGCATTTGAGACGATCTTGCCGCCTCCCGTGGTGGACCTGGGCCCCAAAACCCGAACACGGCCGGTGTCAACTGCGCAGGTGAAGGAAGAAGCCCCAACACCCCCCCTCGCCTTGACGCCACCTCAAACGAGCTTGTACTTCGAGTTCAATCAGTTCTCCATCCTCCCCAATGACCTCGATGTGCTGAAATTTCACGCAGAGTATTTGCGCTCTAGCCCCAGCGCGCGCGCAAGACTTGAGGGCAACACAGATGAGTTCGGCAGCGACGAATACAACTTGCAGTTGGGTAAAAAACGCGCCAATTCTGTGAAAGACAGTTTGGTGACTTTGGGAGTGCAAAGGGATCGTTTGGATGTCACCTCGTTGGGCAAGACTCGCCCCGCCAACACGGCACACAACAAAGAGGCTTGGCGTCAAAATCGACGCGTGGATGTTCGCTACTTGGGAGAGTAGCCTTCAGTGCAAAGCAAGCCTTTCGGTTTGAATAAAGGGCGTGGTGAAATCAAGCTTGAATCAGGCCCAGTGCAGGTGCTTCAGGTGCTTCAGGTGCTTCATGTCTTCACCACTGCATGACAAAACTTCTCTCGCACTGTCAATGGGTCTGCACTGTCCATGCGCCTGGAGCCTTAAAATG
>CAIPFK010000226.1 GCA_903864315.1 uncultured Burkholderiales bacterium | reverse complement strand
TGCTGTTTGAAAAAGGCATGGATTTTGAGATCCGAGATGTTGATTTGTACAACAAGCCCGAAGACATCAACGTGATGAACCCCTACGGTCAAGTGCCGATTTTGGTCGAGCGTGACTTGATTTTGTACGAATCCAACATCATCAATGAGTACATCGATGAGCGATTTCCTCACCCCCAGTTGATGCCCGGGGACCCTGTGGACCGCGCCCGCGTGAGACTCTTTTTGCTCAATTTCGAAAAAGAGTTGTTCACCCACGTGACGACTTTGGAGTCCCGTCAAGTCAAGCCCCAAGACAAGGTGCTGGAGAAAGCGCGTTCGCACATTCGTGACCGCTTGACGCAATTGGCGCCTGTTTTCTTGAAAAACAAATTCATGCTCGGAGACAACTTCTCCATGCTCGATGTGGCGATTGCACCGCTGTTGTGGCGCTTGGATCACTACTCGATTGAGTTGTCCAAGAATGCGGCTCCCTTGTTGAAATACGCCGAGCGCATTTTCTCGCGTCCAGCCTACATCGAGGCCTTGACCCCATCAGAGAAGGTCATGCGCAAATAATCAGCCCACGATGAACTTCGAGAGCGACAGCACCTCCACCCGTCCCTATCTCATTCGAGCGTTGTTCGAATGGTGTGTGGACCAAGGCCTCACCCCTTATTTGTTGGTGGTGGTCAATGAGAATGTGCGCGTGCCCAAAGAGTTCATTAAGAATGGCGAAATTGTCTTGAACATCAGTCCCGAAGCCACGGGTGGTTTGCAACTCGGCAATGAGTGGATTGAGTTCAAGGCTCGCTTTGGCGGCGTTGCCCGAGAGATTTTTGTGCCGGTGGAGCAAGTGGTGGCGATTTACGCCAAAGAAAATGCTCAGGGCATGGCCTTTCCCAGGCCCCATCCCAACGCCAAGGGCCAAGACAAGTCCAAATCTGCCCCCAGTGGATCGGGTTTGAGTGTGGTGGGTGCAACGCCCTCCCCGCAGGCTGGGGCAGAGACCGGCGCGAGCACCTGGTCCAAAATGCTCACGCAAGTGGGTTTGAAATCTGTCGCTCAAGAGGCCTCACCCGTTCAAGAAAACAAGGCTGATGCCGAATCTTCATTGGAGGAGACTGCAAGCGAGTCGCGCCATTCAAACGATTCCAACTTGCCCAAGAGCCCAAGCCCTGGCGGCACTGCTGGCTCTCATCTCAAAAGAATCAAATAGTGTGGGTTCGATGCTTAAAAAGCCTCAGGACTGCGACGTGTTGAGAAGAAGTCGTGTAAAATACGACCCGATGCCCTTATAGCTCAGTTGGTAGAGCAACTGATTTGTAATCAGTAGGTCCTGCGTTCGAATCGTAGTGGGGGCACCATGACAAGCTAAAAACACAGACTGCATCATCGCAGGTCTGTGTTTTTTTTACCTGATCGTGCCCAGGGCCAAAGCGCTTTTCAAGCAAGTCATGTCTCACCCCAAAAGTCAATCTGGGCAAGTCCAAGTCGTCACTTTGAAGATGGGTGCATGCAAAGGAGTCTGGACTACAAACTGAGTAGTCCAGTGCACGCAACGGACGAGCTGCAGCCAAACTGCTGCCAATATACAGCCAAACTGCAGTCAAACTGTAGCCAATCGGGCCTCTTTGGATCCCATGGATGCCATGGATTCCGCCACTCCACGCACTGGGGCTGCAAAAGGTCGTTTGGGCCTTTCCGACTCAACAGGGTTGATCCATGACGCCATTGGGCGAATGCTCACCCCTCACCCATCACCCCTCTCCTCACTGCGACTTCAATGGAATGGAATCCGTGACACATTCCTGGCTGGTTTGGCAATCGTGGATGCATCTAAATTGAAGGTCAACAGTGGCTTTCTGAAGAGGCTTTCAATAGAGGCTCTCTTCAAGCCGAGTGTTGCGTCGACTTGGGATTCTTCATGCCCAGCAGCTGCTCGCGTGCGGCTCGTCTGGCCAAGGCGCCCGCATGTCGGCGCCGTTCATCGGGTGTGCTGGGAAGAAAGGGTGGCACGGGAATGGATTTCCCCTCGTCGCTCACAGCCACCATCGTGAAAAAGCAGCTGTTCACATGCCTCACCGCTTGTGTGCGAATGTTCTCAGCGACCACTTTGATGCCGATCTCCATCGAGGTCTTGCCAGTGAAGTTGACGCTCGCCAAAAAATGCACCAACTCGCCCACATGGATGGGCTGCTTGAAGGTCACTTGGTCCACACTCAGGGTCACCACGTAAGACTGGGCATAGCGGCTCGCACAAGCGTAGGCCACTTCGTCGAGGAATTTCAAGATCGCACCACCATGAACATTGCCCGAGAAGTTGGCAGTCTGGGGCGTCATGAGCTCGGTCATGGTGAGTTGGTGGGGGAGCAAGTTCATGGAGTTGCCTCGAAAAAGAAATGCCGCAAGGCGGGAGTCTCAGCCGTGGTGCTGGATGACTTTGATGGTGATGTCGTGGACCAACTCGCCCTTGGTCCTCAGGTGAGCGCACATGGCGGGCACGAGTTGGCGCAATTTGCCCGCTGCTGCAGGGCTTTTGAGCATCAAGCACCACACCCCTTGCTCCAAGTTGCCTGCACTCAATTGGCCCAAGATGATGGGTGGGACCACCCCTTTGAGGAGCATGAGGCGTTTTTGATTCCTTTGTGC
>CAIPFK010000225.1 GCA_903864315.1 uncultured Burkholderiales bacterium | reverse complement strand
GCATTCGTTCATCAAGTCCGCAATCATGGTGGGGGGCTTGGATTCCAAGATGGGTTCACCATCGGCCGCATAGAGCGTGATCACACCGGTGACCCAAGCCGTTTTGCCACTCGCATCCAAGGTGAAGTTCAGGTTGCTCACAAGGTGCCGTGCCAAGCGTGCCCCGCGGGTGCGTCGCCAAGCATAGAACTGTTGAATGGCCGTGCGTCCTTCATGACGAGTTTCACCCACCGAAAAAAGCCCGTCATCGGTGTAGAGCTCATGGGCGGTCTCCCCGCGGTTGTGGTTGACGTCGTGCCAATGGCGAACTTCCAGGTTGTAGAGCTCGTACCAGAGCGCCGCTTGATGAAGGGCAGTCATGCCAAGAGGTGAGAGGGTCATCGTCGGCAACCTTGACTATTTGAAAAAACGCGAGGGATAGGTGATCTCATCAACAGCTTGAGCGTTCATCCACTTGGCAATTTCCCCGTGGGTGGTGAACCAAACGTCAGGAAACTGCGCAAAGTAGGCGTAGAGCTTGTGCAAGATGGCCACCATGGTGGGTCGACCTCCCGAGTGACAGTGCACGGTCAAGTTCAACAACGAGCCCGGTTCGTGGTGGTAGAGATAGTCAAAGGTCTCTTTGTAGACATCGTAGAAGTCCAGTGGATTGCCCTTCAAGGTCCGGTTGTCTGAGTACTCGGTGGGTGGAATCGAGACAATCGATCCGTGCTCGGTGTGAAGTCGTGTGGGCAAATCGGTATCTTTTCGGTCAGCAAACCATAGAACACCTTGCTTGATCAAGATGTCCACTGCTTCTGGGGTGATGGCGCTGGCCGTGCTTTTCCAGCCCTCGGGTCGCTTGCCACTCGCTTGCTCAAGCATATCAAAGCAGGTGCGAATATTTTGAAACTGCTCCTCGTAGCTCATCTCCACCAAGGACTCGTTTTGCCAAATACCATGCGCTGCAATGTCATGCCCAGATTGGATGATTTGCTTGACGACTGCAGGATAGAGCTCACCACACTTGGCATTCGTGACGAAGGTGGCCGGGACTTTCAGCGCTTCGAGTGCGCGTATGAGACGCCAAGCCCCCACTTTGCAGCCGTATTGAGACCAACTGATGCCACTGGTGTCAACAAAGCCTTTTTTAACGCCTGTTGTTTGGACCGAATAGGTGGGGGCACACCCCTCGGACCAGAGCTCCAATTGGATATTGAGGTAAATGGCGATCCGTTTACCGCTGGGCCAATTGAATGGTGTTTGTCCTGTCATCTTGTGTCTCCAATGTTCGATCCTGCCTAGCGTTTCAGTGATGGGTGAAGTGGAGTTGTGCTCACGCCTTGCACCCCAAAGGCTACCTAGCAATCTATACAAACGATGCCGATAAACCCACGCGATCAATATATCGTGATTGACCTCCGGGCTCGCTAGGGATAACGATAGCGCAGCAGTTTGAGCCTGATCAAACAGCGGCGGGAATTTCAAGGGAATACTAGGATGGTATCCACAGTGATTCAATTCCATAATGTTGAATCAGACACGGATAAAAGGGATGGTCATGATTTTTTGTAGATTCGAGCATGCAGGACGCATCAGTTTTGGAATTGTTGAAGGAACGCATGTTCTTTGCCTCAAGGGCTCGCCATTTGATGCCTACACCAAAACAGAAGAGGTTTTAGCGTTGGCAGAGGTCAAACTTCTCCACCCTGTGGTGCCACCCACCTTTTATGCCATTGGCTCCAACTACAAGTCCCACATCATCGAGCGCTCCAAGGTGAAGGCAGTCGCACCGAAATTTTATGACCGGCCTCGGGTGGGATACCGAGCCAACAGTGCATTGATCGGTTCTGGCGAGACGATTGTCAAGCCCCGAGACGCTGGTACCGAATTTCAATATGAGGGGGAGTTGGTGGCCGTGATTGGCAAAAAGGGGCGCAACCTCACCCCCGAAGCGGCGATGGATTGTGTGCTCGGATGGACCATCGGCAACGATATTTCTGAGCGCACTTGGCAAAAAAACGATCCCACCAATCTGAGAGGCAAAAATGCCGATACGTTCAAGCCCATGGGTCCTTGGATTGTGACCGACCTCGATTACACGACAATGCGCACCCAAGTTCATCTCAATGGTAAAAAATTGCACGATTTCGACACGGGCAATATGCTCTTCACACCTGGAGAAGTCATTGCGGAGATCTCGCGCTACAACACCTTGTCGCCTGGCGACGTGATTTGGTTGGGTACCGACGAGTTGCCTGTCAATTTGGTGCCTGGAGACCAAATCGACATTGAGATCAGTGGCATTGGCAAGCTCTCCAATCAGGTCGCCTTGGAAGTCAAGTAAGCCATGATGATCATCGACTCACAAATCCATATTTGGCGGGCCCAAACTGCCTCACGGCCCTGGATTGCTGGTGCCCAAAACAGACCACCCTACAGTGAGGAGGAGGCGTTGGTCTTGATGGACAAGAGTGGCGTTCAAGGCGCCATTTTGGTGCCTCCCTCGTTTGAGGGACACCGCAACGATTATGCGCTGGAGGCTGCAAAAAACCACCCCCAGCGTTTTGCGGTGATGGGCCGCTTTGAGATACAAAACCAGTCATTGGCTGGCCAACTCGCCACTTGGAAAAGTCAGCCTGGCATGCTCGGTATTCGGCTCACCTTTCACCGCGACAAAGACCGCCCCTGGTTGACCGATGGTTCCACTGATTGGTTTTGGCCGCTGGCCCAGGAGCACCAAATCCCGCTGATGGTGCATGCACCGGAGCGACTCCCCGAGATGGCCGCCATCGCCAAACGCTATCCAAAGCTCAAAATCATCATCGACCACATGGGGTTTGCGAGATCCACCATGGATGAGCATGCGCAAGAAGGTGCAAAGCGCATGATTGCACTGGCTGATTTGGACAATGTGTTTGTCAAAATTTCAGCCCTTCCTTGCTATTCGAGTGAGGCCTACCCCTACCGCAATTTGCACCAGCCTGTCAAAACGGTCATTGACGCTTTTGGAGCAGACAGAAGCTTTTGGGGAACTGACATCACACGCATGCCCAAAACATCCAGCTATCAAGAAGCGGTCAGCATGATGACGCAAGAGTTGCATTTCTTGTCCCCCAAAGACCTTGAATCGGTCATGGGTCGGGGCTTGGCAGACTGCTTGGGTTGGAAGTTGAGCGCCTGAGCCATGGGACAAGAGCGCACCGCCACCGACTTGACTGGCTACCGCAGCCTGAGGTTATTGAGGCTTCGATGCTGGCTTGCGTGTCTCTTGAGCATGACCAGTCTTCATGGTTTTGCGCAGACGGGCTACCCCCTTCACCCCATCAAAATCGTCTCACCTTTTGGGGTGGGCTCTGTGTCTGATCAGACTTTGCGGCTTGTTGGTAAGCGCATCGGGCAAAAACTCAACACGACAGTGGTCATTGACAATCAAACCGGAGCGGGTGGGGTGGTCGCTGCAAAAGCGGTCTTGCTCGCCCCACACGATGGCTACACACTGGCACTTTTATCAAGCGCCACTGCCATGAGTGCGGCGGTCTACAAGAACCTACCGTTTCAACCCACAGCTGATTTCATACCGGTCGCAAGCCTCAGTGCGTTTGCCAGTATTTTGGTCTCCAACCGAAACTCAAGCATCCAGTCGTATCAAAACTTTGCCTCCCTCGTCAAAGCCAAGCCAGGCCAGTTGAATGTGGGGACCACGACCGCGGGCAACAGCGCGCATTTGACCGCGACTTTGCTCAAGTCCATGACGGGTTTGGATTTCATGATCGTCCCCTACAAAGGACCGGCTGAACTTTTGATGGCGATCAAAAGAAATGAGGTCGATGTCATCGTCCAACCTTTTGGAGCCTTCAAGAGCGCTTTGCAACAAAAGGAGCTCACCGCCATTGCCCTCACGTCTTTGAAGCGTGGGATCAATTCCCCCGATATCGCGACCTTGGATGAACTCGGTGTCACGGGTTTTGATGTGTCCACTTGGAACGGTCTTTTTGCTCCCCTTCAAACACCCGCAGAAGCCATTCAAGTTCTTTCATCCACTGTGGCTGCCATCCTCTTGGAGAGCGAGACCATTGAGCGCTTCAAAGCGATGGCCTTGGAGCCTGAAAAAATGACCCCTTCAGAATTGGGTGAACGCATGAAGCAAGATGTCCAAAAATGGACCCACTTGATAGAAGTCGCCGGTATTCCTCGGCAGTAGACAACCAGGGAGACACACCGCTTTATGCACCAACGCACACTGTTCATTGTTCGCCAATTGATGCGTTGTGCATCACTCCTGTGTTTGTCACTCAGTCCCTTTGCTGGGCAGGCATGGGCGCAAAGCAGTTTCCCACAAAAATCCATCAAGATTATTTTTCCTTTCGCGCCTGGCACGGTCTCGGACACCACCTTGAGGGTGGTCGGCAACAAGGCCGCAGAATTCATGGGCACCACGATGGTGATCGACAATCAAACCAGTGCAGGTGGAATCACTGCGGCGCGCTCTGTGCTACTCGCCCCCCACGACGGGTACACGTTGGCGCTCTTGTCCAACTCCACAGCGATCAGTGTGTCGTTGTTCAAGAAATTGCCCTTTGATCCGGTCAAAGACTTTGACCCCATCGTTGGGATCAGTGAGTTCTCAAACATCTTGGCCGTGAGTGGCAGTTCCTCTTACACATCGTTGGGCTCTCTGATTGCGCAGGCCAGGGAGCACCCTGGGAGTCTCAATGTTGGCACCACCAGCATCGGTTCGACCAATCATTTGACCGCCTTGCTGTTGAAATCCATGGCCAAATTGAACTTTGAAATCGTCCCGTTCCGTGGGCCGTCAGAGCTCTTCATGGCGTTGCAAAGGAATGATGTGTCGCTTGCCATTCAATCCTATGGGACTGTGAAGGAGTTCATTGTCAACAAACAAATCAAAGCCGTAGCGATCACGAATGCCAAACGCAATCAGTTGGCGCCCGATATTCCTACCGTTCAGGAGCAAGGCATTCCCGGTTTTGAGGTGACTTCTTGGAATGGGCTATTCGCACCCAAACAAACACCCCATGATGCGATTCAAGCGATCTACGTTGCTTTCTCTAGGGCGTTGAAGGAGCCTGATATTGTCAAGCGACTCAATGACTTGGGTGTGGAAACCATGCCCTCGACTGCTGAGGATTTGGCGTTGAGAATGAAAAACGACATACGCAAATGGGGTGAGGTGATTGAGACCTCGAAAATAGAAAAGCAGTAGTTCAATGTTTGTGCGGTTGAGTACGCAAGGACCGTTGATGCGTATTGGGCAAAGGACGTGATTTCACTCAAAGGCAGAAGTGAATTCTGAGTTGTTGAACTTATTTTTCTGCAATGCTCGGTTGATGGTCCGTTTTTGTGACGTCTTTGACATCTACATCGACGATGTTGTCGTTTGATGTGGTGTTTGATCTGGCCTTGGATGGCCAGAGCTTGCCTTTTTTCCATTGATTGACTGCGCTCACAAACGTAACGATCTGCGGTCTTTGCCCAGTCAAGAGCCATCTCAGCATTGAGATGATCAGTAAAAGCAAGCCCCCTGCAAGCAAAGCCGCCAAAAAGAATGCACTAAAGCAAAATAAAACAAGTTTAAGTATCAAGTTCATTGTTGAAGGGTGCGAATCAATGACCGCAAGGATAGGACGTCATTGGACATGTCTAGGCCAAAAGATGGATTGAGGGGTGTCATTTTTTCCAATGATTGTATGCACAGTTTGATGTGAGATCCATCAGAGTTTGGATGTGGATTTTTTTCGCATTTTAATATTGAGCATTTCAACACATAGTGAAAAAGCCATGGCAAAGTAAATATAACCCTTGGGAATGTGGTGATCAAAACCCTCTGTGATGAGCACAAATCCAACCAAAACCAAAAAGCTCAGTGCGAGCATTTTGATGGTCGGATGGTTTGATACGAAGTCACCAATGGCTCGAGCAAAGAGCACCATGAGACTTACAGAGCTCACAACCGCGGCAATCATGATTTCAATTCTGTCGACCATGCCAACTGCAGTGATGATGGAATCGAGCGAAAACACCACATCGATCACCATGATTTGAAGCACAACGGACAACAGGGTGTGTTTTGAACTGGACGCGTGATGATCTTCTTTTTCAAGAGATTGATGAATTTCGGTTGTACTCTTCCAAATGAGGAACAACCCCCCAAGAATCAAGATGGCATCTCTGCCAGAAACTTCATGTCCAAGTACGGCGAACATGGGTTTAACAAGTCCAACGATCCACGATAAAACAAGAAGCAAACCTATTCGCATGAACATGGCCATGAAAAGACCAATTCTTCTGGCAATTTCACGCTGTTTTGGTGGCAGTTTGTCCACAAGAATAGAAATAAAAATGACATTGTCTATGCCAAGCACCAGCTCCAATGCAGTGAGCGTGCCAAAAGCCATCCAAGCTTCAGGGGAAGAGATGAGGTCCATGCTTTGTTTTACTCATTTGTTGTGGTGAATGATTTGAGAGCCATTGATCGTGTAAAAGAGAATATGATTCCATCTGAAACTGGGCAATCTAGAGGTATTTCTATCGCTGAAAAAGCAATTGCTCGACTTTTACCATGTGCCAAGTTGTGGGGCACGGACTCAAACAGACCTTGATTTTTATTCAGTATAGCTTGTTGCTGATGATCAATTCAACTCACTGAGTTCATGAAAATCCACCGCCTGCAAAATTCAAAAGTCAACGTGTTTTGGATCGACGGTTACAAAAATCTCCCTTTGAGTATGCGAGCTTTGCTGGCAAGTGTAAACTGACTCTCCTTCGCATCAAACCTGATTATTCGCACCTCTGATTTAGACTTTTGAGATAAAAAATAGTGCCAAATTACAACTTCTGTAGCGAGAAAGTCGCAGAGTCTATTTGTTAGTAAATGTTTGCCTCCTACTTTGATTTTAGGTAGGTGATTGAAATAGAAAGCCTCAACGAGTAATTTTTTGCGTTGAATCAGTTGTTATTTATTACTGATGTATTGATTGGGCCATAGTTTCATGACCACCTCACGGTGATCTGCGTACGCGAAGCAACTGTTGATGAGGCCAAAATCATGGGTGGTTTTATGAATGACAGGTGCCCTGAAATTCAATCCTTTGATTGCTTGAAATGTCACGGTGGCCATAGGTATCAGTAATTCAACCAAATGGGTGCAACTGGCAGTACCACGCAGTTTGTCTTTGACCAATTTAGTCCATCCTTTCCCTACGCTGTCGCCTATCAAGACAGACAAGGTCGTTTGCGCTTGAGCACAAATTGGATAAGGTGTACGGTCAGAAGATGCTTCAATCGACTGAATAATGAAATCTGAATTCACGGTAAAGCGTATTGACAAATCATGAAGGTGTGTGCCTGCAGGAGATGATTCATTTTCAAGCCTTCTTTGAATGGTGAATGGTTTGGTGTCTACGAGATGCGCTTCAATATCAAATAATCCATCTTCTCGCTCAAATGCGCAAAGTTTGATTTGTCTTTCATGGATGGGTTTGCGGGGCGCAGGTTTGGAGAGTGGCATCGAATCAACTCGATTTAAAATAATAGATGAAAAATCATTCTGGTTTAAAGTTTGCCTCTTTGAGCCACGGCAACCACCGTTCAAAATCAGAATCCAGTCGGACTTTGAATCCACTGGCATCTTTGGGATTCATGAAACCGGCGTCTGCCAAGCGTGCAGCAATGTCGGGTTGTTTGATCACCTTTGATATAGCCTCTTCAATGTGCTTGCGTTTGTCCAAGCTCACACCATTGGGTGCCAAGACTCCATACCAATTGGTCATCAACAATTGGGGTATCCCCACCTCAACAGCAGTTGGGACATCCGGCAAAAGAGGCGAGCGTTTGGTGTCGTAAATCACCAAAGCTTTGATTCGATTGTCTTTTACATAATTGCGCAAAACTGGGACATCTGCATTGAGCAAATCGATATTGCCAGCAATCAAGTCGGTGATGGCAGGCACTGAACCCCTGTAGGCGATATTGACCAGTGAGACATTGGCCAATTTGCCAAAAAGCTCGGCGCCAATGTGCATCGTACTGCCAACGCCTGCAGAACCATAATTGAGAGATTTGGGCCCTTTGGCCTTGGCGATCAATTCACTCAAGGAGTTGACACCTAAAAGGTTGCTGACCGCCAACATGGATTGGACCTCACCCAATAAATAAACTGGCTCGAAATCTTTGCGAGGGTTGTAAGGTAGATTGGTCGCAATGCCAGCAGTGATGACAAAGCTCGAGGTGGTTAGTAAAACTGTATTGCCATCTGTTGGTGCTTTTGACGCCAATGAAACACCAATCACGCCGCCAGCGCCTCCATGATTGTCGATGACAACACTTTTGCCCAGCGCAAGTCCCAAAGGGGTAGAAATAATGCGAGCGATTAGATCCGAGGGTCCGCCAGCAGCGAATGGAATAATGATTTTGAGTGTTTCTGCTGTATTGTCAGCAATGGCAAATGATGACCAGAAAAAAAAGGAAAACACCAGAACAATGGATCTTTGATTCATGTTGACCTTTATAAACGCAAAGAAATGCAGCATGACAGATTTGAACATCTGTCAT
>CAIPFK010000224.1 GCA_903864315.1 uncultured Burkholderiales bacterium | reverse complement strand
CTCGATCATTTGTTCTTGGTTTTTGAAGGCCTCGATGAAGAGCGCATCCACGCCGCACTCAAAATACGCTTGCGCGCGTTCCATGGCCGCCTCAAACCCCTCGACCGCAATGGCGTCGGTTCTGGCCAAAATGAGTGTGTCGTTTGAGTCACGTGCATCCAAGGCGGCCATCAATTTGCCGCGCATGTGCTGTGTGCTCACCAAGCTTTTGCCACTCAAGTGGCCACATCGCTTGGGAAATGTTTGATCTTCAAGCTGAATCATCGCAGCACCCGCACGCTCGAACTCTCTGACCGTTCTTTGGGTGTTCAAGGCATTGCCAAACCCAGTGTCTGCATCCACGATCACGGGCAAACTCACGCGCTCACACACATGACCCAAGGTTTGAGCGACCTCGCTGGCGGTGACCAAGCCCACATCACTTCGACCGAGCTTGGTGTAGGCAATCGATGCACCTGACAAGTACAAGGCCTCAAACCCCGCTTGCTCAGCCACCAAGGCGCTCAAGGCGTCATAGATACCGGGCGCCAACAACACCTGGGATTTTGCGATTCGATCTCTAAAAGTGACATGACCCATGTTCAATCCTGCATCAAAAAATAAAAATAATTCAATCCACCCGAGTGGATGGGTGGGCCAAGGCACGGGCAATGCTTTCCGCCGCGATGAATCCCCCAGCCAAGGCACTCAAGAGGCCGTTGCCCGACAAATAGCCCCACACCTCTTGGCCCGAGACGCCTCGAGCAGCCCCTCCTGCGGCCCACAAATTGGGCAATGGCGTGCCCTGATCGCCAAGGACCTGGCAGTACTCATCGATATCGAGTCCCCCTTGGGTGTGGAACAAAGCGCCCGTGACTTTGATCGCATACAGGGGCGGCTTGAGGGGCTTGAGGGGCCTGATCGACTTCGAATGGCCCTCGGGTTGACCTTCTTCTTGGTCCCTCGCCCGATCTTGTGCACTGAGAGTGCGAGCCAATGTCTCTTCTGGGCAACCCACCCATAGGGAGAGCGCTGTCACCGACTCAAAACGTTTGACCCCACCAAGGACCTGGGCCTCTTTGAATTCTGGAAACGTGAGCCCCAACTCATACACGGGTTGATCAAACACACACCACGCCACGCCGCCAGGTTGTGCCAACACCCCCACACTGGCCTCAGAGTAGCCTTGGTGCTCGTCGTGAAACCGCACCCCATGGGCGTTGATTTGAATGCCACCCGCCACCATGAGCGCCCAAGAAATCAACAGCCCCAACTCGTTTTGCCATGACCCATGCCCTTGGTAGGCGCCCATGTCTTTGAGCGCCACACCCAGGGCTTGCCCCCAACGCACTGCAGTGCCGTCGTTGCCCACGTGACCGGCATAGACCGCCGCTTTCATTTGCGGCAGGTACTGGGCAACCAACTCCTGGTCGCCACCGTAGCCATTGCAAGCCAGCAGTGCGGCATCGCACCGAAGCGCTTCACGTGAACCATCAGGGCGGACAAACCCCAAGCCCACCACCCGATCGTCGGGGTCCATGAACAACTGCGTCACCTGAGCGTGGGTGAGCAGCGTCAAGTCAGCCTCTTGCGCAGCGCGCTCAAGCCGAGACATCAAGCCTTCCCCGCTCGTTTCGGGCACGGCATGCATTCGGTGCGTGCTGTGCCCGGGATATAGAAATTGGTCCAACACGCGCCACGTCACACCGTGGCGAGCCTCCAAGGCATCGATGGCCTGGGGCACCGCGCTCACGTACGCTTTCACCAAGTGCAGGGCAGACTGCCCATGGCTTTTGTTCACAATGTCCTTGACAAACTGAGCCTGGTCATCCTCAATGGCTTGGCGCGCTTGGGCTTGGGTGCCGGCGGCGGGCACAAACCCCGATGACAAGGCGCTGGAACCTCGGGGACGCTCATCTCGCTCCAACAGCACACACTCAACGCCATGGTCCTTGAGCATCAAGGCCGCGGTGAGACCGCAGGCCCCTGAGCCCACGATGGCCACACTCACGTGCGGGGAATTCTTTAAAAGTGTCAACTCCGCCCGAGTCGACGCAAAGGATTCACCCATGAGCACATTGGCATGCGGGACTGTCACAAGGGAAGGTCTGATGAGCGGCGTTGTCATGTCATAAAACTGGTTGGTCAAAAAGTGTTGCCGATGGTCTGGGCAAACGCAGTGTTTTGGGCTTGCCCTCAGGGGTTGGGAGAATGCTCAGTGAGCGAGTTGTTCACGCTCGAATTGATGCAAAAATTCCTCACAATCCATCACTTGCGCAACGCTGGCCATATCGGCCAAAGCCGCTTGGTGCTGAGCGTCGGTGAATGCGGCACAACCGTCCCTCAGCACAATCGTGTCGTAGTCTCGCACATGGGCATCTCGCACGCTGCTGGCCACCCCCCCATTGGTCACAATCCCGCACACGACCAAGGTGTTGACTCCCGCACGACGCAGCACCCAATCGAGTTGGGTATTGAAAAACGCCGAATAGGCAACTTTTTGAACGCACACATCCACTTGGTCCTTGAGTGTGTCCACCACCGACTGCCCCCAAGAGCCCGGGGCAAAATCGCCTTTTCTCAAAAAACTTCGCTTGGAGAGCAAATGCGGTGAGACCATGGGCTCGCCTTGGGCATCGGGCCACAGCGTAAAGAGCGATGCGCACACCAAGCCCTGGGCCAAGGGGTTCTGAGCAGCGATGGGCTGCGCCTTGAGGGCCTGGGCCACTGGCAGCACACGCTCGGGCAAGAGGCCCGCTTGTGAGCTCGTGGTCTTGCCCCGCGCATAGGCCCCGAGCGGATGGAGAAAATCGTTTTGCAAGTCAACGATTAAAAAACCGTATCGCTTGGGCTCACTGGATGCGCTCATGGTTCTTGTCCCAACCGGGTGAGGAGCAAATTGCCCCAATCGTCCACACGTCCTTCAAATCCGGGCTCGAGCCAAATGGTGGTGTCGGCTTGCTCGAGCATGGCGGGCCCCACCACGCGCGAGCCCACGGGCCACTCGAGCCTGGCATAACGCGGCACCTCAAGCCAAGCGCCTTGGTGGTAAATTTTTTCTTGCCCCAAAGCACTGGGCACTTGCACCGACTTGGGCGCCAAAATGGACAAATCAAATTTTGCTCTCTCACCCACTCTGGAATAGCGCAAGTTCAAGACCCTGACTGCAGGCCCGGTCAATGTTCGGCCAAATTGAGCCAAGTAAGTGCGCTCAAACGCTCGCATGATCCCCTCGCGGGTCAATTCACGCGCTTCACGGGGGTCCAGGGCAACCGCCACGGTGTGCGTTTGACCTTGGTAGAGCATGTCAAGCACCACCGTTTCAACAATGTGAATGAAGGCAATGCCAGACGCATCCAAGCGCGCTTGACACTGGGTGGCCAAACGGGAGACTTTTTCCCTCAAGTCCTCCAGATCGAGCTCGGCCAAGCCCTTGTTCAAGGTCTGCACAGCATCGTGCTTCATGTCCGAGAGCACACACCCCAGCGCCGACGTCACCCCAGGATAGCGCGGGATGAGCCCCACACTCACCCCCACTTCTCGCATCAACGCACACACGTGCAAGGCGCCCCCACCACCAAAGGGCATGTAAGCAAAGAGTCTGGGGTCATGGCCTTTTTCAATGGAGACGAGTCGAATGGTGCCCGCCATTTTGGCGTTCGCCAAGGTGAGGATGGCCTCTGCGGCAGCGTAGACATCCAGCCCCAAGGGCTCACCCACGCTGCGCTCAACCGCTTGCCGGGCCAAATCCACGCTCAAGGGCTTCAAGCCACCCCCGCCCAAAGGCCGATGGGCTGCAATGCGCCCCAAGAGCACATTGGCATCGGTCACCGTCGCGCGCAGGTTTCCTCGGTCGTAGCAAGCGGGCCCCGGGTTGGAGCCCGCCGACTCAGGGCCAATTTGCAGCATGCCACTCGAGTCCACCCATGCAATTGAGCCACCGCCCGCCCCGATGGTCTCGATTTGAATCATCGGAGACCTCACCACCAGACCGAACTCAATGGAGGTTTGCGCAGCCAACGCGGCTTGCCCTTGTGAGACCAAGGACACATCAAAGCTCGTGCCCCCCATGTCACCGGTGATGACGTTGGGGTAGCCCGCGGCCTTGGCAATTTCTGCACACGCAATCACTCCGGCTGCGGGACCCGAGAGTGCGGTGCGCACGGGAAACTCTCCCGCGGTTGGTGCCGACATCACGCCCCCGTTGCTTTGCACAATGAGGAGTTCGCCCAGGAATCCTTGCTCGGCCAAGGCCGCTTCCAGACGTGACAAATACCCACCCACCACCGGCTGCAAGGCAGCATTCAAACTCGCTGTGGAGCATCTCTCAAACTCGCGGATTTCGGGCAACACTTGGGTGGCCACGCTCACATGGGCGTTGGGCCAAAACTCTTCGATGCACACCTTGGCCCGCATCTCGTTGATGGGGTTGGCGTAGCCGTTGACAAAGAACACACAAATGGCCTCACAGCCTTGCGCCAACAGCTGCTCAGCTTGAGACCTCACTTGCACAAGATCGACCTCGGTGTGAACCTCACCGCTGGAGAGCACCCGCTCATCGACCTCGAGCCTCAGGTCTCTGGGAATGATCGGCACAAAGCTGCCCTTGAGACCCCACGTTTGCGCGCGGTCGCGTCGTCTCATCTCGAGCACGTCCCTAAAACCTCGCGTGGTGATGAGTCCAGTCTTGGCCACTTTTCTCTCGAGTAAAGCGTTGGTCGCCACTGTGGTGCCATGCACCAAGGTCGTGATCGACGAGGCCAAGCCAGCGTTGGGCGCATCAAGCGCGGCTGAACTCTTCGAATGCAACGCATCGTGCACGGCTTTGACACCGCGCATGAAGCCCTCTGCCTCTTGGCCACGCGTTGAGGGCACTTTGATGATGTGGGCCTGGTTCGCCCCCAAGTCGAGCACAAAGAGATCGGTGAACGTGCCACCCACATCCACCCCCACGACCACATTGGAGCTCACGCTTACTTGGGGCGCATTGTCATGATGGGAAATCATGATGCGTCTCCGTGATGGATGGACTGGGTGCTGCTCACATACCCCATGGCTTCATCGTGCGCGATATCTTCAGCACGTCTGTCTGTCACCAAACCCCATCCGCCTCCACCCGGTGTTTGCAAGCGCACACGTTCGCCACGCTTTAAAGCAATGCCCCGCATCTTGGCGCCCATGGCAGGCGTCAACCACTGATCCCCTTGTTGGTACTCAAACACATTGAGCGCCGCGTCGCCCCCGCCCACAATGCCTTTGGGGCCTGAGCGCGCACGCTCACCGAAGATGAACGCCTGGGCGGACTCCTCGAGCAACTCGATTTCATACACGGCCCCCAAGCCTCCACGGTGCTGGCCCACGCCGCCCGAGTCTGGCCGCAATGCCCACTGGGTGAACATCACTGGATAAGCCGCCTCCAAGATCTCCAAGGGCGGGATGGTGGCCGTGGAAATCGGTGCATTGGCGTGGCTCAGACCATCCCCATGGGCATGGGCACCGTGGCCCCCGCCAAAAAAGCTGAACATCACCCAGGGGACGCGTTTTTGGGGCCCGAGTTGTTTGTAGCCGGCGATGGACAAAGCGTTGATGGTGCCATACGCGTGGGCCACGACTTGGGTCGGGCACGCTTGGGCCATGGCGGAGAAGATCACATCGATCATGCGCAAAATCGTCTCCGTGTAGCCGCCAACAGGCCTGGGCCTCTCGCAACTGATCACCAAGCCGTCTGGAATGATGAACTCCACCGCATCCAAGACCCCGGCGTTGGCGGGCACATCGGGAAATACATGTTTCAACGCCACATAGCACGCCGCTACTGCTGTGGCGCGGGAAATGTTCACGGGTCCAGCGCATTGAGGCGAGGAGCGAGAAAAGTCCAAACTCAAGTGCTCGCCCTCAATGCGCATGTCCAGCGTGATATGAAGCGGCTCATCCACCACCCCATCGTTGTCCAAGATATCGTCAAAGGTATAGTCACCGTTTGGCAAGGCGCGAATGTGCTCTCGCATAAAAAGAAGCGCGCGCTTTCTGAGGGACTCAAAAGCCATCAACACCACATCCTTGGCGTAATCCATGAGCAAGGCGTCAAGGCGTTTGACCCCCAGATCAAGTGCTGCGAGTTGGGCATTCAAGTCGCCCCACAAACTGTCGGGCAGTCGCGTATTGGCTCGCAAAATCGACAGCACATCCTCTTGCAACTCGCCACCTTTGATGATGCGAACAGGTGGGATTTGCACCGCCTCTTGCCAACACTCAGTGGCCCCGGGGTTGTAGTTGCCTGGCACCGCGCCGCCCACATCGTGCCAATGCGCGGCCGACGCCAAATAGCAAAACAAAACCCCATCCTTGAAGTAAGGCCTCACCAACTTGAAGTCGTTGGCGTGGGTGCCGCCTTCATAGGGGTCATTGAAGAGCCAGGTGTCGCCGGGCTGCATCCCCCCGCGCTCAAGAGCCACTGTGGAGGCGGCGCGCACCGCAAAGGCCATCACCCCGACAAAAATCGGCAAGCCCGATTTGCCCTGCACCAAGGTGTCCCCATTCACCGCATCATAAAGACCGTGGCAGGCATCGTGGGCTTCGGCAATGATGGGGTTGAACGCACTGCGGTACAACGTGGCATCCATCTCATCGGCAATTTGCTCGAGACGTCCAGCCAAAACGGCCAAGGTCACCGGATCCAACACCTTGGGGGACTGATTTGAAGAATTGAACTCAGACATGTGAACCTAACACCAAAAAATAATCGACAACTTCATCACCTTCATCACCCTCGAGAGCTTGGGCGACATCACACCACGATCGCCGTCCTGTGGCCCAAGCGCACACCTCACAGGCCCCCTAGCTTTAGCATTGAGGCTAGGGTTGCGGGTGGGGTTGAAGTTGACCTGCTGCAATGCGAGCCTTGAGCACATTCAAAAGCCCTTTGGCGCGCACCATCTCCAACAAAAAGTCTGGAATGGGTTTGACACCCAGCAACTCACCGCCTTCAATTTGAACACCAGCGGGGAGAATTTGCACGCGTGTGCCCTCTTCAATCTCCCCAGCCCTCGCACAGGTGAGCAGCAGCAAGCCCAAATTAAAGGCATTTCGGTAAAACAATCCACTAAAGCTTGGCGCGATCACGGCTTTGACCCCCAGATGCACGAGCACGCCCGCGGCTTGCTCTCTGGACGAGCCCACCCCAAAGCCTTCACCGGCCACGATCACATCGCCGGGTTTGACCTCCCGAGCAAACTCAGGCCTCAAGGACTCCAGGGTGTGCTGTGCAATCACATCAATGCCAAACTTCATGTAGCCCCCTGGTGCCAGGGCATCGGTGTCGATTTGCGCACCAAGTCGCCACACCCGAGAAGCAGCCGTGGTGTCTAGACTCATGACAACATCTCCCGCACATCGGCAATGTGGCCCTTGATGGCCGCAGCGGCCACACTGAAGGGCGAGCCCAAATAGACTTGCACACTGGGCGGGCCCATGCGGGCTTTGAAATTCCTGGCGGTGCTCGAGATCACGGTCATGCCTTCTTCAAACGTTGCCCCATATCCCGCGCAAGCGCCACAACTGTTGGGCAAGATCTGCGCGCCCGCGTCCGTCAAAATCTGCATCGTGCCCTCCAAGCGTGCCACCTCTTGGTCGCGCGCACTCGCAGGAGCCACCATCAAGCGTGTCTTGGGATGCACGCGTTGGCCTTTGAGCACACTCGCTGCCGCTCTGAGGTCGACCAATTTGGCGCCAGTGCAGGCCCCAATGTAGGCGATGTCGATGGCCGTGTGGTCGTACTCGGTGACGGCTTTGGTGAGCGCCGGTGAATGAGGCGCCGCAATTTGAGGCGCCAAGGTGTTCGCATCAAATGCATAAAGCTCGACCTGGGCGCCCGGATCACTTTGCCACTCGCGCCAGTCTTGCAAGTCCTCAGGGCGAACGCCCGTTTGCAACAAATAGTCCACAGTCACTGGGTCGGCCGCCACCATCGCAGCTTGCGCACCCATCTCGGCTCCCATGTTGGAGAGCGTCATGCGCTCTTGCATGGAGAGGCCTTGAACGACGCTTCCAGTGAATTCCAGCGCTTGATAGCGCCCACCGTTCAACCCCAACTTGGCAATCATGAAGAGCATCATGTCTTTGGCACATACGCCCGCACTGAGCGCCCCTGTCCAATTCAACTCCAGGGTCTGGGGGACTTCAAGCCAGATCTCACCCGTCACCACCACACCCAGCATCTCGGTGGCCCCAATGCCAAACATGTAACTGCCAAAGGCGCCTCCCGTGGGCGAGTGGGAATCCCCACCGACACAAAACATCCCCGGCCTCATGTGGCCGCGCTCGGGCAACACCACATGGCAAATGCCCTCGGAATCAATCACATGGGGCAGCTTCCAGCGCTTGGCCGTGTCGCGGGCGAGCTGCACAATGGCGCGGGACTCCTCATCTTGCGCCGGCACGTAGTGATCCATCACCAGCACGACTTTGTTTTTATCCCAAATCTGCGCCCCAAGCTCGTCGAGCATGGGGGCCAATCGCCTGGGGCCTGAAGAGTCATGGAACATGGCCAAATCCACTTGGCAATTGAGCAACTCACCGACCTCGACACTCTTTTTTTGAGCCGCTCGCGCAATCACTTTTTGCGCCAAGGTTTGCGGGGTCTTCATTCTGGTTTTGCCCCCGAGAATTTCACGACTTCGCGCCAGCGCGCAATGTCGGCTTCTAAAAATTTGGCAAATTCAACCGACGTGTTGGCCACCGCGCTGGCGCCTTCGGCCTCGATGCGCTGGCGAACATCCGGTGTTTGAATCGCCGCCCTGGCCCCCGATTCAAGACGCACCAACAACTCGGGGGAGATTTTTGCAGGACCGAAAAGCCCAAACCAAGCGCTGGACTCAAAGCCTGGGAGCGTCTCGGCAATGCTTGGCACTTGAGGAAAAGAGGCAAGCCGCTTGGGACTCGTGACCCCCAGAGCTTTGAGTTTGCCCGCCGACAAGTACTGCTGAGCATTGCCCACATTGGCAAACATCAATTCCACTTGACCGGCCAGCACGTCTTGGATGGCCGGGGCCGTGCCGCGGTAGGGCACATTCACGATGCTCACCCCCGCTTTGAGCTTGAATGCGTCTCCAGCCAGGTGCAAAGATGAGCCCAAGGCGCCAATGGCGAAATTCAATTTTCCCGGTTGGGCTTTGGCCAAGGCAATGAGCTCGGGCAAGGTGTTGGCAGCCAGCGACGGGTGCGCCACCAAAATCGATGGCGAGGTCGAGACCATGGTGATGGGGGTGAAGTCCTTGATGGGATCAAAGGGCAAATGCGGATACAAACTCGCATTGATGGCGTGCGAGGTAAAACTCATGAGCAAGGTGAGCCCGTCGGGGGCCGAGCGCGCCACGGCTTCAGCGGCGACATTGCCACCAGCACCCGTGCGGTTCTCAACCAACACCACCCGTGACCATTGCTGAGAGAGTGCTTGTGCCAAGCTGCGAGCCATCGTGTCGGTGGTGCCCCCAGCCGGTGCACCCACCAAGATGCGCACGGGTGCAGAGGCCGATTGCGCCCACAGCTGCGAGGCGCACACACTCAAGCTGAACGCGCACAATGCCTTGAGCGCCCAAAGCAATTTAAAGTTTCGAGAAACGGAGGTCACATGAGACGCACCGCGCACTTGAGAGCCGTCCATTGAAAAAATTTGCATATGCTTTAGTCCTTCATGCTGATCCATGGATAGAGTCTACGCTCCCAAATAGGCTTGCCGCATCACGTCACTGGCCAGCAACTCTTCAGAAGAGCCTTCAAATCGAATACCACCATTCTCAAGGACATAAACACGCTCGGCAATGTCCAAAGACTGTCCCACGTTTTGCTCCACGAGCAAGATGGACAGCCCTTCCTCTTTGAGTTGCACAATCAAGTCAAACATCTCTTGCACGAGTTTGGGAGAGAGGCCAAGAGAGGGCTCATCCAGAATCAGCAACTTGGGGTTGGCCATGAGG
>CAIPFK010000223.1 GCA_903864315.1 uncultured Burkholderiales bacterium | reverse complement strand
CGCACTGCTTGCTCTGTCACCAGAAGTTGTTTCATAAGAAACATTATCGCTGGTGGCCAAAGAGGCACCGACTTGAACACCATTGATTGTCAAATCGCCAGACACCATTTTTGAAACAGTGGAGCTTGCATTTGAAGTCAATGTTGCAATTGAACCAACACCAATGTCTTTGGTTTGAGCAGAGTCAAAGTTCATGGTCATGGTCTGGCCTTGATTGGCACCAATTTGAAGGTCCAACTTGGTAGCAGATCCATCCAACAAATTGATATCATTGAAGTTGGTTGTTTTTGCGATCTGATCGATCTGGGTCTTTAACTGGGAAACCTCTTGCTGCATTGAAGCACGGTTGTCAGCTGAATTGCTGGCATTGGAGGCTTGAACCGCCAACTCACGCATACGCTGCAGAATTGAAGTTGTTTGGCTCAATGCACCGTCGGCAGTTTGGGCCATGTTGATGCCATCATTTGCATTGCGGATCGCCATGCTCAAACCCTTGATGGTTGAAGTCATGCGATTAGAAATTGCCAAGCCAGCGGCATCATCTTTCGCACTGTTGATTCGTAGGCCTGTTGACAAACGCTGCATGGCTAGCGATTGTGACTTGGAGGCGGTTGTATCTGCGGCTTGTGCAAATAAAGCATTCAAATTGGTATTGATCGCAATTGGCATGATGTTCTCCTATAAATACATCACAGGTTAAAGAAACAAGAAGTCGAAAATGATTTCCTGATGCAACTGATTCGTCTTAATGAATATAAACTTTAAGGAAATATAGAAACGTTACTGTTAAACCAAGACATCTTGGAATAAACCACGCATTTGTTGCAGATTGTGGGCAACGCTGACAACTGCAGAATTGGGGAACTGGCGAATGACTTCACCTGTATCACTGTTTTTGACCACAACAATGGGCGCTTGCATGGTGTTGTCAATGGTAAAGTTTAAGTTTCTACCACCATCACGCATCTCTTGGTTGAGTTGCTCCAATGTTCTTTGGAGATTGAGATGTTGCTGCTCGGTGTTAATTTGTATATTGACTTCTGGCAATGCCATGACGACAGAGTGATTCACCCCTATTTCATTCAGCGCGGTCAATGCATGAGGCATGCTTTGCGAACCAGGTACAGGTGTCGCAACAACAGTGGGTAAACTGGCCAAATTGGCGCTTAATCTTTGTATTTGTTCAGACATGACTGGTTCTCCCTAATAAGCTTGCTTTAAAAAAGCAATCAATCCACTTTGAATAAAATGGACTCTTGGGAGAACAATCGTCAAAGATTGCCCAAACTTAAATGTAAACTAATGTAATAAGTGTAACGAGCAGCTTATATAAAAAATACGTGCTTTTATTAGTTTTGGTATGGCTATTTATTGGTATACATGGCCATCATACCGTCAAATGAGCTTTTTAAACTTGTTTTTTGTGCGTTGACGGAGCCCACAAAACTGTTCATGGCGGCAAACTCTGTTTGATAGCGTGTCAGCAATGCATCCATTCGCGTTTGCAAATTTGACAAATCAGTTTGAAAGGTCTGATTTTGGGAGGTTAAATCATTGCTTTGTGTCGTGATGGGGCCAGTTGCAGACAACAAAGACGTCAATTGCTTCACAGCATCACCCGCAAGTCCACTGGGTGAATTTGGATTCAAGCCAAAGGAATTGTCTTGATTACCAGTGAACATTTTAACGACATCATTGAAATTGTTATTCAATGCAGATGTCAACGTCGTAGATGTCGCAGACATGACTCCTGAGGCGTCAATAGAGATACCCAATTGCCACAGTGCACCAATCGACGCTCCTGGAGTAGAAGACTCGCCAAGCATCATGGAGCTCAATTTGTGCTTGAGCATCATCACTGTGGAATTGCCAACCAAACTACCCCCATATGTAGCTAACGTAGACTTGGGGTCAGATACGGCATTCAATACGCTCATGGCATCGTTGTATGCAGAAACCATGCTGTTGATATTGGTGACCAACGTGCTGGTATCTCTTGTTAGGTTCACCGTTGCTGCAGCTGTCGTCGTTGTGTTAACACCAATCGTCATACCCATCACAATATCATTGATCGAATTGGATGTCCGCGTATAAGACACGCCGTCCACCAGCAAGTTTGCATTGGTTGCATTGGTGATGTTACTCAATGAAAACGGAGAGCTTGCGTTCAAGCTCAAGTTGGTGATTTGCTGACTACCTGTTGCGGTAATTGACAGCGAGCCATTGCTCATGGCGACTGTGAGCCCAGGGCCTGGGTATAAAAGGTTCAATTGTGACTGAATATTAGAAACCAAATCGGCAGGAGTTGCCGTACTTGGGTTTAAATTCAAGGTACTGGTCGTTCCGTTGACCGTAATGGCCAAGGATTTAAAATCTGAAGTTTTAGGGCTACTGCCAAAGCTCACCCCAGTTAGAGTCGCGCTAGAAAGGGTTGGACCAGAGCCGGCAATGTAACTTGCAGTCCCGGTTGAAACTCCCAGGTTGACGATGTTATCTGTCGACAAAGAGAATGAATTGGAGGCTCCAATTCCGCCTGACAACAACAATTGATAAGGGGGAACACTTGGATCAGTCGATCCATTATTGATCACTTGTGCGCTGACACCTGCACTTTTTGCATTGATGGCTTGCGCAAGACCGGCGGGGGTTGCAGCAAACTCAGTGAGCTCAGGCCCCACTATGGACAAACCACTTTTGGAGGTAACGCTGATAGAACTCACCCCATCAGTTGTCACCACAATATCCGAACCTGAACCATTGTTCAATGTTTTATCTTTTGCATTGAGCTGTGCTTGCAAGTCGGCCGCCAAACTCGTCAAATTGGCAGAGGCTGGAGAAGGATACACCGTGAGGGGTTTACCGCCAATGCTCATGTCAAAAACTTGAAAATCTGATGTTGTTGGATTGGTTCCAAATGCAATATTTGAAATAGTACCATTTGAAAAAGTACCCCCTGACGCGCCTGCCGGGCCTGAAGTTGCTGTCGTCAAACTGGCATAAGAAACTGCACCTGAAGTAGAGGTAATTTGCAGTGCGTTGCCTGCTGCTCCTGACTGTGTAACGGTAATGGTTGGATTTGCATTGCCAAAGGCAGTGTTAAGTTGTGTCGTCAATGCGGCAGCCAAACCAGACATTGAGGTGTCGGACAAATTGGGAGTGATTGTTTGTGTTACACCACCAATTGTTACGGTCAAAGATCCAAAATCTGTAGGCTTGGGTATTGTGCCAAAACTCACGCCGGTCAACAAGGCACTTTGTGTCCCCCCCAAACTGGCACCTATAGGTTTTCCCACGGTTAGCACCGCATTGGTGGACAAGCCAACATTGCTGATCAATCGGTTACTCGATGAATTGAATGACAAAGATGTCCCATTGACAGAAACTGTGAGGTCTGTTGTCCCTTCAATGGATTGAAGCTGAGACTGCAAATTGGAAGCCAAGTCCGACAAACTGGCGCTCGCAGGGGCAGGCGTCAGTGTGTGTGTGACACCCCCTACATTGATGGTGAACGTTTTGAAATCATTGACAGAAGAATTGGTGCCAAAAGCCACATTGGATATGGAGGCAGTTGAAGCAACTACGGGTAAGGTTGAGGCACCCGCTGTAGCACCGGCAGCACTGGCATTGGCTGTCAAAGCCAAGGCAGAAATTGATCTTCCTGACGTTGAACTGAAGCTCAAGGCCCCGTTAACCACGCTCACTTGAATATCAGCGTTTCCTTCTTGAGCATTCAACAAACTTTGTAAGCTTGATGCAAGGCCTGAAAGATTGGATGATCCAGGGTTGGGGGTGACCGATTTTGAAACACCACCGATGGTGATATTGAATGCACTAAAGTCGCTTGAACTGGGACTGGTGCCAAAACTGACCCCAGAGAGTAATGCAGCTGTGCTCGAAGAACCCGTTGAAACACCTGGATTTGAACTGCTGAGGGTTAAATTGATTTGACCAGTAGCCAAAGGGGTGGAATCACTGGCAAATCCGCTCGAGATGGAGGTTTGTGCTTGCGCAATCGAACTCACTTGGACTGTGTGAGAACCGGGCAAGGCAGAAGTGTCCGTTGTAATATTGAGGGCGGAAGTATTGCTATTTGAAACTGCAACCGCATTGAAGTTGCTTCGATCTTGCAGGGTATTCAAACTGGTTTGAAATGTCTGCATGATGTACATCACACCAGATAAGCCAGAAATTGTGGTGTCGTTCTTTGTGATCTTCGAGTTGATATTGTTTTGCTGAGGAATTTGTTCTGCATTGACAAGGTTTTGTGCCAATGCGTTGGTGTCAACACCAGAACCCGTTCCCAAAGCAGTAATGATCGATTGACCCGCAGCTTGATTCGCAGCCTTTGCATTAAACGATGTATTGCCTGTCGCAGCGCTAGAGGCTGTTGAGGTATTGCCTGTCGCAGCGCTAGAGGCTGTTGAGGTATTGGTTGTGCTAGAGCTGACTGCAGAGGTGGTCATGATTTTTACTTTTTAACAATTTTGGAGTTAAAAACTCTTTCACCAAGAATAGGTTCGGTTTGGGTTCGATGAACTTAAACAGTGAAATTTAAACCGATCAATCCTTACATGTAAGTAAATAAGCTTAACTTGGAGATTTTCGCGAACGACGATTGTGCGGCTTCTAAGGCCAGTTGGTCTTTGTTCATTTTGGTGATGGCGGTGGTGTAATCAAGATCTTGCACATCGGACAATGTGGTTTGAAGTCTCAAATTGACTTCGCTCAAAATGCTGGTTTGTGAATCAACTGCTTGTAAACCTGTTCCAACATTGGCATTGGCCTCCGTCACACCGAGAGTCAAGCTGGATAACTCGGACAAGCCGCGCTGTATGTTGGATTGATCGGAATTTTGTACAGCAGAAATCAAGTCCCCAAGAGATTGGAAAAAACCCACGCCAACATTCCCACCTTTACCATCAGGCCTTTGCACGCGCACAAAGGCGTCCGATCCAGGTGTATTCATTTGTAACTTGAGACTGGTGCCAATTTGTGCCAACGAACGGTTCTGATCGCCGTTGTAATCGATCACCCCATTGGGATTTTTCAAAAAAGCAGGTGACGACACCTTGGCGCCAGCAAAAATATAGTTGCCATTCACATCTTGCGTATTGGCAATGCTTAAAATTTGATCTCTCAATTGAGTAATTTGTGAAGCGATGGTTTGCCGATCCGCAGAATTCAAGGTGGCATTTGCAGCTTGAACTGTCAATTCTCTCACTTTGGTCAGAACGTTGGTGACGTTTTGAAAAGCAGTGTCTTGCGATTGAAGTTGTGATTGAACTGTTTTTAAGGTGTTGGTGAAATTCGATTGCGTTGCAATTTCAGAGTTCAACTTGGTGATCATCGAGGTCTTGTCCGGCGCATCACTTGGCTGAACAACTTGCAATGAGGTTGAGAGTTGCGTTTGAGTTTGAGAAAGATTATTTTGAATCGTGGACAACTGTTTTGACGCGCTGTCAAAATATTGGCTGGTTGATACACTCATGACCATTTTTTATCTCCTTAACCCGGCATCTGAACGATGGTATCGAACAACTGCCCAGCAATTTGCATTGCTTTGGCCGCCGCTTGATAGGCTTGTTGGTACTTGATCAATGACGCTGCTTCAGTATCAAGATTGACGCCTGAAACTGCATCTCTTGCTGCGATGGCCTGATTGTTGACCACCGTCAATGCTTGTTGGGTGATGGTGGCCTGCTGAGAAACATTACCCACCGTATTGACTTGACCGATATAGTTGTCAGACATGGTCATCCCATTGACCACTTTCTGATTTGCCAAGTTGGCCATTGCCAATGCATTTTGATTGCTTCCAAGACCATCTTTGTTGCCATCCACAACAAAACTGTCCCCGGGCTGAGGCGCTGAACTCAAAGTAATCTGAGCACCTTGGTAGAGCACCACTGGATTGGTGACATTGGGATCGTAGTCACGACTGGCCAATTCAGTCCCTGTTGCCACGTCAGTGATGACATAATGATTGGTAGCAGTGAAGTTGATACTGATCGATTGATTGCGCAATTTTTGTTGCGGATCAACTGGAGTCGATTGATATGAAGCGGCCACAGATGCCGTTCCCGCTCCAGTCACAAATACTTGCAAGTCATCGGGCACTGTGCCCATAATATAGGCACCCGTTCTAAAACCGGCAGCAGATAAATCTTTCGGCGATCCGTTCGGACCAAAAGAAAATTGAATACTTGAATTCTTGGGATCACCTAATTTGCGCGTTAATTGAATTTCTCCTGTGTACACCTGAGAAGCAACACCCAATGCGTTCGAAGGACTTGAACCGAGCGTGGGAACCAAAGAAATATTTTCACCACCATGACCTGGCATATTGGTTAAAACCAAATTCCCGCCGTCATCAATGGATGCAGTCACATTGGTCTGCCCGCTAGAACCTTGAATCGCTGCGACCAAAGTTTGTAAATTATTGTATTGGGTTGGCTTGACAGCACCAGGTTGAACCGAACCAATGGTAATGCCGTTGATGGTTAGTGGCTTGGTGAAGTCAATTTGTTGACCAGGAACAGTCACCGAGTTTATTTTATCGACGCTGATATCGGCAAGACCTGCGCCATAGATCCAATTTTTGACGTCATCCAAGGTCAACGTGGCTGGCCCTCCTGGCTGTGCGGGAGGTCCACTTTTTGCTGTCAATGCACCCAAACTTACCCCGTCAAGCTGCAGGGCACCGGCTTGAATGACTGTGCCTGTTTGCCCCAAATTGATGCGACTGCTTTGCAAAATTGCTGACGACAATGTCGGTGCAGCAGCGTTGCCTTGTGGGTCAAATTGCTGATTGACTTGAGGATCTGCTTTGGCTCCATAAAATACATTCGTGCCCATGTACCCTTTGGTCCCCGATTGGTTCATGTAATCGGTGTTGTAAGTCAAGGGCTGTGTGAATCCATTGCCCGGTGTCAATATTTGATACTGCTGATCAATGGTCAAAGGCGAACCAACGAGCTGGCGCCCTTCTTTGGTCAAAATTTGCAGTTGTTGCCCTGTTTGGGCATTGTCCAAATAAAAAACTGGATTTGTCACACCAGCCGCCACTGAAGTCACAGCCTGGTATTCTGGGTTTCCTTGGATATTGACCTGAACACCCGCTGAAACATTGGGGTTGTTGCTCAAATTGGGGTTGCTGATCCCGACTGGTGCAGGCCCAGCGGTATAAGCCACATCTGCTTTCACAGCATCAGGATTGGATGTGTTTTCTGTCACCCTAAATTGGGAACCCGTTGCAATACGCATACCATCGGATTGAACAACTTTGATGGCTTCAGCTTCGTTGGCAATCGAGGGATCGATACTCAGTAGGTTTTGTCCCAAAGTGCCATACCCGTCGATGCCATTTTTTTGAATTTGATTGACTTGAGTCACAAAGGCTGTCGCCAATGCATTCAAGCTTTTTTGTGCTGGCTGCAGCACTTGACCCATGAAGGTCTTTAATCCGCCAATGGTCCCACCACTGGCACCGGCCAAGTTTTGTGCCTTGCCGTAAGGATCCAAAATAATACTCAATGGGTCACCCGACTTTGGATTCAATCCAATGGGGGTGGCAACTTGTCCACTGACCACGACACTTTGCGTAATGGTTCCACCTAAACTGACCGTCACTGTTCCGTTGGCCGTAAAACTGGTGTTGATTCGTGTCAGTTGCGACAATTGACTCAGAAGCAAGTCACGTTGATCCAGCAGTTGGGCTGGCTGATTTTTTTCACTTGGCTTCGAGGTCAATTGTCCATTGATCAACGCCAACTGTGTGGTCAGTGTATTGACTTGGTCCGCAGCACTTTTGAGGGCTGTTTGCGCATCGTTGCCCACAGTCTTGATTTGGGTAGAGACTTCAGAAAACCTAGCCGCCACACCACCCAAACTGGATAAAAATGTATTGCGCGCATCTCCTGAAGCGGGGTCTGCTGACAATGCATTGGTATCTTTAAAAAACTGGTCCAGGGCAGAGCTCAAACCGATACTCTTGTCGCCCATGATATTGATGACTTGGTTGGCGTAATCAACCATCGGTGTCTCAGCGGCCAAGTCGCTGTTGCTGCTTCTCACATTATTTTGCGCAAACACATCCGATTGACGGGTCACTGCGTTGTACGTCACACCCGTACCCATATAGGTTGTGGCCAATTTTTGAGGTGCATTGGCTTGCAAATCAGACGTTTGTTCAGAATAACCGACTGTATTGGCATTGGCAATGTTATTGCTCACCGTGGACAATGCACGCTGATAGGCCGAAACGGCTGTACTGGCAATTCCTAGTAAATCACTCATGGCTGATTATCCTGACTGAGTTCTAGAGGTCTGACGGGCAAAGGCTTGATGAACGGCTTTGCAACAGGCATGTTCATTTTTTTGTCAGGATTCATCAAAAATGACTTTGCCTCTTTTTTCAAAGGCATAGCACCATTGGGATTGATGGCCCCAAGACTGGCGCTATTGGGTGCCTGAGGAGACAACTGCCTCACCAACATGTCCGCCACACCCATGCTGTTGCGACTGGCCATTTGGGTTGAAATTTCTTTGTCAAACATGTCTTGAAAGGTGTCAATGGCGTCCGATTTGATCAAGTCACTCTTCATGACGTTGTTCGCGTCCCGCATGGACTTGAGCATCATTTGAATGAATGCCCCTTCAAAATGCTTGGCAGCTTGTTTGAGTGCTGCTGGATCATTTTGCTGAGCTCGCCCACGCAATTCTCCAAGACCACTAAAGTCAAGATATGACGATGTTGGAGCGTTGTTGGATGAGATTGCGTCGGACATGATTTTTAAATTAGATGATGACCAATTCAGCTCTTAGTGAACCTGCACTCTTGAGCGCTTCTAATATGGCGATCAATGCAGAGGGGCTCGCCCCAATTTGATTCACCGCGTCAACAATATCTCTCAATTCAACGCCAGGCTTGAATAAGAACATGGGCTTGTTGGGCTCATTCACGTTGACTTGTGCATTTTGGACAGCCTGAGTCGTGCCGTTGGAAAAAGCACCAGGCTGAGAAACTTCATTGGTCGCGGCAATGGAGACTGAAATTGTTCCGTGAGAAACCGCCGCAGGCGACACCCTCACACCTTGGTTGATCACCACAGTGCCCGTTCTGGAATTGACGACCACCCGAGCGTTGGGCGCACTTGGATTGACTTCAAGGTTTTCCAGCATCGACATGAATGCCACGCGTTGGTTCAGATCCTGGGGGGCTCTGACTGAAATGGACGTTCCATCCAAGGATTGGGCCACATCACCACCGAATTTTTCATTGATGGCATTGACAACGCTGGCATTGGTTGAGAAATCGTTGTCTCTCAAATTCAACACCAACTCTTCAGCTTTTTCAAATGGCGTGTCCACCATGCGCTCAACGATGGCACCCGCTGGCACTCGTGCCGACGTTGGCACACCAATCGCCACTTTCGATCCCGCCGCAGAAGCATCAATCCCAGTGGCCGTCACAGAGCCCTGCGCCAATGCATAGATTTCTCCATCAACACCACGAAGAGCCGTCAAGATTAAACTGCCGCCCCTCAAACTGGTCGCTTTGCCGATTGCAGAGACATTGATGTCAATTTTTTGTCCAGGCTTTGCAAAACCCGGCAAATCTGCGGTCACTAGAACAGCGGCTGTGTTTTTGATGTCAACCCTGGCCGCACTGGTGACTTGTTCAAAGTCAGACAACGGGCCATCAATCCTCACCCCCAACTGTGACAACATGGCTTTCATACTTTGCGTGGTGAACGGAACGGATGCATCATCACCCGTGCCTTGTAAACCGACGACCAAACCAAAACCCACCAACTGATTCGAGCGTTGTGCAGCCAACGTGGCCAAGTCCTTGATTCGGTCAGCCCACACAGACTGACTGGCAAAAAAACAGAGGATGAGAATGAGATTGCGTAACATTTTTTGACTCATGAATTGGTAGCAACAGTGAAATTTGTTCAGAAGGGCCAGTATTTGTACATCAAATTCGTACCCCAACCAGCTTTCGTTGCATTGGCCAAATCACCTGAACCACGGTAAGAAATTTGTGCATTGGCCAAGCGCAGCGACTGAACGGTTCCATTGGGACCGATGTCTTGAGGGCGAATCACACCAGAGACTTGAATCACTTCTGTGCCTTCGGCCAAACCCAATTTCTTTTCTCCCTTGACCATCAAATTGCCATTGGCCAATATCTCAATCACTGTCACGGCAATCGAACCCGTCAAGCTTGCTTGTTGCGCTGCTTGACCTGTGCCATTGCTAGACACCTCGCCTTTGCTCAAGTCGAGTCCGCCCAAGATGGGGGATTTGGCCAAGGTGCTGCTCAGACCTGTGGGCAAAGCAGTGTTTTTGGTAATTCGGTCAACGTTGGTATTTTGAGTTCTAGCGGATTGAGTTGACTCATTCAAGAGCACCGTGATCAAGTCCCCCACTTGAAAATTCCTGCCACGACCAAACCAGGCGTCGTTTTGAGAATTGCCAAAAATGCCACCTGTCGGCACACGATTTCTGTCGTTGCTCACCGGAAAAACAGGCGCAAAGTCAGGTGAAGGCGTCATGGCTTCAGGTACCGACTGGATAGTCGAGCAGGCGGTGAACTGCACCGCTGCGGCAGACAACAAACAAAACCCTGCTATTTTCAAGATTAAAGTTTTCAATGACACTGCCGATCCTGCAGATACGCCAATGCTTGCTTTTGAGTTTTTTGCGGTATTTTTTAGAATCATGAACATGGTGTTCCTAACCTTTACATATTTTGGTTTAGGAATTTCAACATGCCGTCTACGGCATCGATGGCTTTTGAGTTCACCTCATAAGCCCTTTGGGTTTCAATCATATTGACCATCTCTTCAACCACGTTGACATTGGAGGCTTCCAATGAACCTTGATTGATGGTGCCAGCACCCGTGGTTCCCGGGTTCAGAACTTGAGGAGCGCCACTGGCCGCGGTGGCGGTCAACAAATTGTTCCCAATGGGGGTGAGCCCAGCGGGGTTCACAAACCTGGCGATTTGAATTTGTCCGAGATTTTGTGCGCCACCGCCATTGGCGAGTTCGACCGACACCACACCATCGGTTCCAACCGTGATGGATGAAGCTGTGGGTGGAATCACGACTGCTGGTGCTAGCGATAAACCAGAGGTCGTGACGAGTTGTCCTGTGTTGGAGAGCTTGAAGCTACCATCCCTTGTGTAGGCCAAGGTTCCATCGGGTTGGGTGATTTGAAAAAATCCAGATCCTTGGATGGCCATGTCCAAGGAATTGTTCGTGTTGATCATGTTGCCCTGGGTATGGAGCTTTTCAGTGGCCATCACTTTCACACCCGTACCGACCATCAAACCGGTTGGAGACTGTGTGTTCGTGGTGGTTTGGCCACCGGCTTGGCGCACGTTTTGGTAGAGCAAATCTTGGAACACGGCACGGTCGTTTTTAAACCCCGTTGTGTTGACGTTGGCCAAATTGTTGGAAATCACGTTCATTCGCATCTGTTGTGCGTCTAAACCTGTTTTCGATACCCACATTGCTGCGTCCATGCTCTACCTCATTTCTTTCTAGTGCTTTTTATTGAGTTCAATGATGACCCATCAAAGGCCGACATCGCTATTCAATAAAAATTGACAATTTCTTCAAAACCTGACGTTATATCGACACTCTTGGGGTTCCAAGTTTTCTGTATTTCTTACAAAAACCCAGAATATTTCCCCAATTCAAGACTTGACTGGGTCAAGCCTTAATTGGCCAACTTCATCATGGTGGCGCCCGATTCATCCGTGGATTGAACCTCTTTCACGACCTTGACTTGTTGCTCAAAAGTGCGACTTTGCTCGATTAATCTCACCATGGTCTCCATTGGATTGACGTTGCTCGCCTCCAATGATCCGACGGTAATTGAAGACTGCCCTCTACCAGAAGCAATATCTGAGCCAATTGTTTGGCCCTGAACTTGGAACAAACCGTCTTGCCGGCGGTTGAGCGCTGCATTGGCAGCGTCACGCAATAGAATTTGGCCAATTTGAACGGGTTGTTGAACCCCAGGTTGGTTGGGATCGACGGCAAAAACAGATCCATCGTCGCCAATATTGACCTTGAAGCCTTGGGGAACTGAAATTTGACCTCCTCCTTCGGCTTTCACCACCTCGCCGGTGCTGGTCGAAAGCACACCGTTCACATTCAAGCGCAGGTCGCCGCGCCTGGTGAAGGCCAATTCACCGTTGGGAGCGGTCACCCCCATGACGGTTGAATTGTTCATGCTGATGTCCAAATCACGTCCGGTGACCATCTGAGGGCCAGGGGTCAGTTGGATTTGATCGCTGTGAACCACCTGGGGTTGATAGTTGGTATCAAACCCTTGGCCGTCTGCTTTAAAGGCTTTCAAAGAGGATTCAAAGCTTTTTTTGAATCCCGTGGTGTTCACGTTGGCCATCTCATGCGCCAATACTTGACGCGTGAGTCGCTGCTCGTTGATGGCGGCCACGGCGTTGAAGGCTAATTTATCCATGAGAGGCTCTGTTGAATATCAAGAAAAGCAGTTAACTATTCATTAACCACGGATTTGAATGATGGTCTGCGTCAAGGTCGTATCCGTTTCAATGGCTTTTGCATTGGCTTGGAAATTCCGTTGCTCGGTGATCAAATTCACCAACTCTTGAGTCAAGTCGACGTTGGAGTTTTCTGTGGCACCCGATTGCACCGTACCGTATCCAGCAGAGCCGGCTTCACCCAACTTGGCGGCCCCTGAGCTTGAACTGGCATAAAAAGACGCATTACCAATCTGCTGCAAACCCGACGCATTGGAGAAGGTCACCAAAATCACCTTGCCCAAGGAGTGTTGCGAGCCGTTGGAATAACTGGCTTGCACCAAACCATCGGTTCCGATCGCCACACCCACCAAACTTCCCTCTGGCGCTCCATCTTGAGACTGTGACAGCACCGCATAAGGAGATGAGAACTGGGTCGATTTGGAGTAATCGATATTGATGGTCAAAGATCCCTTACCGTTGGGGAGAAACACCGTGCTCAATTGAGCGCCCGTTTTCGGTGACACCAAATTTCCACTGGTGTCGAAGGTCAATTCACCCTTGTTCAGATAGATGGGTGACCATGCTGGTAGGGTGGCAAATCCGTCTGCACTGGAAGTTTGATTCCCAAATGCATCAATGTATTGCCCCACCGATGTGCCATTGGCAATCACGGAGGCTTGCGTGGGTTTGATCCAAGTTGACGTTGAACCCCTGGCCGCATTGACGTTGGACAAGCCCCACACCGCCGCACCACTCACCTTCATGAATGAATTGGTACCCGAGGTGCCTGAGGTAAATTTAAATGAGTTGGTGGACGTGTCGTAAGCCACGTTCACGCCGGAAATCGATGTGCCCGTCAAGCCTGGTCCCGCTGGAGCACCCACCAGTCGATTGATACCATCTTGCAATGCTTTCACAAAACTCTCCAATGTGTAGTTGGGTTGTGAAGGAATCGTGACGGTCCCTTTCACATTGTCAACAGACACCACGAACGTATTGTTGGACGCATCCACCGAGAAGTTTTGATTGATGTTGATCCCCACCGGCGAGCCTTCCATGATGGCTGGCTTGGATTGCGTTCCCCTCAATGCATCAACAGTTGAAGGCTTGACGGTGTAATTGATGGGGTTTCCTGACGGATCGGCCAAGCTCAAACCCAAGCCCCCTTGTGGACTGGTCGCAAAGGTATATGAAGGCGAGGTGGTGTTGGTATTGGGGATCACAGAAACACTGGAGTTGTCCCCCGTGGTTCCCGAACTGAATACAAACTTTTGATTCACATTGTCGTAAGTGACCAATGCGCCATAACGTTGTTGGGCAATGGGCGTGATGGGGTTGCCTTGTGGATACGCAGTGAGGCTGATCGATGACTGGGTTGGATCTTGCGACAATGAATTGGAATTCAAACCGATCAAGGAATTGGCCGCCGTGAATGAAATCACTTGACCGCTTGGCGGCGTGAAGGTGAATTTTTGCCCGGCAGGATCATAAGACACGGTCACCGCATGCAGTGCAGGTGCAACGGGTGGGTATGCTGCATCCAACTGCTTTTGAATCAATGCGGTTGTTTCTGAAACAGTCATGTTGTTCGGGTTGGTGGTGTCGGTCGTGCCCGCGCCAGTCAATGTGATCGTCACAGGAGTGATCACGGGTGGTGTCACATTGTTATTCGTCATGGCCATTTGCATGGTCGTGTTGGCAGGATTGGAGAAGTTGAAATACTTTTGATTGCCAAATTTTTGGCCAATCACATTGGTCAACTCGGCTGCGATTTGATCGCCTGTGAGCTTAGGAGCACCCACACCCGTGGCCAAATTGTCCAAACCAATCGATTGCGCTGCACTGCCATCAATGCTGATGGAAAACAAATTGGTCAACTGTGCAGGTGTGTATTGACTGAAGTCGACTGGCGTCAATGAAGACAAGTTGGCTGCCAATCCACCCGAAACAGACGCCGGCGCAGAAGTTCTCACATCGGTCAAATCGGTCAAAGCGAACATTTCTGTTTTGGCATTCACCAACTGGTCGGTCACTTGGGACAAGGGCGCAGTTTCCCCGTATTTATTGACATACAAGGGCTGTCCTGTGCCTGGATCGGTGGCTTGTTGGAGCGCCGCATTGACCAATGTATCTCCCACATACACATAGGTTTGCCACCTGTTGTTGGGAGAAGATTGCGACGCATTTTGTGTTTTGACGTAATAAACCGTCGCCAAATAGCCGTTACCACCTTTGTCATACACCGTGATGGCGGTACTTTTGTTGTAGGTTGTGGGGTCATTTCGATTGAAGTCAGCCATGATCACAGGCGCATCCGCGGGGAAATTCAATCCCAACTGAATTTGGGTGGTCTCAAGTGCCATGCCCGTCGTTTGCTGAGGAATGGTCAACACACTCAATTTACTGGGATCGGCTTTGCCGGTACTATCGACTGATGCAGCTTGGAGTTGTTGTCCTGAGGAGGTGACCACGTTGTTTTGGTCATTCATCATGAAAGTACCATTACGGGTATAAATATTTTGCAAACCATCGGGTGACTTCAGTGGGAAAAAACCGTCACCAGAAATCGCCATATTGAGCGTATTGGATGACACCGAAACGTTACCCTGACTGAAGTCCAAGGACACTTGTTTGAGCGACACACCTTGTCCAATCGTGGTACTGGCTTTTTGCAAAGGTGAAGTCGCAAAAATATCGCCAAAGTTTGCAACCGACTTTTTAAAGCCCTGCGTTCCAGCATTGGCAATGTTGTTACTGGTCACACTCATTTGAGCGGTTGCCGCGTTGATACCAGTCAGGGATGTAAAAAATGACATGTTGAACTCCGAATTTTGTAAGGTCTATTGAAAATATTGAGATAAAAATCAGTTGGTGATCTGAGTCAAACTGTTGAGCGTGACGGTTTTGCCACCCCCGACACCCAAAAGCCATGAGTTATTCGCGTCCCCCGAACTTGTCACACTGGTGACCGCGGCCATGGTGTTGTAGTTGGGCGTGATGTTGGCTCCACCACTGGTGCCGGAAATCGCAAAGGAATAGGTGCCATCGGGCTGCTGGGCACCGTTGTCAGACAATCCGTCCCAAGAGAAATTCATATTGCCTGGCGTTTGTGGTCCATAAATCATGCTTCGAACCACAGTGCCTTGGCTGTCTGAGACCTGAACTTTCAACCCATCTGCACCACTTGGCAAACTGATCGTCCCCGTGACGGGTTGAGCGTTGGTCAACACAGCGGGGCCTGCGGGGATACCCACTTTTTTACCAATCAACGCAGCACTGGTGAGCATGCGATCCGACGACTGATTGCCCACCATGGTGTTCAAGCTCGTTTGCATGGCCGTGGTGGCCTCCAATTGGGAGAATTGCGCCAATTGCGCCACAAAGGCTTCATTTTTAACAGGATCTGTCGGATCTTGATTTCTCAATTGAGTCGTAAAGAGCGTCATGAACGCACCTTGGCCCATCGTGGTTGAACCCGCGGGCTTGTTTTTTTGATCTGCCACATAGTCACTGTATCGAACAATGCCGTTGGGCAGTGGCGCCTTGCTGGTGGTTGCGGTGGAGGTCATGACAATGTGTCCTTAAATTAGAGTACTCAACAATTCGGGGGTTTATGATTTGGTCAAGTCCAAGGTTCTTGACATCAACTGCTTGGCGGTGTTGACCACCTCAACATTGTTTTGATAGGAGCGTGAAGCCGCCATCATCTCCACCATCTCTTGCATCTCATTGACGTTGGAGAGGTAGACCATGCCGTCTTTGTCTGCAGATGGGTTGCTGGGCTCGTACAAGCTTCGAATGGGGGTGGGGTCGTCCACAATGTGGTCAACTTTGACACCACCGAGCTGGGCAAATGCGGCGTTGGTCATCTCGTCTTGGACCAAGGCTTTGAAAACGGGTCGTTTCGCGCGAAATGCGTCTTTTTCGCTGCTGGCCACGGTGGTTGCGTTGGCCAAATTGGAGGCCGTCGTGTTCATGCGAATCATTTGCGCATTGAGCGCGGTGCCGGCGATGCCAAATACACTGTCGATGGTATTCATGATGGATTACTCTCCTTTCAACGCTTTGCGGATGCCGCCAATTCGGTCACCCAGGAACTGCAACGTGGCTTGGTAGTCCCCCGCCGCCTTACCGAACTGGGCTTGCTCAACACTGATTTCAACGGTGTTGCCATCAAATGAGCTGTTGTACGGAACACGGTATCGCATTCCGTTGTCTGGACCTTCCTGAATGGCTGCGTAATGCTTGTCATTGGTGGCCGTCAAACTCTCGCGCTGAACATCTTGAAGCATCGCTTTGAAGTCAACGTCTTGGGCTTTGTAATTGGGTGTATCAGCATTGGCAATATTTCGAGCGAGCACTTCCATGCGTTGGCTTCGCACTTGCAAAGCTTTCTCATGGATTCCAAAGGCACCTGAAAGTAAATTCATTTCTCTGCTCTTTTCAAAAAATTAGCCGTTTTACCGACACCCACCCTCAAGTTAGAAGGTCTCAAGTCGATTGAGCAAAAGCTATGCCACGCGCTGCGACTTGACTCTTGAGGAGGTGGTGTTTCATTTTTTAGTTCACGGCTTGGGGGTTGAATGAGATGAATGTGGCAAACTATTGCCGTTCAACGACCACTGCCAGAAGCACCCGTTGAGTTCAGTCCGGCGGTAAAAACTGGGTTCAAATACGCATTGATCCGCAGCGCTTGAAGTCTTTGCAGACTGAGTTTCATGGCGTCATTGTTGGAATTGCGTGCGCTGGGTGCGCCAGACACGGTTGACGCATTGGCAGATGCAATCAAAGCGCCCGAATCAGCTTTTGAGGGCTTGGGTCTGACATTGGCTTGGGTGGCCAACGCGTCTTTGATGGAGCGGTCATCGATGCCCAACTTATCGAGTGCGTTTTGATGCAATCCCTGTACGAGGGAGTCTCTGGTGATGGGGGCTCTCACGTCTCGGTTGACGTGCAAGTAATTGGCCTGAGGGCCTGCAATGTTCAAGCCCACGTCTGTTCGGATCTCGCTTTTGGCAGCTGGTGTCAAGACCGTGAGGTACAAATCATCCAAATGCGTGGGGCCCGCATTTTTGAGTCCCGTTTGGTCGAAGTATTTCGCCACCATGTCGAGTTGCTCTAAAACACTTTTGCCCAAAATAGCTTTGGGGTTGGTGGCGAAGCCTGCACTGGCTGCCCCTCGGTCGGGTCCGTCACAGAACTGGATAATGCCGTGGCATCGGTTATTGGTGGATTTTGGATTGAGTCCATCGCTCTCCATCAGGGACACTTTGGCGAAGTCGTCTGGTGAGAATTTGAATTGACGCGCCAATTGCAAAATCTTGTCATTCACGGCTTGCTTGTCTTGGGGCGGTATGAACCCCTTGTCCACAGCGCGGTCCAATGTTTTTTGCAGCACTGGATACGCTGAACCATTCAAACGACCCATGAGTTGAATATGATTGGCCGCACTCACACCATTGAAGGGATCGGCGTTGTTGGCAGCGCCATTGAGTGGCGTGGACATGAGTGAGTTGTTGGCGCCCAAAGCGCCTGACTTGTTACCCAGCATCCTGGAGGACAAACCACCCAGGGGATCGGTCATGGAGTCGCCTCCTCCAAGAAGACTGGCCTGCGCATTGGGACTGCCGGCCAAGGCACTCGTCATCTGGCCATTCATCATGTTGCCCATGGCCGCTCTGGCCATGGCCATGCGCTCCGCTTGCAATTGCCTCACATTGTTGGCACCACCATTGAGTGGCGTGGGCATATTGGCATTGCTGCTTATATTAGTATGACCCTCCGGATTGGTGGCGACTCCCCCATCTTGAGGATTGGTGGTCACCGCTGGATTGGAAGGGATCGATTTTGCGATCAAAACACTGGCACTGCTCAACGGCAAGGGTGCAAGACTGGACGCGTTGCCCAAGGCAATGGGCGACGGCATGGGCTGCTCGGCATTGAACGACGCATTCACTGACGCATTGAGCGTGGCACCACCGCCCTTGATGCTGGCGTCCAAACTCGCCATTTGGAGTTTTTGACCTGGAAAAATCAAATTGGGATTGTTGATGCCATTTTGATGGGCCACATCTTGAACATATTTTTGCAACTCGTTGGTGTTGGGATTCAAACCTTGCGAATTCAGGAAGTTTTTGACCATGCCTGTCAAAGAATCCCCAGCCTTCACCGTCATCGTTGGCACTTTGGGGTCCAAGATTGACGGAGTTTCGACACGCATGGCTTGTTGCGATTGGGCGACAGCCTGCGCAAAAGCACCCGTCAACAACTCTTTGTCTTGCGGCTTCGTATCAGTCACAAAAGGATTATTAATATCCAATGGAGAGTAATTAAAGAGTACTTTTGAATCTATATTAGCGTTCATGTTGGATTCCAGTGAGGTATCAATTTTCTGGTACAAGTTTTGCTTTACTAAGCCCAAGGACGATTAAAAACCGTCAAAACTTCATCACCACCAAGAGTTATTCGCAAATGCTGTGCCCAGACTTGAATGCCCTTCACTTGAAACACAAGCCCAAAGCTTTCCCAGGCCTGGGCCGAGGCCACACTATGAAACAGAATCTTCAATACAGTGTCGTCACGCCCAGTTGGGCGAGAAAATTAGCTTGTTTGGCCACCCTGCTCAGCTGTGCAAGCGTGTGGGCACAAACTGAATTGAACCCAAGCCCAGCAGCCATGGATCTGCAGCTGCAAGCGCGCGCTTGGTACAGTCAACAAAAATCCTATTCTTTGGACCGAGTTCAGATGTCAGCCATGGATAGCAAATTGGCCGTCAAGCCCTGCGCTGGTCAAGTCCGTTTTGATCAACCCTTTCAAAACCAAAACGTCATCCGTGCGCGCTGCAGTGAGCCCAACTCACAGTATTTCATGACGGCTCAAGTGAGCACCATGGCGCTGAACAAGGCCCAGAACGCCGACATGGCGACTTTCACGCCCAATGCGCTTCAAGCCAAGACCGTAGAAGTGAGCCCCATCAACACCGTGAAAGCGCAGCCCCTGGCCGCGCCGACACCCTCCCCTGCCTTTCTACCCGCCAGTTACAAACCCAGCATCAACCCCAATGAGGTGATCAAAACGGTTTTGGTGGCCAATCAGCCTTTGCGCCGTGGCACTGTGCTCCAAGCCAGCCTTTTTCGCCGGGTTGACACCCCCATTGCCAATACCGACGCGCAAGTTCTGACCCAATTCAAAGAGATTGAAAATTCCGAGTTACTGCATGACATGGGAAGTGACCAGGTTTTGCACAACTTTGACATCAAGCCCGCCCTCATGGTCAAACGAGGCCAACAGGTCACGGTCATGGTTGGCGAAGGAAAAGGTTTCTTGATCACCGTGAAGGCCGAGGCGCAGCAAGATGGCGTCTTGGGAGATCAAATTCGCTTGAAAAATATCGACTCAGGCCGATCTATTTCAGGTGTCATCACGGGTGTGAGTGAGGCCAAGGTTCTTTGAATCAAGTAAAAGAGTACTTAATATGTACTTTGAAATAATTTTCAAATTTTTTCATTTATTTGCTCAAGTTATTTTTTCTGGTGTCGAAACCCAAGATACTAGGAAAAGGTTAATGGACTTTGTCTCTTTTGGCCATCGATAGAAAGAAAGTGATTTTCTTATGACTGACTCAATTTCAAACAATGTGGCACGATTTGCTCAGCAAACCGGCGCCAACAAAGCGGCTTCTCAGAAAGCCAACTCTGCCAACCAGCAGCCTTCCACTCCAGCAGCAACGCTGAGTGCAAGCACGACTGCCAGCGATAAAAACAGCGGTGTGACCAATTCGATCACCCTGAGCAACGTGGCTGAAAAAGTCATGGCTCAACCGAGTTTTGATCGTGCCAAGGTGGACTCCATCAAGAAAGCCATCAAAGACGGCAACTATCCCTTGAACCCCAAGGGTATTGCAGAGAGCTTCCTCTCACTCGAACAAATGATCAAAGGCTAATTCACCATGACCGCATTCAGTGCCGACGCCCAATACCCCGCTCAGTCGCCCAATTTGGTGATGGCCGTGATGGAAAGAGTTGGATCGCTTGAATCTGTCTTGGAGCAAGAATTTGATGCCCTGAAGGCCCAAGATTTGGATCATTTGGATCGCTTGCTCAATGCCAAAACCGATATTCTTCAAGAAATCGCCAGTATGACAGGCGTGCGCCAGGCCATGGATGCCGACCAATTGGATGCATCTTGGGATGGGTTCCGCTCAAAAATGATGTATTGCCGCAATTTAAATCGCCGCAATGAGATTTTGGTGATTCGTAAATTAGACGCCATTCGAGGCGCCTTGAAAAGCCTACAAATCAACGACCCTTCAAGCTCGGTCGAGGTCTATGACCGCTTGGGCAAACTCAACCGTTTGCGACGTTCAAGAAATTATCTTCAAATGTAAGCCGCTGGGCTGGCATTTCAGTCCTCTATTGGCTCGAAGAGGGCTTGTTCAATCTTTTAGATCATTGATTTGCCATTAATTTGCAATTGATTTGACATTGATTTTTGTCTAGCGCGAGCCGCCCCCACCCCACCCCTGTCGCTTGCAACCCTATGTGGGCTGACTCGACCAGCAGCTGTCCCAATCCCCCAACGCAGTCTGGCGAATGAGCCGCACGCTTGGGTACCATACATTCTCATTGGTTTGTTCAAGCCAGCGCCAGTCAGCACTCAGTGGCAAGAGGGCGGTGACCGTTTGGCCCAACGCACCCGCCAAATGCACCGTCGAGTTGTCCACACTCACCACTTCATCACACGATTGGATCAAACAGGCCAAACCTTCCAAATCCCGAAAATTGTCGACCGTGGCCATTTGCTCCAAACGAACGCCCGTTTGCTCGAAACATTCATCTGTGTCCGCTTGAACCTCTCCATACTGCAAGTTGATCAAGCGCATCCCCGTGGGATGCAAAGACTGCAATTGTTTGACCAATCGAACCAAAGCCAAAGAGCGTTGCGAGCCAAACGTGTCGTTGTGACTGCGCCAAGAGATGCCAATGCACCGCAAGGGTGTTGTGGTGTGCGAGATAGCTCCCGGGCAGGACGCAGCGAGTTGCGCTTTCACCTGCAGTAAGCGCTCCGGATCCGCCATCAAATAGGCAAGCGGTTGAGCCTCAAATGAAGCCAGATCGGGGCGCAAAATCCTGGGCAAACTCCCCATGGGCAAGTGGGCGTCAAATTGGGCATCATCGAGCTCGAGTGAGCGCTCAATGAAAGTGATCTCAGGATATGAGCGTTTGAAAAGACCCAACAGTCTTGCATCCACTTGCACCACCAACTCATCGGCCAACGGCATGGCCTCCGAGAGCAAAGAGCCAAACATGATCTCGTCTCCCACGCCTTGCTCAGCCCAGATCAAGAGTTTTTTGACACGATGACGCACGGGACAATGGCGTTGTAGACTCTCCCCACGACCACCACGTTCAGCGAGTCCATTGAACCAAGGCCTGTGGGTTTGGGTGTACTTTGAGGTGACCTCGCCACACAAAAAGCGATAGTCATAAAGTGGCCAACCCCGCTCAAAATCCCCGCTTCTGAGCAGCATCAACCCCAAGTTGCGCTGACCAATGGCCCATTCAATGGGCAAACCCCTGAGCAGCTGCGCGGGCATGCCATCGCCCCTCATCAACAAGCGCGTCAGGGTCTCAACAGCGACTGGGGATTCGATACAAATACGCTCCAATCCGGCTTGAAGGCCATCCATGGCTTTGGCATAGTGACCCATTTTTTCATAGGTTGCAGACAAATTCACGCACGCCGCCAAGTAACTCGGGTCCAAGTTCTGGCACTGAATAAAACAGTCCGTCGCCAATTCATGGTGCCCCATGGATTGGCACAAAAGACCCAAATTGTTCAGCGCAACAATGTGGTCTGGGTCTTGGCTGAGGATTTGAACAAAACACTGCTGGGCCAAATCAAACTGCTTTTGCGCTTTGAAGACCAGGCCCAAATTCAACCAAGCGTCCATGTGATCAATTTGTATCTCAAGAACGCGCTCAAAAAGCGCCTGCGCCAAGGCCCAATGCTTTTGCTCCATCAGGGTCTGACCTTTGGCAATCCAGCAGACTGGATAGGGATCGTGCAATGACAAGGCGTGGTCAAAGTGTTCGATCGCCTCGGGCCATGACCGCTCTTTGTGTTTGATCAAACCACAATTGAAATGACTTGGATGGTGCTTGGGATCGAGCATCAAACAGCGCTTGAATTGCAAGTAAGCCAGTTGGTAATACGCTTGTGTACTCCACAAAAGGCCCAAATCAAAGTGCAACTCCACCGACTTGTCATCCAAGGCAATGGCCAATTGGAAATGCAAGAGGGCTTCTTCTATCTGCGCCACAGCTTGATGGACCAACGCGAGTTGATGGTGCGCCAACACACTCTCAGGATTGAGTCGCAAGAGTGTGTTGTAGACCTCCATTGCCCCAGACCAATCCTCGAGTTTTTGGAGGGTTTTGCCCAAATGGCCCAACAGTTCTGGGTCATTGTTCTTGTAGACCAAGGCTTGGCTGTAGGCATGTTTGGCGGCGAGGAATTGCGCTTGATCAAAACAAATGGACCCCAAGACCTGCCATGCATTGCAGTCATGGGGCACCCATTCGAGGTGAGTTTGTAAGCAAACCATGGCTTCATGGGGGTGTGCCAATTGATAATTCGCAAGACCTGCCAAGTAATGGGCCAAGGTGTGCGAGGGTTGGGCCTGGATGACCATCTCAAAGCACGCCAACGCTTCACGCCATTGGTTGGACTTGAGCAACTCAATCCCGCGCGGCAAGACGTCATCGACACGGCAAGGGTGCTTGAACATCGTCTGGTGGTGGCCTGTCGAGCGATGGTGGGGCGTGTGAGCGTGAGGCTTCATGGGTGTTTGAATAAATTTTCCAATGTGTTCATGACCGGCATCCAGTCACCCGCGGTTTGTTGACGCAAGAGTTGAACACTGGGGTACCAAGGACTTTGGGATGCGCCTTGCATCCACCTCCAATCCGAGGGGTGTGGCAGCAAGGCCAACACCGGTTGATGAAGTGCACCACTCAAATGAACGGTGACGTTGTCCACACTCACCACCGCATCCAAGGCCTTCATCAAGGCCATCAATCCATCGATATCCGAAAAATTATCCACCGTTTTCACTTGGTGAACCCGAATCCCGGTTTGCTCAAAACAGGCTTCAATCTCATCTCCCACGTTGCCGTACTGCAAGTTGACCAGTTGAACACCGGGGGCATGAAGCGCTTTGGCAAGCGTGACCAAATCAAGACTTCGACTCTGGCCGGACTCGTGGCTCTTGCTTCGCCAAGAAATCCCGACCCAACACGTGACGACTTCAGGTGGGGTCAAGACGGCTTGGAGTGCTTCTCGCAAGACCTGGACTCGGGCTGGGTCGGCCAACAAGTAGCCCTTGGGCTGATCCTCAAAGGAGACCAAAGTGTTGCGACACCACCGCGGCAAACTGCCCATGCTGATGTGACTGTCGTAATGGCGTTCATCCACCCATTGACCTCTGGGCAAGAATTCAATGTCGGGCATACTGCGCTTCATCACGCCAACAAGCCTTGGGTCCACCAGCACACACAGATGCTTCACTCTCTTGCGCATTTCAGGCAAGAGAGATGCAAACATCACCTCGTCGCCCAAGCCCTGTTCAGCCCAGACCAACACGCGGTGCTGCGCTTGTGCAATGTCTCGACCTGACCACTCGGGCTGAGAGGTGCGCAAGGCCAAGGGCTTGAAGCTGTCGACTTGCCATCTCCACTCGTGCTCAGCCCAGCCGCGCTCAAACAAGCCCATGCGCAAATCATTCAACCCCAAGTTCCAATGCGCTTTCGCATGTTCCGGATTCAAATCGATGGTTTTTTCAAAACTCTGCACCGCCTCGAGCGTGCGGCCCATGCGCTCGAGCACGAGACCTTTGCAAAAATACAATTCATCGCTGTGAGCATTTTTTTCCAATGCATGGCCCACCCACTGCAAAGCCTCTTCAAACGATTGCGTCTGACCCAACAACACGCACAAGTTGACATACACCTCCTCATACTGAGGGTCCAATTGCAAGGCACAGCGGTATTGCTCAATGGCCAAGGCGTGATCTCCACGCTCTTGCAGTAAAACACCCCAGTTGTAATGGGCCGCTGGCAATGCCCCATTGAGTTTCATCGCCAAGAGATAATTCAATTGGGCTTGATCCGATTGACCCAAACCGTGGTGGACAATCCCCAAGTTCAAGGGGTATTGGGCATTCAAGGGATCGATGGTGCAAAGCTCTTCCAGGAGTGGCCGCGCGAGCTCAAACCGGTGCTCTTGAAGGTACAACTCGCTCAGTTGACCCAACACTTTTTCATCGTGTGGGCTGAGACGATAAGCCGTATCGAGAGCCTCTTGTGCCAAATCCCAATGGGCTGCTCCCCACCCCCGGTACGCCCGTCCCAACTCGGTGAGATGATCCATACAGTTGGGCTCGAGATAGGCCAGGTTTTTAAAGATTTCTACGGCACTGGCATGCTCGCCCAACGCCAACAAGCACTGTCCAAGGAGTCCCCATGCGGTCAAATCCTGGCTGCTTTGCTTCAAATATTGATTCAAACCATGTTTGGCGGGACCATAGTCGCCCAACTGGAAACACACCAAGGCCAACAAAAACAAGGCTTGAGGATGCTCACCCGACAAGGCCAAAATATCCAAATAGTGTGTTCTGGCTTGTGCCAACTCGCCCAACTGGTGCAAACGACCCGCTTCTTGCAACAATGGATTGATCCTGGCCTCAAGGCTTGGCGCAGCAAGGACTGCTGGCGCACGAGAAAAAGGGGCCGCGAAGGAGGAGGTCAACATGGCAAGCTCAAGGTCCAGGTCCAGGTTTAAACAATAAACTTGCCCGCAAACGTCGGCAAGAGATGGCCAACACATGACCACCATGACCTTTTATGCAAAATTCATGCCTTTGCCATTCCTTCGTGATGACCCAGAGTGGACGCCTGGGTCGTTAAGTGGGTGTGTTCCCGCCTTTGAGCTTCTCGTCGCCTGGTTTCATGCCTTTGAGCCAATAAACCCAGGACAAAATCACCGCCACCGCGGTGAACATGTCGGGAGGAATTTCATCTCCCACATCGAGCCGACTGAGCAAAGCCAGCAGTTGTGGGTCTTGTGTGACGTAAACGCCTTGGCGGCGCGCCTCCTCGATGATCATTTGCGCCAGCTCGTCTCGCCCCTTGGCGCTCACCTTTGGGGTCTTGTTCAGGCCATATTCAAGGGCCAGGGCTTCAAGGGGGGATTTCATGGGATTGACGTGATTGTGATGGGGACACAGACGAGAACTGGGCCCAGTTATGCCTTGGCGTCCACCACCCGCCCCAGGGCCGTGGGTGAGCGTTGTTCTTGTTCCACGGGTTTGGCGGCATTGAAGATCTGAAAACTCTTCAAATTCAGTCCCGAATCCTGCAAATCAAACCCCAAGTCCTTGGCTTTGACTCTGGCCATGTCGGCCACATCGCTTCTGAGGGCCCACATGGTCAAATCCACTTGGCTGCCCAAACTGATTTGGGTATTGAGCCAAACCTCACCGAGCATTCGGCTCTTGGAGTGAATGTCGACACTCAACGGCGCCTGGGGCTCACCTTGCTGGCGGCCTTTTCTTTTGAAATGCAAATCCACTGGATCGGCATCCAAAAAAGGAATGATGACCTTGAGGTTCAAGTCTCCACGAGCCCAGTGCTGAACCGCTTGGAGTTGTGAGGCATCGAGTTCGTTCACACCGCGCTGGAGCATTTGCTTCAAATCCCCGTTGTCAGATCCCTCCGAGGTCTGAAGACCCCCCAACAACTCTTGCAGCATAGACTTGGGGCCATCCTTGGTGTTTTCTCCAAGACTGAGGAGTTTCTCATTGCTCTTGGCTTGTGTCATGACCATGTTTTTCAAGGCATTGCCCGACACATAGGACATGGAGAGGGCCACTTTTCGGTACAGGGCCCACCAAGCCCCCAAATTCATCTGAGCACTCAGTTGCGCCAAAAAGTCGGGCTGCATCAATTGCGACACCGACTCGAACCCCAAGGGTTGCTGCATCAGCATCTCCGTGCGAGAGCCAAGCATTGCAATGGCTGGTGCACCCGCTGAAGACATCATGGAGTCAGCAGGCAATGCAGACGCACCCATTCCCACAGGCTTGAGACCCACGGGTGAAGCGCTTAGACTCGCGGCTGAGTTGGCGCTGGCTGAAGCGGACTGTGCAGCCCCTGCATTCGAAGCAGCGCCTTTGTTTTGAACAACGCCAGCCATGGACGGTGTTTTGGAGTCGCCAAGCGGTGTGGTCGAACCCGCACTCAAATTGGATTTTTGCAAATGCAATCCATAGCCCAAGGCCGATTGGAACACGCTGACAAACGGTTGATCGCCGGGCTTCAAACCCCAAGTGGTGGGAACGTCAAAGGAAAAATTCTTCAGCCACAACCTCACCGAGCCCCGCTCCAAGGTGACGGTGGCTTGGACGATTTCTTGATCGGTGAGGCCCAGCGACTGGGCCACAGGGCTCTCGACCCAAATGGGTCGGTTGTCCATTTGAACCACTGGCACGCGTGGTGCGCCAAGAATGTTGTCAGGACCAAATATCAAATCAAGGACTTTCAAAAGAATGGGCCGCCCCCAACGGGGTCGGCCCCAAGGCTCACTCAAGCCCCTTGGGCATGAATCGGAGCCAAGTCCTTGAAGTTTAGGGGATCATGGGGCCGCGTGGCAAGCGCCTTTTGTCTCCCCACTTGTTGATCAAAGTGGACGTGGGCGCCAATTGCAATGGGGGGTGACTCAAGGGAATTGAACCCAACTCTTTCTCTTCTCCATCCCCTGAGGGTTGATGATCACATCAGGATACGTCTCATAGCCGACAAATTGCTTGCGCGAGCCTTGTTGTGATGAAGACTGACCCAGCCCCAGCTGACTTCTCAAGAGGTCATCGTTGTTGGGCAACTTCAAATGCACCCCCGACTTGAGTATTTTTTGGCTCCCCTTGCTAAAAGCATCGGGGTTCAAAGCAACAATTTCACGCTTTAAGATTTCACTCTTCAAGGGACTGTCGCCCAAGGCTTTTTGAACCACTTTGTCCAACGTGTCACCGCTTTTGACCAAATAAGTCGTGGGTTGAGAAGCGCTGACTGCGGGTGGGCTGGAAGCGGGTGCTGCACTTGCAGGGGCAGGCGCTTTTTTGGCAGGAAACGGTGAATCAGCACGCGGCGCATCCGCTTCCTTGTGCACGTCTTTGCTGCCACTGCCCACGCGCAAACCCGAACTCAATGAACTGGTGGGCTTGGACGCGGCCGACTTGTCGTCGCTCGATTCAGGTGGCAACAAGCCCTTGTCCGACAACGTGATCACTTCAAGGGGTGGTGAACTCGGGGTTGCAGCAATGGCGCCTGAGGCACAACAACTCAATGCCACAAGACCCGTGATGAGGCAGCTCACCAGGCCAGAACGCGAGGCTCGCCCCAACAGTTGAGAATGAGGTTCGACGGCAAAGCCTCGTTGTGTAGTACCGCTCATTGGAAAGCTCCTTGTGGCTAAAGACGATTTAATCATGAAGTTGCTGAGGAATGGCGACCCAATGGATCACGCCATTCAAACTCGGGCCCGCGACTTGTTTCAGCTGGGCAGAATACAAACTGACCGATTGCACTTGAGCCATGGCCATGTGCTGGAGGGCATTGGCTTGAAGTGCGCGCGAAGGAATGAGTTTGGGGTCGACCACCACGAATTTATCCCCCACTCGCAAGCCATTCGCAGTACCAGCGGATACATTCAATTGTGAACCGGTCCATTTGGTGACTTCGAATTGAGGTGGAATGCAGCTCAATTGGTCTTCAAACCATTGTTTCAAAATCATGCTCAAACCCTCCACTTGAGCGAGCATGACACTGGAGAGGGCTGCGCTGGTGGGAGTTTCTGGGTTGGACTCAAACCACAACAACTCAGCGTGCTCAAAGGACAGTCTTGAATCCAAACGGTTTTCTAAGACGCTCACCACTTTGAGCCCTGGGGCTTTGGAGATCTCATCGCTGGCGGGCTCAAGCCTCACGTGCAACTGCCAAGTCACTCGCTGCTCGCCGCGTCCGAGCAACGCTTGCTCATAATAATTCTGACCTGGGCCAAACGCTCGGTTTCCGACGTTGGCACCGGCTCCCACGCCCGTGGTATTGGAGGCATTGACGGGCAAGGTGCTCAATCTGAGCTTGAAAACACCCGACTGTTGGGCCAGGTTTTGTAAATTCTCTTTCAGCGCCAACACCACCAAGCGCGATTGATAAACATCTTTATTGGGAACTTTATTCGATAGATTGATGTCCATCAACGCCAAATGCTGCACTTGGCTTTTTCTCTCACCGCCTGCGTCGCGTGACTTGCAGCTCAGCGGATTGAGCCTTTCAGTCTTGCCCAACGACAATTGGGCGTAGGGCTGGGACTGTGGATCTGCGCCATAGGCCAAAATCCGCACCCCGCGAACCACCATGCCATTGCTGAAACTGGATCCTTCTCGCAATGCACCCGACTCATCGATCCATGCACTGCTGCGAACCTCGGTGGGCCCCTCGAGAGACAAATCAATCAAGGCTTTGCGAAGTGCATCCAGCCTTTGGTTGTCACTCAGATCCTGGGCTTGGGCAGCAAAGGCAAACAACCAGACCAACAAGACACCCAAGACACACATCAAGGCCATGAAAGGGTCAAGGCGAGTCAGCCATGCCCATCGAGTGCGACAGATGATCAACACCCGACCCACCAAGCCAGGTTGCAGGTCGCACGGATCCCCGGATGAAATCAAAAAGCCTGGCGTTCGCATGGTGTAATTCTCAAGCCATTGAGCCTGGTGTCAAACAAGCTCTACAGATTCAACGACCACGCATGGCCAATTGAGTCAAATAAAGACGGCGCAAGTCTTGAACCACCGCGCGGTCCAGTGACAAGGTGGTCTCATAGGTGTCGTCGCTCACTGGTGTGATGCTCACCAATTGGGCACCATAAATCACACCTTCCACTTTGGCACGGAAGGTATCGTTGACCACGGTCATGTCCGCCACGGTGGTGCTGGCGTCCAATTGTTGTCCATAGACCTGTTCGGTCAAAGCTCGGTAGGCATCCAATTTGGAGGCACGGATGGCCAGCAAGCGTTGCTGGGCTGGGTTTTTGTGATTTTGCACACTGATGACCGCATAGCCCGTGGCCACCAAGGTTTCACGCTTCTCAACCATGGGAGAGATCATGGAAGGTGGTGGGGCTGCCCCTTCAGCGCGGGTCTCTGCAGGCGCGGCTTTGGAGAAAAACTGGGGCATGCTCGAGCATGCGCTCAAGAGGGCCACCGCTGTCGAGACTGTAACGATAGAGATGCTTTTCATAATAAGTTCCTTCAAATGTCTAAACCATCTTAACTAACACGAACCATGTTTCTGAGCTCAGAGCCCCAATGGAACTCTTGGCCATGTCCCCATACATCGACCGTAACAACGTAATCTTGAGAGTCAACCCGACAAGTGTGTGCAAAAAATTCACTCACCTGGCAAGATACTCAAAACTCAGTGGCAATGCTGGAACTGTCAGCCCAGCGTGAAGATCACCCTTCAGGCCAATCCTTGCCTCCTCGAGTGCATTGACGACGGCAAAACATCACCGCTTGCCCCTTAATTGCAAGCTTTTGTGGTTTTTGCTTATGAGTAAGCAAAATATCTGCCATACTATGGAAAAAGTTCACCAAGCGTTCACAGGACTTCATGAAACCAAGGCTTTATGCTCTTTTTTAGACTCTTTTTGCTGACTTTGACCATTGAACCCTTTTTTACACGGGCGTCAACACTTCATTTTTCATGGTTATGAAACCGAGCACGCAGTTCATTGGCCAAAGCGACTCCGCACAATCCCTCAGAGACTTGCTTGGCACCATTGCCAACTCCAACTCCACGGTGTTGATCACGGGAGAGAGCGGCACCGGCAAAGAACTCCTGGCCAGGTCTTTGCACGAACAATCCATGCGCGCGGGCTCCAATTTCGTTCCCATCAACTGTGCAGCCATTCCCAAAGAGCTTTTGGAGAGCGAGCTTTTTGGTCACAGAAAGGGCTCCTTCACCGGAGCCGTCTCTGACCGGCTTGGCCGCTTTGAATTGGCCCACGGTGGCTCCTTGTTTTTGGATGAGATCGGCGACATGCCCATGGACATGCAAGTCAAACTCCTCAGAGTCCTTCAAGAACGCACCATTGACCCCATCGGCTCGACACGGCAAATTCCCATTGATGTGCGGGTGATCGCGGCCACCCACCGCGATTTGGAGAGCGAGATCGCTTCGGGCAAATTTCGCGAAGACTTGTATTACCGCCTCAATGTCTTGCCAGTCAACACCCCACCCTTGAGAGAGCGCATTGATGACATCGAGCCGCTCTTGGTTCATTTTGCGCAGAAATTCGCCCATGTGCAACACGGACCGATTCGGTTTTCTGCTGAGTTTTTGGACTCCATGCGCGCCTACCCCTGGCCTGGCAATGTGCGAGAGCTCTCCAATTTGGTCGATCGATTCAGCACCCTCTATGCGGGTCAACGACTCGATTTGCGCGCCATTCCACCCTCACTCTTGCCCAAAGGCTTGGTCCTCATCCAAGGCAATTTAAAACTCAGCACCCCGGCTGCCGTGCCCCCACAGGCCATGACACCGCCCAAGGAAGTGCTGGAAGAAATGGAGCAAGGCGAGTTGGAGTTGGAGACCGATGTCGAGGACATCATCATGCTCGCTCAAGGCATGCCTGAGCTCCCCCCGGAAGGACTTTCTTTGAAAGACCGCTTGGCCGAGATCGAGAAAAGCATCATTGAGCAAGCGCTGGCCCGGGCCCAGGGCAATGTGTCCAAAACCGCCAAGTTGCTGAACTTGCAGCGCACGACCTTGATCGAAAAAATCAACAAGTACGACTTGCGCTCAGCCTGAGCGTGGGCTGGGCGGGCCCTGCTTGCTGGCCAACAAACCCAGGCCCCTTTGCCTCACCTCAATCTTGGTTCAACACGGTGATGCTCATGCGCCGATTGCGCGGATCGCGTTTATCGCTGGTGTTGAAGGGATCGGTGTCTGCCACGCCTTCAATGCGCGTGAAGCGAGCCTCGGGTATCCCTTGCTTTTCCAAAATTTGGCGTGTCGCATCCGCTCGCTGCGCGGAGAGTGCCCAGTTGTTGGAGACCGTTGGGTTTTGGAATGGCACACTGTCGGTGTGTCCACGAATGGCAACCTTATTGGGCAACTTGGACAATGACGCCGCCACTTCGGCAATCAACGCCTCGGCCTTGCCTTGCATATTGGTGGTGCCACTGGGGAACATGGCAAAGTCAGCCTTGTCGATGATTTCAATGCGCAGGCCTTGCTTGTCTCGCGTGATCTGCAGTTGATCCTTGATGTTGGCGAGCTTTTTATTCTCGGAAATTTTTTCCTTCAGCTCAGACTCGAGTTTTCTGAAATTTTTCTCATCTTGCTCCTCAGCAATGGCTTTCTTTTCTTCGTCGCTCAACTGACTCGGATCAGCGTCTTTGTCTTTTTTAGAGTCCGATTGCTTGCTGGGTGAGGAATAGTCTTTTTCATTTTCCGGCGCTGGCTCGGTGTCAGGGTTGGGGCCGCCCTCGGACCTGGGGGTCAAGCGCTCCAATAAACCGGTTTGTTTGGCAGAAAAGGGAAATCCATCGGGATCAATGATGGAGCGCCCACCGAGCACCCCGTTGGAGCCCGCCAATGAGCCAAACGGCACCATGCTGTGAGAACTCGGTTTAAAGTAGTCGGCGATGCTCTTTCTGGCGTCCGAATTGGACGCACCCAAGAGCCACATCAACAAAAAGAAGGCCATCATGGCCGTCATCATGTCGGCCAGG
>CAIPFK010000222.1 GCA_903864315.1 uncultured Burkholderiales bacterium | reverse complement strand
GCCATGGCGTAGTAGCTGCTCCAGTTGTAGCGCGTGATCACGTAAAAATTCTCACTCCCCAAAACATAGGAGTTCGCGGCGTCGCCGTTTTCCAAGGCCACCGAGGCCAAGGGACCACGGTGAGCGCGCACTGCAGGGCTCAACTCAAGACCCAATTGTGCGAGCCGTTCGGCGCTGAAACTGGGCAAAATATCGGGGGCGAGCAAAGTCTCTCAATGGCCCGCCGGGAGGGCATGCAGCGTCGGGTCAGACGGTGAGAGCTCGTAATGGGTGGGCAATCCTCTTGTCCATCCATAGGCCTGCAGGTAATGCGCCACCGAGCCAATCGCATCCCTGGGCGAATGCATCAAATCAACGCGCCCATCCCCGTCAAAGTCCACGCCAAAGCGCTGCCAGTTGGACGGCATGAATTGCGCCATGCCCATGGCACCCGCATAACTCGATAACAAGGGCGCTTGTCCCAGGACAGGGTCTTTCATCAGTCGCAACAAGGCGGCCAACTCGCCTTCAAAAAACTTCACACGCTCCTCACGCCGCGGGTGACTCATGGGAAAGTCCAGCGCCAAGGTGGTGAGGGCGTCTAGCGCTGGGTATTGCCCCATGTGCCGACCGTACAAGGTCTCGACCCCCAAAATGGCCGTGACGATCGTGCCCGGTACGCCATAGATCTCCTCGGCCCTTTGCAAGTCCACGGCGTGTTCCGCGGCAAAGGCTTGGCCCCACTCGATGCGCTGCACATTCAAAAATCTTTTGCGGTAGGCAGTCCAATTTTTACGCGTCCCACTGGCCGCGGGCAAGATGAGTTGCTTCACCTGCGCCAAGTGGTGGGCCTTGGAGAGTTGACGCTCGACCCAAGAGCGGGGCAGCTCACTTTGCTCGGTCATGCGATCCACCAAGCCCCAAAAAGCGGTATTTTTTTGAATTTGGGGGCCCGTGATATTCAAGCGAGGAGCGTGTTTTTGGGGTCGTTGGTTGGCACCGTGGTCCGCACGGTGCGCCGCTTTCGCGTTGGCGCTCTTGGAGGGAGCGCCTGAGTTGAGCGTTGCCTGGTCTGAGGCATGGCGGGTGGCGTTGTCGTTTGGCGACGCGTGGGCCAACACGCAAGCGGCGCAGCAAAGTATCCAGCCGAGCGCGCTCCAGGGGGCCAACCAGTTTTTAAAGCAGTTTTTCAAGCAGTTTCTCCGGCGCACAGTTTGATGTCCTTTTGGTTTTTTGAGCGTTGATCCCCGTTTTGCGATCCCCAAGCCATGTTAAGCTTAACTTCATGCACACGACAGGCTACTACACCCACAGCGACTGCCTTCTCCACGACATGGGCGAGGGGCACCCCGAGTGCCCGCAGCGACTCTTGGCCATTCAAGACCGATTGCTCTCTTCGGGGTTGGACCAAGCGCTCAATTGGCCGGATTGTCCGCTCGCCAGTGTTGCTGACTTGAGTCTAGCCCATGACGCAGCCTATATTGAAAAAATGATTCAGTGGGATGCACAACTCAATGATGACACAGTCGATGAGATCGCCTTCAAGCAAATCGACCCCGACACGCGCATGAACCGCGGCAGTCTGAGAGCGGCCATGAGGAGTGTCGGCGCCGCCTTGGCGGCCACCGATGCGGTGATCGATGGTCGGCTTGAGAATGCGTTTTGTGCCATCCGTCCTCCAGGACATCACGCCACACGCCAGCGTGGCATGGGCTTTTGTCTTTTCAACAATGTGGCCATTGCCGCTTTGCATGCGGTGCGGCGCAGAGGCTTCAAGCGCGTGGCCCTCATTGACTTTGATGTCCACCACGGCAACGGCAGCGAGGACATTTTGTCAGGCCTGGAGGAGGTGCTGATGGTGGGGTTTTATCAGCATCCGTTTTACCCCGGCATTCACCCAGACGTGAGCGCGAGCAACATGGTCAATTTGCCCGTTAAGGCCTACACCAAGGGGGAGGCGGTGAGGGAGTTGGTGCGCGAGGGGTGGCTGCCCCGGCTTCGCGCCTTCGAGCCGGAGATGATTTTTGTGAGTGCGGGCTTTGACGCCCATCAAGACGATGATTTGGCGCAACTCTCGCTCAATGTGTCCGATTATGCGTGGATGACGCGTGAGATCATGGACTTGGCGGCCAAGTATGCCAAGGGACGCATCGTCTCGTGCTTGGAGGGGGGCTACGATTTGCACGCGTTGGCCTCGAGCGTTGAAGCGCACCTGCGCGGATTGACCGATCTATGACGCTCGTGGACGCTTGGCTCAAAGAATTCGCCTGGGGCAATGTGGCGCTTGAAGGGGCGTTGATCTTGGCCCTGTGCGCGCTCGCCTACTGGCTGGTGAGTTGGGGGCAGCGACGCTTTGGCGTGGCGCCTTCACTGGACGCGCCCTCTAGGGTCTTGGCTGGGGTGGCCTATCCATTGGTGCTTTGGCTCATGGTGGCGGCATTGAAAGCCTATTGGCAAACCGTCCACGACAGCAGCAATACTTTGGCGCTCGTGATGCCACTCATCACCTGTTGGCTGCTCTTGTCCTTGGGTAAAAAAGTCTTGCTCTTCGTGTTTCCCCAAAGTGCCGCCATGCGCGCCGTCGAGCGACTCTTGAGCTTTGTCGTGGCCGCTTTGAGCATTCTCTGGGTAACGGGTTGGTTGCCTGAGTTTTTGACCCAACTCGAATCCATCCATTTGTCCTTTGGCAAGACCCATCTGGACTTGCGCGCCCTGATCGAAGGGTTGGTGTCGTGTGTCGCGGTCTTGATCTTTTCATTGTGGTTGTCCGCGCTGCTTGAGCGCCAACTCATTGAGCCGGCCTTGGATGATTTGTCGCTCAGAAAGGTCGTCTCCAATGTGCTCAGAGGCACCTTGTTGGTGTTGGGGCTTTTGTTTTCCATGTCGGCGTTGGGCCTTGATTTGACCGCCCTCTCGGTCTTGGGTGGTGCCTTCGGTGTGGGGCTTGGTTTGGGCTTGCAAAAGTTGGCGGCCAACTACGTGAGTGGTTTTGTGATTTTGCTCGAGCGCTCGATCCGCATTGGGGACTACGTCAAGATCGATGATTTTGAAGGCAAGATCACCGACATCAAAACGCGCTTCACGTTGATTCGTTCTTATAGTGGGCGAGAGTCGATTGTGCCCAACGAACAACTGCTCACCCACCGCGTGGAGAACCTCTCGCTCAATGACCCGCACGTGCTGCTCAGTACCTCCATAGTGCTGGGCTATGAGGTGGATGTGCCCGCAGTGCTTGGCATGCTCACCCAAGCCGCACTCACGTGTGCCCGAGTGCAGTCAGACCCTGCCCCGAGCGCCTTGCTGGAGGCCTTTGAAACGGATGGCCTGCGATTCAAATTGTTATTTTGGATATTGGATCCCGACCAGGGCCAACAAACGGCGCTCTCCGACGTCAACTGCGCCATTTTTGCGCAGGTCAAATCCCTGGGTCTTCGAATACCGGTTCCCCAACGGGAGTGGACTTGGAGCGGCCCTCAGCCCACCTTGCCGACTCACCCCCCAAGTGCGGCCAAAGACACGCGCGCATGAACCGCTGCGTTGGGCCTGGGGGGCCTTGCCAACGCGCTTTGTTGGCGTTCAGACACTTGGCGTTCATTTGCCAAAGGGTGAGGCGCTTACTCGACCAATGCGACCGATTTGACCTGGGCCCAGACCGCTTGCCCCACTTCAAGCCCCAAGGTGTGCACCGCACGCGTGGTCACTTTGGCCCACAATTGTGACCCGCTGGCATCCAAGCGTATCAGGCTTTGTGAGGGATGGGTGTCGCTTTGTATCCAGAGCACTTTGGCGGGCAACACATTTTGAATGCTGGTTTGCTCAGGTTCACTCAAGGCAATGCTCACATCGCGCGCAAGAATTCTCAGCCGCACGGGTGCGCCTGTCGCCAGTCCTGGGTCGCGAAACCAAAATCCACCTCCTTGAAACTCGGCCTTGGCCAGTCCCCAGGTGAGGTCGCGCTCGTAGACGTGTGCTTGCACCAAGGCGCTCGCCTCTTCTCCCAAGTCGGCACACCAAGAGGCGTTGGCAAAAATCTCTTCAATGGGCCCTGAAGCTTTGACGCGACCGTGTTCCATGAGCACCAAGGTTGTGGCCAAGCGGGTCATCTCCGTTTGCGAGTGGGTGACGTAGAGCATGGGCAAGTGCAACTCGTCGCGAAGTTTTTCCAGCCAAGGCAAAATCTCGCGCCTTCTCCCATGGTCCAACGATGCAAGGGGTTCGTCCAGTAAAAGCAACCTGGGTTGAGTCGCCAGTGCGCGCCCGATGGCCACTCGTTGGCGCTCACCACCCGAGAGTTGTTGGGTTTCACGGCCCAACAAGGTCGACAGCCCCAAGACTTCAATCGCTTGATCGAGCGCATCTTTGGCACAAAGCTTTGGGGGCCGCGCAACGCGATGAAGCATTTTGTTGTGCAGTCGCTTGGGGTTCAATCCAAAGCGCAAATTGCCCATCACATCCAAGTGCTCAAACAGCGAGGCTTCTTGAAACACATAGCCCAGCGGTCTTTGATGGCTGGGCCAATGGATGCCTTGTGCGGTGTCTTGCATGACACTGCCCCCCAAGACGACACGCCCCACGCCATGGGGTTCAAGCCCCGCCACACACCGCAAGAGGCTGGTTTTGCCCGAGCCCGAGGGCCCGAATAACACACTGATGCCCTGAGCGGGGAGGGACACATCCACCTTCAACTCAAAGTTGGCGCGCTGCAAGGTGAGCGCGATCTCCAGGACCTCTTCGCTCGTGTTGCTTGGCGTTGCAGGCTTGCCTTGGACCGTCATGGGGTGGCTCCAACGCTTGCGCGACGCAGTCGGTTCAGGCTCCAAAGCGCCGCAAATGAAAACACCAACAGTCCCACGGCCAAGGTGTGGGCCTCCTTGAACTCGAGGGCTTGCACGTGTCCGTAGATTTGAGTGGAGACCACGTTGGTGCGGCCTGGGATGTTGCCCCCAATCATCAAGACCATGCCAAATTCGCCCAGGGTGTGGGCAAAGCTCAAAATGATGGCCGTCATCCAGCCTCCCCGAGAGAGCGGCCATGCGACACTCCAAAAGGCGTCCCAAGGGCTCGCCCCCAAGCTCGCGGCAACCTCCATGGGCCGCTGGCCCACACGCGCAAAGGCTTGCAGGAGGGGCTGCACGGCAAACGGCAAAGAATAGATCACCGAGCCCAACACCAAGCCCCCAAAGCTAAAGGCCAAGGTACCAAGGCCCATGGCCTGGGTGAGCTCCCCGATGGGTCCATTGGGCCCCAAGGCCAGCAAAAGATAAAACCCAAGGACCGTGGGCGGCAGCACCAAGGGCAGTGTCACGATGGCCTCGATCGGGTGCTTGAGTGCGCTCTTGGTTTGGCTCAACCACCAAGACACCGGCGTTGCCAAAACCAACAAGGCGAGCGTGCTCACGCTGGCGAGTTGCAAGGTGAGGCCAATGGACTGTAGGGCTTCAGGCGAGAGCATGGATGAATGGGCCGTGGGGAAAAAGAGGGCAAGCGTGGCGAAGGTGGGGCGGCATGGTGTGCACCGAAGGCTCAGTTGGTTGCAGTCTTGGGTGGCAGGCCATCAAGTCTAGTGCAAATGCTGCGTTCTTGGCCGCCATGGGGGCTACTTCGCGTGGTTTTGTGAAAATTGGGCGATGTTGGAGGGATCTTGGTGGGGTCTTGGGGTTGACCTTGTCGAATGGCCTAAAATAAGGGTTTAGGCATTTTGGCAGCAACAACACTGCACAGTGCACCTTGAATCGATAACAAAGGGAGTCAGACTCATGAAGGTTTTGGTCGCGGTCAAGCGAGTTGTGGATTACAACGTCAAAGTTCGGGTGAAGTCAGATCAAACGGGTGTGGACACCGCCAACGTCAAAATGAGCATGAATCCATTTGATGAAATTGCGGTTGAAGAGGCGGTCAGGCTCAAGGAAAATGGCGTGGCCACCGAAATCATTGCCGTGTCTTGCGGTGTGACGCAATGCACTGAGACCCTCAGAACCGCCTTGGCCATTGGTGCAGACCGTGCGATCTTGGTGGAGACGACACAAGAGTTGCAACCCCTGGCCGTGGCCAAGTTGCTGCACGCCGTGGTGCTCAAAGAAAAGCCCGATGTGGTGATTTTGGGCAAACAAGCCATTGATGATGACTGCAATCAGACGGGTCAAATGCTGGCCGCGTTGGGCGCCATGTCCCAAGCCACCTTTGCCTCCAAGGTTGAGTTGGTCGATGGGCGGCTCGAGGTCACGCGTGAAATTGATGGGGGCTCTGAGGTGTTGTCCTTGCAGTTGCCCGCCATCGTCACCACCGATTTGAGACTCAACGAACCGCGCTTCATCACCTTGCCCAACATTGTCAAGGCCAAGAAAAAGCCCCTGGAATCGATCAAGCCCGAGGACTTGGGCGTGGATGTCACCCCCAGATTGCAGACCTTGAAGGTCACGGAGCCTTCAACACGCAAGTCGGGCATCAAAGTGGCCAGTGTGGATGAGCTCATCAATCAGCTCAAAACAGTGGCCAAGGTCCTCTAAAGCAAGTGATGGGCTTCAACGCATTCACTCCAACCCTGCGCTGATTGACGCACATTTATACAGATTAATAGGAAGACACAGCATGAACGCATTGGTGATAGCAGAGCACGACAACCACACCCTTAAACTGGCGACCTTGAACACCGTGAGCGCAGCGCTCTTGTGCGCACCCACTGTGCATGTGCTGGTGATGGGTCAAGGCTGCGAGGCGGTGGCCCAAGAGGCTGCGCAAATCGTTGGCGTCTCGCAAGTTCTTTTGGCACAAGGCGACAGCTTGGCGCACGGTTTGTCCGAGAACGCAGCGCAGCAAGTGCTCGCCTTGGCACGTCAATACACCCATGTTTTGTTTGCCTCCAGTGCCCAAGGCAAGAACGTGGCCCCTCGCGTAGCCGCTTTGCTCGATGTGGCCCAAATTTCAGACATCTCTCATGTGGTGGACGACAAGACCTTTGAGCGCTCCATTTATGCGGGCAATGCGCTCTCCACGGTGCAGTCGAGTGACGCGATCAAGGTGATCACGGTGCGCACCACGGGCTTTGATGCCACGCCCAAGGGTGCTCAGAGCTCGCCCATCGAGCCCTTGGCGGCGGTGCCCGATCAGGGCTTGAGCCGTTTTCTCAGGCAAGAAGTCGCCAAGAGCGACAGGCCCGAATTGGCCGGCGCCAAGATCATCGTCTCGGGCGGTCGTGCCATGGGCAGCGCTGAGAAGTTCAATGAAGTCCTCACTCCCTTGGCCGACAAATTGGGCGCGGCGTTGGGCGCGAGTCGTGCAGCCGTTGATGCGGGCTACGCCCCCAACGACTGGCAAGTCGGGCAAACCGGCAAGATCGTCGCGCCCGACCTCTATGTGGCTTGCGGCATCAGTGGCGCCATACAACATTTGGCGGGGATGAAAGACAGCAAAGTCATCGTTGCCATCAACAAGGATGCAGAGGCGCCCATTTTCAGCGTGGCCGATTTTTCCCTGGAAGCCGACTTATTCCAAGCGGTGCCCGAGTTGGTCTCCAAGCTCTGAGTTCCGCTGAGAGCGGTTTTTGTGGGGGTTCAGTGGCGGTGTGGCCCCAAGAGGTCGGTGTTGGCGTTGGGCACAAGAACTTTGAGGAGACCAAGAGATGAACTACGTGGCGCCCGTCAAGGACATGATGTTCAACTTAAAGCACATCGCTCACATCGAGTCATTGTGCGAGTTGCCCGATTTGAGTGACAGCAGTGCCGACACGGCACAAGCGGTCTTGGACGAGTTTGCACGCTTTAACCAAGAGGTCCTGTCTGAGCTCAATTGGACGGGGGACCAAACGCCCTCCAGCCTCGACCCTGCCACGGGCGTGGTGCACACCAGTCCTGGTTTCAAGGAGGCTTACGGTCAATACATCGAGGCAGGTTGGCAAGGCTTGGAGCATCCCCAGTGTTTTGGGGGACAAGGCTTTGCCAAAAGCATCTCCGCGGCTTGCACAGAAATGCTCAACTCGGCAAATTTGAGCTTTGCATTGTGTCCACTGCTCACCGACGGTGCCATCGAAGCCCTGAGGGTGGCGGGCTCGCCCTCACTGCAAGCGCGGTTTTTGCCTCACTTGGTGAGTGGAAAGTGGAGTGGCACGATGAATTTGACCGAGCCCCAGGCCGGCTCGGATCTTTCACTCATTCAAACCCGCGCACAAGAGGCGGGGGATGGCAACTACTTGCTTTTTGGTACCAAAATTTTCATCACCTATGGTGAGCACGATATGAGCGAGAACATCGTGCACATGGTGCTGGCTCGCGTGAAGGATGCGCCTGCAGGGGTCAAAGGCATCAGCTTATTTTTGGTGCCCAAGTTCAAGCTCACCGACAGCGGTGAACTCGGCGACAGAAACGATGTGCACTGCGTGCAACTCGAGCACAAACTCGGCATCAAAGCCAGCCCCACTGCTGTCATGAAGTTTGGCGAACACGGCGGCGCCCATGGCCTCTTGGTGGGGGAGCTCAACCGAGGTCTGGAGTACATGTTCATCATGATGAATGCGGCCAGGTTCGCGGTCGGCGTGCAAGGTGTGGCGATTGGGGAGCGGGCCTATCAGGCGGCGCGCGCGTATGCGCTTGAGCGCATTCAGTCCAGAGCGGTCGATCAGCCAAGCCAGGGGCCGGTGGCGATCGTGCATCACCCGGATGTGAAAAGAATGCTCATGACCATGCGCGCACATGTCCAAAGTGCCCGTGCCTTGTGTTGCGCGGCAGCCAGTGCCTATGATTGCGCCCATCACCATCCCGATGCGTCGGTGAGACTTCAAGAGCAACGTATTTATGAATTCATGGTGCCCTTGGTCAAAGGCTACAGCACTGAAATGAGCCAATGGGTGAGCTCACTGGCGGTTCAAGTGCACGGTGGCATGGGGTTCATGGAGGAGACGGGCGTGGCGCAATACTACCGAGACGCCAAAATATTGACCATCTATGAAGGCACCACGGCCATCCAGGCCAACGATCTTGTGGGCAGGAAGACCTTCAAAGACCGAGGAGAAGTTGCCAAGCTGCTCTTGGTGCAGATGCAAGAGACCCTGGCTGTGATGTCAAGCATCCAGGGGCCCCAAGCGCAGTCCTTGCACAAAAGACTCACCCAAGCGCGTGAGGCGTATGAGCAGGCGTTGGCATTTGTACTGGACAACTTCCAGTCCCATCCCGCGCTGGTCTTTGCGGCAGGGGTGCCATTTTTGTTGCTCACCGCCCAGGTGATGGCCGGCTGGCAAATGGCCAAGTCGCTGATCGCGGCCCAACAAGCAATCGACTCAGGACAAGATGTGGAGTTCCACCAATCCAAGGTGGAGACGGCGCATTTTTATGCCGAACACATCTTGACCCAGTCGCCTGGGTTGGCCCAAAGCATTGTCTTTGGTGGTGACAGTGTGAATGCCTTCAGGGCAGAGAGTTTTTAGCTTCCTGCGCCTGAGGCATGGTCCTCACGCGTAGTGGCAAATATAGTGAAATGCTTCAGCGACCTTGATGTCAAAACTGGAATTGGCGGGAATGTGAAAGCTCACGCCGGCACTTGCAGTCGTCCAATGCTCCTCACCCTTGAGTCGGTACTCACAAGAGCCCGCCACGCATTCCATGATCTCGGCAGCGGCAGTGCCAAAGGTCAAGCTCGCGGGCAACACCACCCCAGCACTTTTTTGGCTGCCGTCGTGAGTGGTGAAGGAGTGCGAGATGCAGCGTCCATCAAAATACACGTTGGCCTTGGGGTTCAAGCTCACGTTGTTCAATGCGGGTGTTGTGCTCATGGCGGATCAATTCATTGATTCAGGGTTGGTGGGACAAGCATACGCGTGGCAGACCTCGGTTTACTGGGGGTTCTGACTCGCCTTCAATGCTTGTTTAGGCTCGGGATGTTGTTGGAGAGACCGTTTTTTTCACGGGTTTTTTCACGGGTTTCTTGGTGGATTTTGTGGCGGAATTCTTGGTGGAACTCTTGGTGGAATTCTTGGTTTGTGTTGCGCGCGCCGCCTTCAAATTGCCTGCAATGCGCATGCGCAGTGCATTGAGCTTGATGAAGCCTCCAGCGTCGGCTTGGTTGTAGGCGCCACCGTCGTCATCGAAGGTGGAGATGCGGGTGTCAAACAAGCTGTCCGTCAAGCTCTCTCGGCCCACGCACATGATGGTGCCTTTGTAGAGTTTCAAGCGCACGAGCCCGTTGGCCGTTGCTTGGGACGCATCGATCAAGCCTTGCAAGAGCTCTCGCTCGGGGCTGAACCAGTAACCGTTGTAGACCAGCCTGGCGTAGCGTGGCATCAAATCGTCCTTCAACGCCAAGACTTCACGGTCCAATGTGATGGACTCGATGGCGCGGTGGGCGCTGAGCAAGATGGTCCCGCCTGGGGTTTCGTAGCAGCCTCGACTCTTCATGCCCACGTAACGGTTCTCAACCTTGTCCAAGCGACCAATGCCATGCTTGCCACCGATCGCATTGAGTTGTGTGAGCACTTGGGCTGGACTCATTGCGACTCCATCGATGGCGACCACATCGCCTTTGATGAATTGAAGTTCAATGATTTGGGGCTTGTTGGGGGCTTTTTCTGGGCTGCGGGTGAGGCGCCACATGCTCTCCTCGGGCGCAAAATTGGGGTCCTCCAAAATGCCGCCTTCATAGCTGATGTGCAGCAAATTGGCATCCATGGAGTAGGGCGCACCACCTTTTCTCTTCTTGAAGTCCACGGGAATGCCGTGTTTGTCGGCATAGGCCAAGAGCTTTTCACGCGACAACAAGTCCCACTCGCGCCAAGGAGCGATCACTTTGACATTGGGCATCAAGGCGTAGGCGCCAAGCTCAAAGCGAACTTGGTCGTTGCCTTTGCCGGTCGCCCCGTGGCTGATGGCGTCGGCGCGGGTTTTTTGCGCGATCTCCACGAGTCGCTTGGCAATCAAGGGGCGAGCGATGGAGGTGCCCAGCAAGTACTCGCCTTCATACAAGGCGTTGGCTCGGAACATGGGGAACACAAAGTCACGCACAAACTCTTCGCGCAAATCTTCGATGAAGATGTTTTTGGGGTCGATCCCCATTTTGATGGCTTTGGCTCTGGCGGGTTCAATTTCCTCGCCTTGACCGATGTCGGCCGTGAAGGTCACCACCTCGCAGTGATAGGCGTCTTGCAGCCACTTCAAAATAATGGAGGTGTCGAGTCCACCCGAGTAGGCCAGCACGACGCGTTTGGGACCTTGATCGGGGATGGTTTTTTTGGCAGCGGTTTTGGTCATGACAAAGAGGTTTTGGGGGTGAGAGACGAAGTCAAGGTTTCATGAAGAACGAGAAGGCCGGGCCAGTCCATCTTGAGCGCCAAGCCTTGCAAGACAGAAGATGCAAAGTTGTGGGCACGCAAAGTCGCACTGGGCGCTTCTTGTCTTAGAAGCACTGGATTTTAACGGATTGTGCCGTGACTTGGGCTCTGGGGCTTGGAGGGGTCTTGACACCCTGAGATGCAGCCTGTGCGCTCAATTCCCTGCGCTTGACTCAAGGGTTGAGTTGCACCGGCGAGCTCAACGCTCCCGGGGGCGTGGGGTAGGCCTGCGGGGCCGAGTTGGCCGGTGGAACCCAGTTGGAGCCTGTGCCAAGAGGCTGGGGTGGAGGTGGGGGCATTGCGCCATTGCCATAGGGACTTGGTGTGGCGGGATAGACGCTTGGCGCACTGGTCATGTAGGAGGTGGGCGGTGCAATTGGGGTGATTTGCAGTTGAACCACAGGCCCAGGGTTGGTGGGCATGTTGGCGCTGTACTGCTTGCCAGCATATTCATAGACCACGTTGTAGCTGGTGATGCGGCTTTCATAAACCATTTGTTGTGTGCAGCGTTGAACGTTGCGCACCTGTGGGTTGGGGTTGCCTTCGATTTTGTCGCCCAGGATGGCCCCACCAAAAATACCCAACATGGTTGCAGCAGCTCGGCCGTCGCCTCGGCCCACGGAGTTGCCAAGGGCACCACCGGCAATCGCTCCCATGGCGGCCCCTGCTCCCGATTTTTCTCCATTGACCACCACTTGTTCGTCGCTACAAACGCGCTTGGGGATGGAGAATTGTTGCACCACGGGAGTGGAAGAGAGCACCCGAGCACTCTCTTGCGCTTGGGCGCTGAACATGCTGAAGGTTAGAGCAGCCAAGCTCATCGGGATGAATGGAAGGGGTGCGCGTGTCATGACTGGTGTCTCCGTTTGAATTTCTCTTCAGTTATTTGAGGGCGGGGGCGTGAAAATCAAGTTTGAGTTGGGTAAAACATTGTGAATTGTCAATGGCTCATCCTTGATGAGCCATTCTCGAATCATGCAATGTTGTTCAATGGCACAAAGGTGAGCACTTGCCAACCTTCAGGCCCCCATTACTTGATAACGCTGGACCAAGCCTCTGGGTTGACGCCCAAGGTGATGTGGTCATCAGAGAATTCAATCACGGGCCGTTTGATCAGGGATGGGGACGTCACCATGGCCTGTATGGCGGTCGTGGCATTGGTGACCAAGGCTTTTTCATCCTCACCAAGCAAGCGCCATGTGGTGCCCTTTTTGTTGAGCACACTTTCCCAACCAAAATGTTTGACCCAGGCTTTCAAGCGCGCCAGAGGAACCCCGGCCTTTTTAAAATCATGAAACTCATACGCCAGTGCGTGCTCTTCTAGCCAAGTTCTCGCTTTTTTCACCGACTGACAATTGGGGATGCCGTAGACGGCGATGTTGATTTGTTGACCCATGGCGACTCCTGCGTGTGATGTGTAAAGGGACTAGCCCAAGTCTGTCGCCATGCCCATCAAGGACTTGTCGTTTCTGAGGACTGATTTGGCGACCTTGTGGGTGGGCGTGTAAGGGATTTTCTCGACAAAGACGACGTAGCGCGGCACTTTGGTCGAGGCCAAGCGCTCTCGGCACCACTGGGCCACCTCTTGTGCTGTCAGCACCTCATCGGGCTTGGCCACCACAACGGCCATGATGTCATCTTCTCCCAACTCTGCTGGCACGGCGATCACGGCCACGTCCAGGACTTTGGGGTGCGTGGAGATCACCCGGTCAAGTTCAGCGCCAGAGATGTTCTCGCCACGGCGGCGGATGATGTCATTTTTGCGTGAAACAAAGGTGTAGTAGCCGTCCTCATCAAAGCTCACCAAGTCGCCAGTTTTGAACCAACCGTTGTCGAATTGCTTTTGTGTTTGTTCTGGGTCTCGAAAGTAGCCTTGCATGATGATGGGGGTCTTGACCCAGAGCTCTCCGACTTGGTGGGCTCCCAGTTCAACGCCTTGCTCGTCGACCACACGGCAAGCGGCCCACTCTCTGTTGGGGTCGGGGTGTTTCCCCACCGGCCCCATGGTGCCGGGTTTTTGCAGTCCCGTGAAAGGGCTGCAAGTCACGCCTGGAATCTCCGTCATGCCGTACCCACTCACCAAGTGAGGGATGTGGAACTCCTCTTGGAAGGTGGGCCAAGCCGTGTGGCGCACGCCATAGGCCGCACGCAGTCGGTGCTGATCCAAGTACTCAAGACGGGGGCGTTTTTTGAGGATTTGACAGGCCGCGTCGATCAAGTTCACGATCGTGGCGTTGCTTTGAACAGCTTGCTGCCAAAAGGTGGAGGCTGAAAACCTCGGCATGATGGCGATTGACGCACCGGCGGCCAAGCCACCCGCCACAGAATAGAACAACGCGTTCATGTGAAAGAACGGCAGCACGATCATCAAGCGGTCGCTGTGCTGTAAATACATGCGCTCGACAAAGGCCTCGCCGCCAAGCAAAAAACTGCGCTGACTGTGCATCACGCCTTTGGGAAAACCTGTGGTGCCTGAGGTGTAGATGATCAAGCAGGTATCCTCGCCTTGGGTTTGTGCTTCAAGGCTCAAGAGTTGCTCGCTTTGCAAGCGCAAAGAG
>CAIPFK010000221.1 GCA_903864315.1 uncultured Burkholderiales bacterium | reverse complement strand
TTGGAATAATCAGGCAAGTGAACGCGCAATTGTGAATGCACATCATTAAAAACTCTAAACGGTTGATCACAATAGCGAAAATGCAGCAACAACCACACTTCAAAACAGGGTGTGCTGATAATGGGCTCAATGCAAATTTCGGGGATGGCCTTTTTCTGATTGCCTCGTTGCAATGGTGTTCTACAAAAATGGATGGCCTGTTCCAGATCGTCTTGCTCAGCATCAATCAAAGCAAAAACACGGTCCCGAGGGGCTTGTTCAAAACGTTCTCGGGCTCTATTGACCACGGCCACTGCATTGCTGTGTGATTGGCCAGGCAAGATTTCTACGCTCGCACTGTTGATGCCCAAATGCAGCAGCAGAGCCTTCAAATAGAAGGGTTCTGTACATTCACCTTCGCAAACCAACAACGCCGTAGCCGTCTCGATGCGTAAAGATTTTTTCCGCTCTGCCTTGGAGCGCTCCTTGGCTAGCCTGCGTTGTTTGGCACCGTTGTCTTGCATTCCTTGCCTTCAGAAAAGAAATTCGCTGAGAAAGGGAATGGCCCCATAACGCCCTTGCAAGTAGCCAGACTCAATGGCTTCGTTTTTCCTTGGACTGAACTCCATCAGCCCATACAACTCTGTGCTTTGATCTTTCTTCTTCTCCACAAACCACACCTGGTCTCGCCGCAAAAAACCAGGATCCAAGAGCGACGTATCATGGGTCGTCATCCACATCTGTGCCCCCTTCGGAGACAGCAAGGGAGTGTGCAACATTCTCAGGATATAGCGTGTCAGCAAGGGATGCAAGCTCGTGTCGAATTCGTCAACAACAATGAGATTGCCATTTTCAATCGCATCCAATAAAGGTGCCGCGTAACCCAACAGGCGCAAAGTTCCAAAAGACTCAAACCTGGAATCAAACCATTGCTTTTGTCCAGACGTGGTTTGATGACCAAATTCGATCACTGGCATTTCGCCATCCACTGTCAATAATTCAGAAGCATTACCCGCTTGGAGCTTGTATTCAAATCCTTGTCCTTTCTTTTTTTCAACCCGTATGTCGCTGATGTGTATATCTGCTGCGTTCATCAACTGCAGTACCCACGCCTTGTACTTTGAGTCGACCAAGCGCTGCAAAGTCGGCATGAGGTTAAAGGGTGCCTGAGCCGGAAAAATGATCAGATCATTGGCAAACCAATTGAACAAGGGTTGCAATTGCTGGCTGTTGGACTGCGATGCTTGGGTGAGAAACAGTGAGCGTTCGCCTGTATTGGCTTTCCAGAGTTCTCGCTGTCCTTTCTTTTCACCTTTGAAATAAACCGAAAAAGGCTGCCATTCCTTTTCCAAAGTTTGTGGGTTGTGGTGGTACTCAAACCATCGCTGCGCTTTGCTAGTCTCGTAGACAAGCAGCCATTCACTGTGTATGCGTTCAACATCAAAACTGAACCCATACTGATAACGCAAGTCTGCAGTGACCACCGTGATCTCGAACTGGGTTGGAGCTAGTCGGGAATCACTGTCCAACAAAAATGGAGTGTATTGCTCGCGAAATTGAGCTTCAAGCAGTCTTGTGGAGTTCAACACGAGGTGCTGCATCGTCATTAAAGCAATCACCAAGTTACTTTTGCCGCTGGCATTGGCGCCATAAATAACTGCTGAGCGAAGCAAGCGTGCAACGCCTGGTTTATCCATTGCCAAAGAGTGGGTAGCTTCGTGTGAGCGATCCTTCGATGCGACGAAGCTTAGGCACTGCTCCTCACGGATTGAACGAAAGTTGGCAACGCGAAATTCAACCAGCATCGACCACCCCAATCAAAAAATAATCGTAATTTTAGTATTTTTTGTGCAAATAACAAAGTAATTTTTAATTTAAAGAAAAAATGGCCCCTTCAGACATCCATTCACTGCAGAGGACCGGTCTTCAATAAGGCCCACGGATAGCCGGAGAATTCATGACTGATCAACCGATTGAACTTATTACTTAGAGTTGCACAACATGGACTCCTTGGCCACGATGCCCATCATTCAACTGATTGGCAAAGCTCACTATTGGCAAAGCTCAATCTTGGCAAAGCTCACTCTTGGCCAAACCCACCATTGGCCAAGCAAGTCAGCGATCAAGCGTTGAGCAATACTTCAATGCCCCAAACTGCGTTTGGTTTTGGACAAATCAACACCGAGTTGCTTGAGTTTTCTGTAGAGGTGGGTGCGCTCGAGTCCCGTCTTCTCCGCCACCCGGGTCATGGAGCCGCCTTCTTGCACCAAGTGGAACTCAAAATACGCTTTCTCAAACGCATCCCTTGCTTCTCTGAGGGGCTGATCGAGCTCAAACACTTGTTGTGTGCCACTCAGGGATGCGCCCGTGCTTTGCGCAAAGCCACTGGACCCAGCAGCACCCGACAAGGCGCCCGCACCGTACGCGGCACTGGAACCGGGTTGCCCTTGGCCAACTTGTCCGGCCAGCGCATAACCCCCGCCCACGCTCGATCGGGTGTCGGTGGACGCGCCCGCATTCGATGAGCCTGCATTTTGAGCAAGCCCCGATGTGAATCCATGGCCACCCGGCACACCACTGGATCCCAAATTGCTGCCCAAACTGCTTGCGACTCCGAAGCCCGCGCCTGAACCCGATCCTTGTGCAGGGCCTCCAAAACCAGCGCTTCTAGAAAGAGACGCCTGAAAATCCACCCCCGCGCGTGTCCCAGCGCCCAGTCCAGAGCGACCTGCCGCATTGCCCGTCGCAGAGGCCATCGGTTTCTTTTGCAAGGCTTGCTCCACCGCCTTCAAGAGCTTTTGCAGGGTGATGGGTTTTTCTAGGAAGGCCATGGCGCCAATGCGCGTGGCCTCCACCGCCGTGTCGATGGTGGCATGCCCACTCATCATGATGACGGGCATGTTGAGCAGCCCCAAGGTGGCCCATTCTTTGAGGAGAGAGACCCCATCGGTGTCGGGCATCCAAATATCAAGGAGCACCAAGTCGGGCCTTGCCAACTGGCGCGCAGCCCGGGCCTGGGCCGCATTCTCAGCGAGCTCCACCGTGTGTCCCTCATCGTTGAGAATTTCAAAGAGCAAGTCCCGAATTCCCAACTCATCGTCAACGACCAATATATTTGCCATAGCAGCGAATTAAACCCCGTGATGTTGTGCTTGTACAACTGCGAATGATAACGATACTTGAGCGCCAATAATAGCCCCATTCTGTTCCAGGTTCTTTAAAAGTATCCTGGCGCCGTGCTCATCGGCGATTTTTTTCACCACCGCCAACCCCAAACCTGTGCCCCGAGCCTTGGTGGTGACATAGGGCTCAAAGGCCCTCTTCAAAATATCCTCGGCAAAACCTCCCCCCGTGTCCCTCACCACCAGCCGCACGCGCTCTCGTTCGTGATTGAAATGGGTGGAGATGCTCACCACGCGCGTTTCTTGGCCCACGGTGGCATCTTGCGCATTTTGCATCAAATTGTGAATGACTTGGCGCATTTGTAAGGCGTCGGCCTGAATCGGGGGGCACGTCAAATCAAGCTCCATTTCAAGCCTGACGCTGGAAGCATCCTTTTGCCCCCAAGTGTAAGACGATTGATGAAGAGCGGCACTGCTTTGGCGCTCGAGCTCGACGGCGTGGACCTCGCCATGAGGCGCCGCCTGAATGGAGGTGGGCAAGCCCTCTTCTTGGCCCAAACCGTAGAGTTGCACGACCTCGTGCACCAAGCCATTGAGATCGAGCTCTTGCATTTGCGCTTGGGGGAGTCTGGCGTAGTCGCGAAACTCATTGACCAAGCGCTTCATGGCGTCGACTTGGTCCACGATCATCTTGACGGACTTCATCAACACCGTTTGCTCGGCCGGCGCCAATTTACCGCTCAACTTCATCTCCAGTCGCTCGGCCGACAGTTGAATGGGGGTGAGCGGGTTTTTGATCTCATGGGCGAGTCGTCTGGCCACTTCCCCCCAGGCCTGAGCGCGTTCGGCAGAGACCACCTCTGAAATATCATCAAACACCAACAACCACGCTTGGTTCGGCAGCACCGCCCCACGGGCGATGAGGTTGGTCACCGCTGGCCGTCCCCCAACACCAGGCCCCACCGACCCAGCCAAACCACTCGCTGCACCGGAGTTGCCCTCCAACGGGTCTGAGGTCAAGGCACCACTTTGCACCGAAGCCCTGAGCTCAAAGGACTGTTGCCAGTAGTCTTGACCAGCTTGCAAGCGGTCTCCTTCAAAGCCTTGGAATTGTTTCAAGACCTGGGCGGCAAATGCTTCAAGCCCTGGCACCTCGGTCAAGGCGCTGCCGACAAAAGCGGCCATCGGCAAGCGAAGAATCCGAGTCGCACCCGGGTTGGCCGAAACCACCCGGCCTTGCGGGTCGAGCACCAACACCCCTGCGGTCAAGTGGTCCAAAATGGTTTGCAAATTGGCCCGCGCCAAGCTCACTTGACTCATGCTGCGCTCCACCGTGGTTCTCGCTTCAAAGAGCTGCTGGGTCATTTGAGCAAAGGCTTGGGTGAGTCCTTCCAAATCATCCTTGCCCGTCAGCACGGGCTTGGGGTTCAAATTGCCAGCGGCCACTTCCCGCACGCCACTCACGAGCAAGAGCAGAGGTCTGGCCAATTGGTTGCCCAAGAGCACGGCCAAAATCACAGCACCAAAGACCGACAAGAATAAACTGAGCGTCAACGTGCCAATGTACATGCGCCGCAGTCCATCCCTGGCCAAGGCGCGCTCTTGGTACTCGACATTCGCCGCTTGCAGCGCCAACGCATTCGCCACCAACGTGGGCGGGAGTTTGCGACTGATTTGCAAGACCTCCGAGTCGAGCACCGTGTGCAGGCTCAAACTCACAGGATTGACCAAGGCGAGCGCCTTGATTTGTGGCTGCACCTCGGGGTGCAAGGCCGCATCTTCCAGGCCCTCAATGACCGTGATCAGTTTTTGCGTCTGCAAGGCGCGCCACTGCTCAGGCGTGGGGGGTTCCGGATTGACCACATAGCGCTCACCACCCGCGGTGGCGACAGGGCGCTGGTCACTCGACCAAATGATGATCTCGTCAACTCCCAGCTGCTCGCGCAGCCGC
>CAIPFK010000220.1 GCA_903864315.1 uncultured Burkholderiales bacterium | reverse complement strand
CTCCAACCCACGCGCAGGCCTCTGGGCTCCAAGCGGCGGGATGGGTGTTGGCATTGAGGCTCAATAGCTTGGAGTTGGGGAGACTGGTTTTGAATTTTTGCGCAAGGGCTCTTGGGCAAATTGGACTGCGATTGTTGTGGATCAATAAGACTTGACCCTCAAAGGTTTTCAAAAGTCTCTCAAACTGCATGCCTGTCCAATCGTAGTCATACTCCAAATCGAAATGGTGCTTGGAGCCCACGTCATCGATGGCGCGTGGGTCAATGCGCTGTGCCTTGGGCTTCATGGACAGTTGTCGTTTGAATTCTTTCAAGTCGATGGCTTTGTACAGTCCCAGGATGGACCACCACGACAGGCTCAGTCCGATGTCGTTCATGATCAAGCCCTTGACCCTGAATTTCAAGTTTTGCAACAAATGCATCGCCAAAATGCCACCCATGCTGGTGCCCACCAAATAAATAGCGGTGTCCATTCGAGTCACCTGCGCTTTGATGCATTCCCAGATGAATTCCTCCAAGTCGTCCAAATAGATCGACATCGCATAGTGCTGGTTGTGGGCAAGGGGGTCGGATTCACCGCGACCACAGTAATCCACGGTGATGACTCTGCAGTGTTGCATCTCATTGGCCATGGCGAACAAAGGCGCAAACACGTCTTGGGTTTCCAGCAGACCTGGCAGGCAGATGAAGATGGTCGAATCGTCTGGCGTGCCTGCTTCGGTGTAAGACAGTCGACGTCCATGTGGATCGTGTTGGAGCGAATAGATCGCTCGGGTTTCAGTCATGGTGGGGAGCAGTCAGTGGTTTGGGCATTGAATCGGGTTTTTGTTGCAATAAGATGACTGACCTGCATCAAGATGAACACCCCAGCATATTGCCACTTGGGTGCAGTCAATGCTAGCATGGGCACCTCAAGCACTTTCACCGCCAGGAGCGACAATCATGACCCAAATCAACGACCCCAGGGATGACGACTTGTCCGATATTGATTTCGACGAGATGCTGGAGAGCGTGGGAGACACCCACCGCTTGGCGGCGTATCACTTCACCCAAGCGGCCAAGCACCACATGTTGGCCGCGTCTGCCCACGACGCACTCGACTTCGAGACTTGCGATTTGCACGCCTTCAAGGCGTATCGCCACCAAATCAATGGTGTGCAAAACGCGGAAATCGCCGTGATGGATTCTCTTGACTCTGACATGGAAGAGGACATGGATGATTGACGTGACTGAACTGAGTTAACTGAGTTAACTGACTTCACTGAGTTAATTCAGTTTGGCAAAATACCTCACTCGCTTGGTGTTCCCAGTCTTCATCAATTGAGTGGGCAATGGGGGCAGATTGGACTCGTCCATGGACCCGTTTTGCAGTCGGACTCAGTTGTATTTGTCGTGAAAATTAACTTCTTTGCGGCTTTTGTAAGACAATGAACAGACAAGAATCCATTTTTCTTTTGAGTTTGGTGTTTTATGAGTTCCAACGACCCCACCATCATCCGTAGCAATGCCCCCTTCAAAGTTGAAGTCTCTGCGGGTTCCTTGAACGCGGGCGGTAAAAAGAATGGCATCGTCGCCGGCGACGCCAGTGGTCATAAGCGCGACAAGGCTTTTGATGCTGAGAATGCGGCAACGCCCGATGCGCTCGCCCATGGCGCCGATGGCGAACATGCACCGGATGCGTTTCACACCGAGGCGTCTGATGCCCAAGCCCAGCTCAACGCAAACGTCAAAGAGCCTGAGGCTGCGGACAATTTACTCCAACTCGACGAGGCCTTTGCCAGCCTAGACCACCATGTGAGTGTGTTGCTCGATGCTGCCGAAGACGCCCATGTCAAGTTGCCGGGCGAGTCTGCCTTGGCCTCAGACGCGATCAAGATCGACCACGATGCATTGGCCTCCAACGAGATCAAACTGCCCAAAGACACGCCCAGTGCGGGTCAACGCATTGCCCTGCCTGGTGAGAAAGCCGTCGACGATGTGGTGAAGTTGGAGGATGAGGGGGGGCACCCCAGTGACCCCGCCAAGATCTTGGTCAAGCAAGACAGCTCCAGCTCGGTGCTGATCGATGCCAAAAAAGCACAAGACAACTTGGCGCGTTTGGAAAAAGACAAGGCCAGCGCCAACAACCAAGTTTTGGACGCCGATGCCAGCTCATCCAATCAAGCCCTTTGGAGTCATGATACCCAGTCTTTTGGGCGTGAGGGGATCGATTCAGGCCGTGCAACGGGCAATGTACAAAAGCTCTCCGGGCAACGCGATGAGGACAATCACCAGCAGTTGAGTCAAGACCCTCAAGCCGACAATGTGCAGCTCTTGCCCGCCAGCACCAGCGACAACTCCCAGACTCCTTCCGTTTTGGCCAAGCATGCCCCGCTCACCGAACAAGTCTTGGCGGCATTGGCCGAAAAGGGGCAAATTGGCCCAGGACCCCAGAGCATTCAACCGGCCCACCCTGCGCCGATGGCCCAGCCGGATATTGGCACGCCTGACGCCTCGCCGCCAGCCCAGCCCGTCCCCGTGGTGAGCGCCAAGCGGGCACATCTGCTTGAAGTTCGCAATGCCTTGATGTCGGAAAAGCAAAAGAAGGCCGAGGAGTTCAGTGGACGCGTGAATGCCATTCGCAAAAGCGTGGCCCACGTCAACGCCCAACTCGATCAAGTCGAGAGCACGCCTCGCGTCGAAGTCGAGTAAGTTCACGCGCAGCAGTCGTGATCGATACGCGCTTGCATTGCCAATGCGCCTTGCAATGAGGGCGTTCTCGCGCAATCAAAGCACCAAGCCCTGAGCCCAATTGGTTTCAGTGCTGCGCCTCAAAGTTGGTGCCAAAACCCTCAGGCACATCGGGGCCCCAGAGGTAAAAGGAGTCGGGCGGTGGGTGGTTTTTGGCGGGCCACTTGATGTCGTGCGCCACAAAATCAATGTCATACGAATACTCCACATAACTTCCCCAAGGGTCTCGTGTGTAGCGGAAATAGTTGGATCCGAGCACGTGTCGGCCCACGCCCCAACCATAGGTGTGGCCAGCCTCGTTCATTTGTTTCATCCCCAGGCCCACTTGATCAATGGAGTTCACCGCCCAGGAGCTGTGGTGAAAGCCATAGTCGTCTGAGATCAAAAAGGCGAGCAAATGGTGGTCACTGCCATGGGGAGAGTGCATGAAGGCAATGGCCATGGGGTCTTCACCTGAAGAGTCCGAGAGCTGTAAGCCAAGCACCCCTGAATAAAAGTCCAAGGACTGGCTCACACTTTTGGTGAACACCAGGGTGTGGGACAAATAAAGGGGCAAAACCCGGGGTGCACGCGAGCTCGCGGGTGCGCGCCCTTGGCCATTGGATTCGGGCTCGTAGACACGGGGGCTTGGGCTTGAGGGCGAAGACTTCGGGGCCACTTTGATTTGGACTGGAAAGCCATCGTTGGATCGGATCCAAAGCCCAAGCGGTGACTCTGGATCGGGAGAGGCGATGCGTTCAATGCCCTGGCTCTCGATGAGCTGGACAAAGCGCTCATAGTCTTCGGCGTAGACCCCAAAGCTCAGCCACAAAAGGCGTTTTTTCTCGCCCTTGATCAAGCGTGCGTAACGCTGGGGGTTGTTGTGGGCGTAAAGGGCCAAACCATCACCATGGTTGCGAACATCCAGGCCAAAGGCGGTGTAAAAAGCGCGCGCCTCATCCAAATTGGGCACACAAAAGACGTGTTCATCCAAAGAGTGAACCGCCAAGACCCCATCTCGCTTGGTTTGGGCCATGATGGACGTGTTCATGTCTGTTCTCCTCGTGTCGATTGAGACCCTGTCGGGCCATAGGTGCAATGTTGCAATGGTGCAGACTATATAACAGGACCGATAGGCCCGTCACTTGTCGTATTCACCAATGCTAGAGGGGGATCAAGAGGGGAAGAAGGCTGGTAAGAAGGCTGGTAAGAAGGCTGGGAAGAAGGCTGGGAAGAAGGCGGAGGAAAAGGGGCGACAACAGGAGTTGGTGTTTTGCGTTGGTCGCTGAGCATGGCAGGGTGATGCGCTCAAGCGCCAAGCCGCTGGGTTGAGCGCAACAGCTCAGGCGCTCATAATTGGGCGTCGATTTGACTGCCCTTCAAGGCGATGTTGGGTTTGCTCACCTTGGCCAAGTCTGCGGCCTTGATGTCAAAGCTCCTCACCACCTCTCCCGTGATGCTGTTGGTCATTTTGACTTGGATGGAGCGGCCGTCTTTGGAGACCGAATAGCCCATGTTGAGCTCAGGTGGAGCAGCCAAGTGGATGGATTTGATCTCTTGCACCAAGGGGGTGTGGGCCTGGGTGCTGGTTTTCATGGCTTCGCTGCTGGCTGCACTGGGTGCTTTCACATCACCGCCTTGAAAGGTTTGAAACGGCAAGGGCGTGACCCCTGCTGTGGAATGGGGGGATCCAGACGGGTTCACCACGGCCGTGCTCAAACCCGAGCCCACCTTGACCATGGGGTCGAGGACGGGGTTGGTGTTGACAGCTTGAACGCCAGCGTTGGCCACGGTTTTCTCCTAATGTGATGGATGGGGCAAGACGCTTGAGTGTCTTGCCCTTGTTTTTCTTTGATCTGTTCGATCGTCTTCGATTCTGATTGGAATCGATTCGATCCTTGTTTCAGGATTCGTCAGTATGCCATCCAACTAAAGCCTTGGGGCCATGTAGTCACTGTTTTTACATCCATTACCGATTCATTATGAAAATTACAACGATTTGGGGCAGTGCCAAATAGAGCGATGCCCAGGTCGTGCCTGACCGAGTTCAAGTTCGGTTGAAGTCGCTCCAGACCTGCTCCAAGTGAACCCTTTGGACAGTCGTCTCAAAATGGTAAAAATGCAGGGCAAGCCAAGCCAGAAGGAAGGGGGTAATAGTTGAGTAGAATGGCGAACTTTGTCACAATTGTTAAATAGTTAGGATTTCAGGAACTTCATGGATTACACGAACATGTCCGCCTATTACGATGTCATCATGACATCGGGCTATTATGACTACCAAGGCATTGTCGACGGCTTGATGAACCATCAACCGGTGAGTACTATTTTGGAGATCGGTTGTGGCACTGGTCTCATCTTGGAAGAGTTCGCCAAGCGCCAACCCCATGTGGCGATCACAGGGGTGGACTTGACGCAAGCCATGCTTGACATTGCCAAGCCTCGCTTGCAAGCCTATCCCCAGGTCAAACTCTCGCAAGAGAACGTGGTGGAGTTTGATTTGAAGCAACAATTCGACTTGACCTTCTCGTATGGCGGCGTGTGGTACTTTGTCATTGACGGCGACAAGGAGCCTTTTTTGGTGAGTCATATCCCAGGCGATGAGCACAACCAACAAGGCTTGGAACAACTCTCGCATCACGTGAAGTCGGGTGGCTTGCTGCTCTTGGGTATCCAAGGCCCCCACCACGACTATGAGCGCACCATCTCCAACGGCATGGTCTACTCCCAGAAGATTCATCCCGCCCCCAATGGCTTCATCAAGGATTATTTCTTGAACGACGGCAGCAAAACCGTGATGGCCCAAACAGTGCACTACCGCACCTATGATTTCTCGCAAAGCCAACAAATGTTGAGCGCCTATGGGTTTGATTACCAACCCCACGCGAGCAGCAACAACAAGTTTTTGACTTTCAAAAAACGCTGAGCCAAGCCCCGGGGAGTGTGGACGTTGATGCAAGATGGATGCTTCACGCTTGGCGTTGATGACTCCCTCACACCAATCAATCAGCTTTTTTCATCCTCTTGAGGCTCTTGGTGAATTTTTCAGTCAAAATCCATTCCAAGAAGAGTCCTTGGGCTTTCCTCATCAACCCCAAGCATCTGTTGGCGCCATGGCCCAGGGATGCCAGCGTGGTTTTTCACACCAACTGACGGCTGAGTGCCACTTTTTCACATGAATTCAACTGCGTCTTTGCCTGCAATCCTATTCATCGGCGTGGGCAACATGGGCAACCCCATGGCTGCCAACCTCATCAAGGCCGGTTACACCGTGTGGGTGCACGACTTGGACCCACAAAAGGCCCACAACTTGCTCGCTCTTGGGGGCCACTGGGCTGAACGCATCGACCAAGTGGCGCCCACTGTGGATGTGGCGTTTTGCTCCCTGCCCGGTCCCCCTCAGGTGAAGGCGGTCATGCTCGGGAGCACGGCCTTGGTGTCTCACATGAAGCCAGGTGCTTGCATCATCGACACCTCCACGAGCTCTCCCGCCTTGGTCAAAGAAGTCTATGAAGCCGCGCTGCGCCGAGGCGTGCATTTCTTGGAGGCGCCAGTCACCAATGCGGTGGATTTTGCTGCTCTTGGGCGTTTGTCGATTTTTGTGGGCGGCCAAGAAGAGAGCTTTAACCAGCACAAGCCGCTCTTTGATGTGATCGGAGAAAAGATCTTCTTTGTGGGCTCACCTGGCAACGGCGCCACGGTCAAGCTCCTCACCAATTTGCTGTGGTTCGTGAGTGCGGCCACCATTGGCGAGGCGTTGATGCTGGGTGCCAAAGCGGGCGTGCCGCTGCACACCGTCTGGGAAGCGATCAAGTCCTCGGCAGGCAACTCCTGGGTGGCCGAGCACGATGTGCCCTCCATTTTTGCGGGCCACTACGACCCGAGCTTTTCACTCGCTTTGTGTGTGAAAGACCTCACGCTCATCAACGAGATTGCTCAACATCAGGGCTACGCCTTGAAGATGGGGGCGTTGGCGAAGACTCTCTTTCAAGAAGCCGCCGAGCGGTTTGGTGACTCGGCCGCAGAGCTCCATGTGGTCAAACTCCTGGAAGAACGGGTGGGGCTCATGCTGCGCCCACCCCTGGGTGAGAGTGCGCCAATGTCTGCAGCCACCCCAGGGCATGGGCTCAGCCGGGGTGACACGTCGACTCCGAGTGTGCAGCAACGCGCCTTCATGCAAGAGGCCCATCAGCACATGCCCCAAGGGGTGGCCGAGAATTACCGCTATTGGGGAGACGACAAAACCGTCTTCGTCAAAAGCGCCTTGGGCTGTGTCCTCACCGATGTGGACAACAAACACTACGTGGATTTCCGCCTGGGCTACGGCCCCATCATCTTGGGTTACCGCGACTCGCGGGTGGACCAAGCGGTGGTGGCGCAAATCACCGAGCGCGGCACCTTGTCGGGGTTCGCAACACCCTTGGACGCCCAAGTGGTGCAGCAAGTCAAGGCCCTTTGCCCACAGATCGACAAAATGCGGTTTGCCAATTCCGGCACCGAGGCCGTCATGGGCGCGGTGAGGACCGCTCGGGGCTACACGAAGCGAGACCGTTTGGCCATTGTGGAGGGTGGCTTTCACGGACTTTATGACGAGATGATGTGGAAGTCCGACATCGAGAGTTGGACGCCGGGCTCGGGGGTGGAGCCGCGCGTGATCCCGTTTGGTGCAGGCATCCCAGCACGCGCTCGTGAAAACGTGGACATCATTGGACTCAATGACACAGAGGCGCTCGAGCGACTCTTTGCCACCCGCCAAGACAGCTTGGCTTGTGTGGTGCTAGAACCCATCATTGGTAACGCTGGCAGTATCGCGGCGACGCCTGAGTGGTTGGCCAGACTCAGAGCGCTGTGTGACCACAACGGCACCTTGCTCATCGTCGATGAGGTCAAATCGGGCTTTCGCGTGGCCAAGGGTGGGGCACAAGAGATCTACGGCATACACGCCGACCTCACCACCTTTGCCAAAGCCATGGGCAACGGCTACCCGGTGGCGGCCTTTGGAGGCCGTGCGGCAGTGATGGATGTGGTGGGCTCGCAACCCGGCGCAGTGGTGCATGGTGGCACTTACACGGCCAATTTGGTGGCCTTGAGTGCGGCCCACGCCACGCTGGATATTTTGACCCACACCCCGGCCTTGGAGCGGGCGGCCAAAGCGGGCGCAGACATTCAAGCGGTGCTTGCCAGAGTCTTCTCGGGCGCAGGCATAGAACACCAATTTGCGGGACCCGACACCATGTTTGGGGTTCATTTCACCCCCACGGTCCCCACCACCTACCGGGACTGGAGAAAGACCAATAGCGAGCTGTACCGCCACTTTGCGTGGGGACTCATTGAGCGCGGTGTGATGCTCGAGCCCGATTCAAGAGAGCCTTGGTTCCTCTGTGAGGCGCACCAAAGCGTGGACTTGGCGTGGTTGGAGGATGTGGCGCATTCGGCAATGAAGGCGGCGCTCAATCAAACCGCGAAGGCTTGAGCGCTAGAGCCCCAGGGTGAGCGCACAAAGTTCAGCGCGAAGGATTCAGTGCGAAGGCATCAGTGCCCAAAGAGGCGTGACTTCAGTCGGCCCACGGCGTAAAACGCCTGTCCCATCCATTCCATGAACACGAGTTGGCTGTGGGCCAGCGCTTCAGCGTCCGGGAGCCAGTCCATGAGGGTGGCGTTTTGCAGCCTCACTTTGAAGTCAACGGGGTAGGCATCGACCACGAAGCCGGCGTTTTCAAACAAAGCGCGGGCACGGGGCATGTGGAACGCAGAGGTGACGAGTGTCACGCGCAGCAAGCCCTCTGGTTTTTTTTTGGCTTTTTGTTGCTCTAGGATCAAGGCCTTGACCGCGCGGGACTCTTCTTCGGTGGTGGAGACTTCCGCGGTCACCCAGATGAGCTCAGGCGGCACCCCCAAGGAGACGGCCTTTTGTTTGAGGTATTGGCCTTCGAGGGGTGTTTCGGGCCACCAGGGGACGGCGCCGCCCGTGAAAATCAAGTGCGCTGGGTGCTGCACTTGCGTGGAGTTGAGGGCTTGAAAGAGCTCCACCCCCGCAAAGAGCCGGTCCGGGTCCGACCACTCGGTCTCCGCTGCCTTTTGTCCTTGAACCGAATGGATCATGCCACTCAAAATCACCACATACTCGCTCCCCGCCATTTCTTGGGGGCTCACCCGCACAGCGCCTTCTTCCAAGGTTCTCACCAAAAAGTCAGCGAACTTGGGTGCAGACAACACCCACAAAAGAATGAGGGCGGTGAGCACGGGTGCACGCTTTTTTTGGATCAATCCCCAAATCAGGAAATATCCCACCACGCTGATGGGCAAGAACAGCAGGGGCAAAATTTTATGCAAATAGAGCATGACAGGAGTCCAGGGTTGGCGTCAATGGGTTGCGCTCTTGAACTGAGCGCAAGGTGATACTGTAACTCAGGTAAGTAAGGTAAGTAAGGTAAGTATTCGTAAGTAAGTTGTCGTAAGTAATGTTTGTAATGTATGTCAGTAAGTCAGTAATGTATGTAAGTAATTTCAGTAAGTAATGTCAGTAAGTAATGTCAGTAAGTAATGTCAGTAAGTAATGTCAGTAATTCACGCAATGCAAGTAACTGCAGTAAGTAACGTAAGGAAGTAACGTAATTGAATAATGTGAGGGAGTAATGTAAGGAAATAACTT
>CAIPFK010000219.1 GCA_903864315.1 uncultured Burkholderiales bacterium | reverse complement strand
TGAAGGTGCTGAAGGGTGGTTTGTCGGCGGCCAATGCGCTCAAGGCGCCAAACTGGATGAACACGTCATTGGCGCCAGCGGCCACGGTCACCAATTCTTTGCCAGTGAACCCGCCGCCGAGTGTCAAATGATTGCTGATTTGGGTCGTCACGGGAACTGTCAACTGCCCCACAATGGCGTTGTTGCCGCCAAGCAGTGCGTTGCCAGGCCCCACAGGATGGGCCACACGAGCACCACCTTGTGCATAGTTGGTGCACCCTGGGTGGTTGGTGACCGGCACACTGAAGCCCTGGGCAGCACTGCCGTTGAGGCCCGTTTGTGCCGCGCAAGGGGCGGGCAGCGAGAGTTCAGAGGCCAAAATTTCAACCCAAATCGGTGATGTGCTTGAGTTGATGGTGTATTTGCCACCTCCCAATGCAGCGACCGTTCCCACCTTGTAGGTGCCCACATCGCTCAAACTGTCCCCAAAAGTGACCAAGGAGGTGAAGGGAGTTTTGACAGAGGAGTTGCCACTTCCACAAGCACTCAACAAGGCGACCAAGGGCAACAAGGCCACAGCACAAAAAGATTGAAACTTCATGGTTTTGAATGAATAATAGATTGACAAGAGCCGTTGACAGAGGATGAAGGCTTCGATCGTAATCAAACTGACACATGGCTTGACTCAGGAAATACCCTTTTAAGCGCTGGTGACAACCCACACCGTCCAAGGCTGAGGTGAGCCCGTCTTTTTCACTGTTTTGATGATGGGTTGACCACACAATTGGCTTATTTTTTGCAAGGTGCTTTGTCTTGAATACATCCCAAACCCCAAAGGTGCTCGAATGGAAAAACTACACCGTGTTGTGATTGTTGGAGGAGGTGCCAGTGGCTTGGAATTGGCCACCAAGCTCGGGGACCGTTATCAAAACCGCGTGCACCGGTTTGGACGCCTTCACGTCACCTTGGTTGACAAGAGCCGAACCCATGTCTGGAAGCCCAAATTGCACGAAATTGCAGCGGGCAGCATGGACACCGATGATCACGAATTGAACTACATCGTGCAAGCCCATTGGCACCATTTCACCTACCGCATTGGCTCCATGATTGGGCTGGACCGCGAGCAAAAATGTGTGCATTTGTCCGCGCACCTTGACGCCAACGGCGAGCTTGTCACCCCTGAGCGCTCCATCCCCTACGACACCTTGATCTTGGCGGTGGGGAGTTTGACCAATGACTTTGGCGTCCCCGGTGTTCAAGAGCACGCCATTCGACTGGAGTCTTTGTCCGACGCCAAGCGCTTTCATCAGCGTTTGATCAATGCTTGCATCAGGGCACAAACGCAAGAGGGCGCCCTGACTCCTGGACAACTGCATGTGGCCATCATTGGGGCGGGAGCCACGGGGGTGGAGTTGGCGGCCGAGTTGCACCGAACCACCCGAGAGGTGGTGTCTTACGGGCTTGACCGAGTGGACGCCGAGAAAGATTTGAAGGTGATTTTGGTGGAAGCGGCCGGGAGAATCTTGCCCGCATTGCCCGAGCGCATTTCTCGCTCGTCCCATCAACTCTTGAGCAATTTGGGGGTGGAGGTGATGACCGCAGCGCAGGTGCAAAACGTCTCCAAAAACAAGGTCACCTTGGCGAGTGGTCAAACCATCGACGCCGAGCTCATCGTTTGGGCCGCGGGGGTCAAAGCGCCAGACTTCTTGAAGGGGCTGGCCGGGCTGAAAACGAACGGTGCCAATCAAGTGTTGGTTCACCCCTCCTTGCAGTCGATCGATGACCCAGCGATTTTTGCCATGGGCGACTGTGCGGCGTGTCCATGGATGGTGGATGAGAAAGGGGTGCAACGGGTGGTGCCACCGCGCGCGCAGGCCGCACACCAGCAAGCGAGTCACTTGTTGCGACAAATCGAGCACATCATTGATGGACGCCACTTGAGTGAGTTCAAGTACAAAGACTTTGGCTCTCTCGTGTCCTTGGGCAAATTCAGCACCGTGGGCAGCATGATGGGCGGTCTCATTGGCAGCCACTTCTTCATCGAAGGGTATGCCGCCAAGTTGATGTATTTGAGCCTGTATAAGCTGCATGAATTGGCTCTGCACGGCTGGTTCAAGGTTGTCTTGGACACCCTGGTGAGGCTCATCAACCGCAGAACCGACTCCATTGTCAAACTTCACTGATGCGCCGACTTGAGTCAAGGGGTTGGGCCCCAGACTCGGATCAACCCTAGTCTGGGGGCGGCACGCGGTTGACGGCGTCATTGTCAGTCATAATTGAAGTCTTTACCAAACGGCGCACTTGCCAGTGCGCCCTGACTCGAACAGGTTGCTCAAGAGCTTGTTTGGCTTGGGCTTGGGGCTTGTCCTTGAAAAGGGTTGGATCGATGACACCAATGAACTTGACCGCGAACGCAAAAAATGAATTGGCCCCAAGTGGCAAACTCCGCGCAGGCATGAATCTGGGCAACACCTTGTTCACGTCCCAAGACGCCTCGGGTCAATTGCATGGCGTGAGTGTTGATTTGATGCAGGAGTTGGCCAAGAGCATCGGCGTGCCCCTTGAGATGGTGGTCTACGCGCAACCCGGACAGGTGGCGGACGACTCGGCCAAAGGACTTTGGGACGTGGCCATTCTCGCCATTGAAAAAACCAGGGCCCAAACCATCTCTTTTTCAATTCCCATGACAGAGATTGAAGCGGGCTATGTTGTCCAGGGAGATTCCCCTCTTGAGCGCGTTGACCAGGTGGACGTCAGCGGTGTCACCATTGCAGCCCCTTCCAAATCGGGCTATGAGCTCTACCTCACCTCCGCGCTGGAGCACGCCACCTTGGTTCGCACGCCTAACTTTGCCAGTTCAGTGGATGTTTTTAAGCAGGGCCAAGCCGATGTGTTGTCAGGGCTCAAGCCCAATTTGATCGATTCGATGCCCAAATTGCCGAATTCTCGGCTGCTCGAGGGCAATTTCATGGTCATCAACCACAGCCTGTCCACGCCACTGGGCCATGCTGCAGCGGATGGGTACTTGCGTCATTTTATTCAAGAGATGATCTCGACAGGCTTCATCGCCAAGTCCATCGACAAGCACCACATCATCGGACTCAAAGCCATCAAAGAATAAAGAGTGGCAAGCCAGAGCAACAAGACACAACAACCAACGCTTCCAATTCGTCGATTCAATATAGCAACACCATGACCATTCGCAGCGTGACCGCCCACTCTTTGAGTCTGCCTTACGATCTTGGCGGCCCCAAGCCGATCTTTGCGGGCAAGGAGCGCGAGATGGAGCTCCTCCTCATTCGGGTGGAGACGAGTGATGGGCTGGTGGGTTGGGGTGAGTCGTTTGGTTTTGCGATTTGGCCCTCGACCGTGCAAGCACTCGAGCGTTTGGTGGCACCCTTGGCCATCGGCCAAGACGAGGCCCATATTTCCAAAATTCACGAAGAAATGACCCGCAAATTGCATCCCCTGGGTCGCGCTGGCCCCGTGACCTATGCCATCTCGGGCCTCGACACGGCGCTGTGGGACATTGCCGGACAACGGCTGTCTCAACCCTTGTCACACATGCTGGCAAGCGGGCGCACGGTCCGCCAGCAAGTGCCTGCCTACGCCAGTCTGATTCGCTACAACAACCCCGATTTGGTGGCCAAGCATGCGGCAAAAGCGGTGTCCATGGGGTTCAAGGCCATCAAAATTCATGAAATCACCTGGGACGCCATTGCGGCAACGCGCGAAGCCATTGGCCCCGATGTGCTCTTGATGGTGGACGCCAATTGCCCGTGGGATGAGGCCCAAGCCCTGAAGATGTGCGAGCGGCTTCAAGCCTTGCAGTTGCATTGGCTCGAAGAGCCCTTGTGGCCGCCCGAAGACCATGCGGGTCTTGCGCGGATCCAACGCGAGGGACGCATCCCAACGGCGGCGGGTGAAAACGCACTGGGGTATCAAGATTTCAAAAGCCTCATCGATTCGCGTGCTGTGAGTTTTGCACAACCGAGTGTCACCAAAATTGGCGGCATCTCCGAATTCATGAAGGTGGCTCACCTCATCAAGGCGTGCGGCGTGCATCTCGCCCCGCACTCGCCTTACATGGGCCCAGGACTCATGGCCACGGCGCATATTTTGGCGGGCATGGATGAAGAGATCATGCTGGAATACACCTTTTGCGACATGCCACAAAACCCACTTGGAGATGCAGTGCTCACCCACCATGGCCAATTCACAGTCCCCTCAACACCTGGTCTTGGCATCGAGATTGACGAGCGCATGGTGCAAGAGCTCAAAATCACCTAAATCCGTTCGTGTAAGCCAAATCCCCCATTCACTCCACCCCATTCACTCCACCCCATCCCCCACGAAAGCGCAGGCCCCCCATGGTATCGATTCAAAAATTAGCCACCCTCATGCTGAGCAGTGTGTTGCTCGCGGGCGCCGTGCCCGCTCTCGCGCAGGCGCCCAACGTCACTCGCTTGGTGCTGGCCTTTCCCCCAGGCGGGCCGACCGACTCTTTGTCTCGCCAAATTGCTGAGCAACTCGGGGTCGAACTCGGTCAAAGCATCGTGATCGAAAACCGCCCCGGTGGCAACGGTGCCGTGGCAGCTCAGTTTGTCCTCAATGCCCCCAACGACGGCAAGACGCTGTGGCTCACCACCGCCGGCGCGATCACGGTCAACCCGGGTCTGTACCCCAAGCTCGCTTATGACGTCAAAAGTTTTGCGCCCGTGTCCTTGCTGGTCAATAACCAAGAGGTGTTGGTGGTCAACCCCAAGAATCCCGCCAACGATCCTGCCCAGTTCATCAAGCAAGCAGCGGCCACCAAAAATGGGGTCAACATCACCTCGTCGGGCATAGGCAGCATGCCCCACATGGCCATCGAGTTGCTCAAAGATGCAAGCGGTGACTACTACACCCACATCCCCAACAAGGGCGCTGCACCCGCCATCACCGACGTCATGGGCGGACAGGTCGATGGTTTTTTTGGTGACATCCCTGGTGTTTTACCGTTCATCCAAGCGGGCAGTTTGAAGGCCATTGCCATTGCCGCACCCAAGCGCTTTGCCATGCTGCCCAATGTCAAGACCTTTGACGAGATCGGTGTCAAAGGCATGTATTTGAACAACTGGAGCGCCATCTATGTCTCCAAGCAAGTGCCGCCCGCCGTCATTGAGCACTTGAACAAAGCCATTGTGAGAACCCTCAGCAACAAAGCCGTGCAAGACAAATTGCTCGCCTCAGGCACCGACCCACAACATTCCACCCCTCAGGAGATGGCCAATCAAGCCGAGGAAGAAACCAAAATGTGGAAAAAAATCATCCAAAAATACAATATCAAAGCCGAGTGATTTTGCGGCAAAGGGCCTGGGGGCCTCTGAGAGTGCCCCATGTGTTCATCTGGCCCACCGCTTCTATTCTTCGATTCAATCCGACCCCTTCAATGAGAACCCCACCATGAGCTCAGCACGCTTGCAACTCAAATCCTTGAAAAACTGGGTGAGCCCCGCGGAGTGGCAAGCCCGAGTGGACCTCGCGGCGTGCTATCGCTTGGTGGCCCATTACGAGATGTCGGACATGATCGCCAACCACATCACCTTGCGCGTGCCGGGTGAAGACGATGCCTTTTTGATCAATCCCTACGGCATGATGTACGAAGAGATGACGGCGTCGTGTTTTATCAAAATCACCCACGATGGGGAGGTGCTCTTCAAGCCCGATTTTGGCGATCTCAACTATGGCTTCAATAAGCCTGGTTATATTTTGCACAGTGCTGTGCACAAGGCCAGACCCGAGGTTGCCTGTGTCATTCACACGCACACCTATGCGGGCATGGCCGTCTCGTCGTTGAAATGCGGCTTGTTGCCCCTCAATCAAACGTCGATGCGTTTTTTAAAGGTGGCTTACCATGACTACATGGGGGTGGTCCTCGACATGGCCGAGCAAGAGGTGCTGGTCAACGACCTGGGAGATGCGGAGGCGGTGATTTTGCGCAACCATGGACTCTTGACGGTGGGCAAGAGCGTGGGTGAGGCCTTCAATTGGATGCACCGCTTGGAGTTGTCTTGTCGCGCACAAATCGCGGCGATGTCATGCAACTCGCCCTTGCAAGAAGTCTCAGAAAAAGTTCTTCATGACACCTACATGAACTACCAACCCCAAGTGCGCAGGCCGTATGGCTTGATGGAGTGGCCCGCATTGCTGCGCATGGTCGAGAGACTCGATCCAAGTTACAAAGAGTGAGTACTGGGCTCATGTGCTGGTCCTTGGACCCAATGGTGTGATTTCGAAATGGAGCGATCAGGTTGAAGAAAATTGTTTACATGACCCCCTCCGCGCCAGTACTGCGTGAGCAAATGCTCAGTTTGGTGCCCGCTGGTTTTAGACTCGAATTTGCACTTCAAACCGATCAAGCCTACCACCAAGCCTTGCTTGATGATGCGCACTACGTGTTCATTGCAGGCTCACGCTTGAGCCGCTATTTGATTGAACACGCCTCGCAGCTCAAGATGATTCAAAAGTGGGGCATCGGCGTTGACAAAATTGATGTGCAAGCGGCCAAGGAGCAGGGCATTCCCATCTACATCACCAGTGGTGCCAACGCGCAGCAAGTGGCCGAGCACACCGTGATGTTGATGCTGGCGACTCTCAGAAAACTCACCTTCGCGCAAAAAGCCATGCGTGCCCAGCAATGGGTCAACGCAGAACTCAGAACCACCTGCATGCAGCTCACCGGCAAGACAGTGGGCTTGTATGGCTTTGGCAATATCGCCCAACAAGTGGCCAAACAATTGATGGGCTTTGATGTGGACTTGATGTACCACAGCCGTCAACGCGCGTCCCCAGAGCTTGAGCGCAAGTACCGCGCTCGCTACGTTGATGTGCCCACACTCTTTGCGCAAAGCGACGTCTTGAGCTTGCACGCCCCATATAAGAGCGAGACCTTTGAAGTGATCAACCGCCACTCGCTCGCGCAAATGAAACCCACCGCGGTCTTGATCAACACGGCCAGGGGGGAGTTGATCAACGATGCCGATTTGGTCGAAGCGCTCAAGAACGAACAACTCTTTGGCGCGGGCATTGATGTGTTCATCGAAGAGCCACCCCCTGTGGACCATCCTTTTTTTGCTTTGGACAATGTGGTCATGACACCGCACTCTGGTGCGAGCGTCAAAGAGGTGGTGGACCGTGTCATTGAGCACGGATTCAGGAACATTCGCCTCTTTGATGCGGGCTTGGCGTTGGACCCCATGGACCGGATTGTTTAGAGGTTGACCAGCCTTCTTTCATCACCACCTATGGCGCAGTGATTGAATGCTCACCATTCGGTTCATTGCTTCAAGGGTTCAACAACAGAGCTCAATAACAGAGCTCAATAACAGAGCTCAACAACAGGGATTGCTCGGTAGTATGATTGTGCAAAGGGTCGCTGCCCCGAGCCAAAAAAAGTGTGACGCATCAAAACACAAAGCGGAGATATTGAGATGAATGATTTATTCAAAGAAAAAGCGAAGGACTGGGATGCCAACGAAAGAAGAAAGCAACTCTCCTTGGCCATTGGTGGATGCATTTTGCAAAACGTGGAGCTTGGCGAAGAAATGCATGTGATGGATTTTGGTGCGGGTACGGGTTTGATCACCTCGCAGATTGCGCCCCATGTCAAAAAGATCACGGCCGTTGACGTCTCCGAGTCCATGCTGGAGAAGTTGATCTCCAAAATGGAGTTGAAGGGCAAGGTCGAAGCCCTGTGTCAAGACATCACCGCGCATCCCAGTGGTGTTGAGCACGACCTCATCGTGAGCGCCATGGCCATGCACCATGTGGAGGATACTGAGAACATGGTGGAGAAGTTTGCCGCCCACCTCAAGTCGGGTGGCAAAGTCGCCCTGGCCGATTTGGATGCTGAGGACGGAGGCTTTCACAACCCGCCGTCTGAAGGTGTGTTCCACAAGGGATTTGATCGTGGCGAGTTCGCTGCAGTCTTAGAGCGCCATGGCTTCAAGGATGTGCGTTTTGTGACCGCCTACACCGCTGTTCGCGACAACGGCTCTTATCCAATTTTTCTGGCCTTGGCGACCAAGCATTGATCACAACTTGACCAAAGAACCATGAGGAGATGAGGATGATGCCTTTCAGTCCCTTTGCTGGCTTTGTGGCCTTCTTTGCCTTGATTGTTCATGGTCTCCTTTGTTGCGTGAGTGCAATGGCATCGACGCCCGAGGCGGACTATCCCAAGGATGCCCTCAGGATGCTGGTGGGCTCGGTGCCGGGTGCCTCCACAGACGCCTACGCCCGCATCGTGGGTGAACGATTGGGTAAAGTGCTGGGTCAAAACATCGTGATCGACAACCGCTCGGGGGCGAGTGGCATCATTGCCACCAGTGCCCTCGTGAGTGCGCCGGCAGATGGCTACACCCTGCAGTTGATTTATACGCCCCATACCTTGAGCCCCACGCTTTTCAAGTCGCTCAACTACAACCCCATCAAGGATGTCACGGGGGTGACGATGATCATCAAATCCCCCTTGGTCTTGGCCGTCAATGCGCAAGAGGGCGTGAAGAGTTTTGTCGATCTTCTCAAGTTGTCCGAGCAGCGAACCATGAACTACGGTTCGGCAGGTATTGGCAGTGGAGGGCATTTGAGTGCCGAGTTGCTCAGAATAAGCTCAGGCATTCGTTTGGCTCACATCCCATACCGTGGAGCTGCCCCAGCGGCGGCGGCCCTTTTGAGTGGGGATGTGGATTTCGCCTTCATCGCGCAAATCACCGCCAAAGAGTTGGCCCAAGCGGGCAAACTCAGAATTCTCGCAATCACCAGCAAGACTCGAAGTACCTCCATGCCCCAGTCGCCCACCATGCAGGAGTTGGGGGTGAAGGATTTCGAGTTTCAAAATTGGTTTGGTGTGATTGTTGCGGCCAAAACACCCACCGCAATCGTTAAAAAACTCAACGCTGCACTCCTCCAAGTCTTGGCCATGCCCGATATCCGACTGAGGCTGACACAAGATGGCTCAGAGATTGTGGCCAATTCCCCTGAAGAATTCACCGCATTCCTAAACGCCGATGCGCTCAAATGGAAATCCTTGGCGGGCTCCATGGAGTTGAAGGGGGAATAGAAGGCTTGCTCAACGCATGCGCACTTTGCGTTCAAGTGCTCCTTGGCGTCAACAGGGTTTGCGTGGCCTTGAGTGCTGCCTTGGCCCAACCGTGGTCACCCAGAATTTTTGATCTTTTGAAATGCGGGATCTCCACGCTCACCGGGATACCGTGTGGCAATCGATCAAACAGGCCTTGGATGTCGATGTTGCCTTCGCCTGGCAAGAGTCTTTCTTCTCGAGCGGTGTGGATGAGTTCTTCGGTGCTGAAATGCACTCCTGGCGTTGCATCACACATTTGCGCATAGTGCAAAAGGCTTGACGGTATGTGCGCAATATCGTCGAGTTGGGTGCTTGAGCGCCCAAAGTGCAGTGCATCAAAGAGCACTCCTGCATTGCTTGGATTGCCGGCTTGTTCAATCACACGCAAGGCAGCCATTGCATTTTTGACCCCAGTCCAGGCCATGAACTCCAAATCTGCGGTCATGCCGTAAGGGCGGATGAACTCGCACAATCGGGCATAGTGTTGTGACAAACGGGCTTCATTCGGGTCATCGCCCGCCACGAGCACTGCTTTGGCCCCAAGGGCCGCCCCCGCATCCAGAAGTGCTCTGTAATCGACCGGGTCAAAACTCTCAGCAATTCGAATGATTTCAATGTCAAACACACTGACATGGGTATTTTTCAGACGCTCCAACACTTCTTTTTGGAGCTTGCGGTTGTCAATGAATGCTTGGTGTGGGGCGCCTGGCGTGTTCGGCCGAAGTCTGAGTCCAACACTGGCATAGCCCAAATCTTGAGCGATGGCCAAAGACTCCAAGACACTTGACTGGTTGACCGTCAAATAGGCCAGTGAGAAAGTTCGCATGGTCGGCTCAACGGGTGAAAGATAGGCTGTGCGATGAAGTGGCGCAAGTGGGGGACTGATGGGGCTCACTGCCCTTGGTTCGATTTTCTCACGATTTGGCGAGATCCGACACTGGGGAGGAGATTCGCAGTGGTGAATACCCTTGAGGGCTTTCTCGATGTGCACGCCTTGATTTTGGGTCGAACCTTCGGCGGTATTGATGTGTTTTCCAATTGAGATGGATTTGTTTTCAAAGTATCAATGATGTTGCCAGATGGAACACAATGATGTTCATCGTCAGGAATGCTCACTTCATGTACATAACGTAATCCCTTGTGGATAATAAATTTATAAAGATAATAATAATACTGTTTTTATAACAAAAGGGGTCCAGCAATGAAGATAAAGCACATGAAGTGGTTGGCTTTGAGCTCAGCCATGGGTGGGGTGATTGCCATCGTGGCCTGCAGTGGAGGGTCCTCCAATCCGCAGTCATTGTGTGACTCCATGAATAATGTGGCTATTGGTGCTGCTCAATTTTCATATCCAACCACGGGCGCCAATATCACCTCAACGACGTATGTGACGAGCACCACGACTGGAAACACCAACGGCAACTACTGCAAAATTTTGGGCTCCATTCACCCGATTGATAAAACTGCTCCGGATATCAATTTTCAGCTCAATGTGCCCAATACTTGGAATGGGAAGGTGGTTCAGTCTGGCGGCGGCGGATACGATGGCAATATTCCGAATACATTGGGTGCGACCACCTTGGGGCTGACCACGATCCCAACACCATTGGCAGCAGGGTACATGACCTTGGCCGATGATTCGGGGCACCAGGCTGCAGATTCAAACGATGCCTCATTTGCCATGAATGATGAAGCCATGGTCAACTTTGGCTACATGCACATTAAAAAAGCGCATGATGTGGCCGTCGCCATTGCTCAAATCATGAATGGTAAAGCACCCAAACGGTTTTACTACCAGGGTGGCTCGACCGGTGGACGCGAAGCGCTCACGGCCGCCATGCGTTGGCCAGAATCATATGACGGTGTTTTGGTCAACTATCCAACAGCCAACTTCCTGGGTATTCGCTTGTGGGGCGTCGCTTTGGGCCGAGCCATTTACGACAACAATTCCGCGGGCTGGATTCCACCTGCGTTGGTTGACAAAATCGCCAGCAATGCAATTGCCAAGTGTGACGCGCTTGATGGTGTCGTTGACGGATTGGTGAGCAACATGGCGGCTTGCCGTGCACAATCGGACGCCATGATTGCTTCGATGATGTGCCAAAACGGAGAAACTGGCAATCCAACCAATTGCATCACACCCGTTCAATTGGCCAAAACATTGAATGTTTACCACAATGGGTTCACCATTCCTTACTCATTTGCCAACAATGTCAATGGCTACGATGGCTACAACAGCAATGAGGGCATCACCATGGGAATCGGTACCTCGCCCAATTACGTGGGCGTCGACTTGGTCAATGCTCACCATGTGTTCAGGGCAGATCAATTCTTCAAGTATTTTGTGGCCAAAGACCCCAATTTCAATATTTTGAATTTTGATATCCAAAATCCTGGTGTCTGGCAAAACAAAATTGTGAGCCTGTCTGATATTTTGGGGGCCACAACGCCGGACTGGTCTACCTTTGCCAACAAGGGGGGCAAAGTGCTCTGGTTGCAAGGCAATGATGATCCCAGTGTGAGTCCTTATTCAAACATCAAGGTCTTTAACACCATTGTTGCGAAAATGGGGGCGAGCAGTGTTGCCAACTTCATGAAGCTTTACCTCGTTCCAGGCTTGGCACATGGCGGTGGTAATTTCTCCCCTGTGTGGGACAACCTGAACGCGCTAGACACTTGGGTAGAAAACGGCACACCGCCGGCAGCTCCCGTGGTTTTTGATGGTACATCGACAGCAACGAAAGGCCGCTCACGTCCACTGTGCGAGTACCCCACATGGCCCAAATACAATGGAGCCGGGGACATCAATTTGGCAGCAAGTTACAGTTGCTCAAAGTAATAAGACATCATCTTTGATTTGATAGAGGGCTTAGGCCCTCTTTTTTTATCACTCGAAATCCATCTAGACTTTTAGGCGGTACACCTCAGGGGTCTAGAGACTAACCCTTATTTCCATGGCAAAATAAATGGTTGACAATGTCTACCATTATGGGAAAGACGACCAACGATCAAACACCAATCCTCTTGAGTACACCTTGTGCTGAGGATGTTTTTGATGCGATTCATCGATTGATGCATCTCTACCGCAGTGAGCAATACCTGAGTCCCAACGCCAGTGGCTTGACACCCATGCAGGGCAAAGTGCTGAGGTTTTTTGCCAATCGCCCGAACTCGACTCTCAAGGAGTTGAGGGTTGATTTTTCCAAGGATAAGAGCCAATTGGCCAAGTTGATCAATGGCTTGAAGGCCATGAATTTATTGAAGTCCCAAGTCGATCGCATTGACAAACGGCAAGTCCGACTGGAGTTAACCCCAGAGGGGGCTCGTGTTCAAAAGCGACTTCGCCAACACACTCAAGCCTTGGCGGAAAACGCATGCAAAGGTTTGAAGATCAAAGATCGCTTGGAGCTCATTGCAACCGTCAATCAACTCTCAAAGGGTTTGACGACCCAAGCACGATGAAGAACCCTGGCTTGGGGACTCTGTAACTTGGTTCTTTTCAATATTCAAGAGGATGGGATATGAATTTTCTTTGCTCAAAGCATCATGGGTTTCAAGTTGTTAAAACATCCACTTTGTTGAGCAAAGTGGCGGGGTCGATCTTGCTTTGCTTGGGATCAATGCTTTGGTCTTCGCAGCTGATTGCGCAAGACTCGACCTTTCCCACGAAGAGCATCAAGATCATTGTGCCCTTCACACCCGGTGGCCCCACCGATTTGATCGCCCGTGTCGTTTCACAAGCACTCCAAAAAGCCTTTACCCAAACAGTGATTGTTGAAAATAAGCCCGGAGCAGGTGGCGCCATTGGGACTCGGTTTGTTGCTCAATCCGAGCCCAATGGTTTGACACTTTTGCTGGGCACGGTGGCAACTTTGGGCTCACTGCCAGCCGTTCAAAAAAGTGCGGGCTATGATCCAGTGAAGAGCTTTGCGCCCATTGCCAAGGTCACCGAGAGCAATACTGTCTTGGTTGCTTCCATTGATGCGCCCTTCAAGAGTATTGCAGAGTTGGTGGCCTATGCAAGAGCCAATCCGGGCAAGATCAACTATGCGTCGGCTGGGATTGGCAATCAAACACAACTCAATGCCGAACTCTTCAAAGCCAGAACCAAGACGAGTCTGCAGCACATTCCCTACAAAAGTGGCAATGAAATGCTCACCGCCGTGTTGTCCAAAGACGCTCAGTTGGCCTTTCTTGACATGTCTTTTGTGCTGCCCTATATACGCGAGAACAAATTGATCGCTTTGGCGGTGACTGGTAAAACAAGGCATCCCAAGCTCGCTGAGATTGCGACCATGGTGGAGGCCGGAGTGCCCGATTTTTCGGCGAGCTTTTGGACCGGTATATTGGCGCCAGCGGGGACACCGGTTGCGATTGTGAATAAGCTCAATGCGGCCATCAACTCCGGGATCGCTAGCCCAGAATTGCGCGCCATGTTGACCAATATCAGCGCTGAGCCCACACTCCAAACACCCCAAGAATTTGGCGCATTCATTGAAAGCGAACATCTCAAGTGGAGAGAACTTGTTCGAAGCGCGGGAATCTCAGAAGAGTGAGGGTCTGAATTCGGCCGTCAAAATTTCAATTTCTAGAGTCCATATCAAACGAGGAGAAACTCTTTGGAATACATCAAGTCACCTCCACCCGATAGGCACACGCGAGTGCCTCAATTGAAGTTGCCCGCCGGTGCGTGTGATACCCATTTTCATATTTTTGGACCGCAAGCCAGGTTTCCCCTCGCACCCAAGCGTCGACTTGAGGTGGAGGATTGCACCTTGGATGACCTCATTGCGATGCACGATGCATTGGGTGTGACGCGTGGGCTCATTGTGCAATCCTTTCAACATGGATTTTCCTATGAGTACTTGCTCCACGCTTTGATGTTGCACCCCAAACGATTCAAGGCGTGCATGATTGCTGCGCCTGACATCACCGACGGTGAGTTAGAAATTTTGTCAAAAGCGGGTGTGGTCGGTGCTCGTTATGCATTCAAATCATCTCCCCAAATCAATTCATCGTTGCAAGCCAGGTGCATCGAGCATGGTATTGAGTCCCATTACCTTTTGCACGGTGAGCAAGAGATCCAAGCGTGGAGAGATCAAATCTTGACAACGAAGGGTCGGTTTGTGATTGAGCACATGGGCTACCCCAATGTGGACTTGGGACTCAACGATGCGTCTTATCGTTTTGTGTTGGAGTGCTTGGAGACGGATCGCTGCTGGGTGAAACTCTCACCCAGGTGCACCAATCAAAGCGTTTTACCCTTTTCAGATGTCTTGCCCTTTGTTCACGATCTTGTCAAAAGATCTCCCAAGCGACTACTTTGGGGGACTGATTGGCCTCATCCCAATTACTTCAACCCCATGCCCAATGATGCAGACTTGTTGGATCTGATGCTGGATTGGGCTGGGGATGAACGTGTCAGAAACGACATCTTGATCCATAACCCAGCCGAGTTGTTGGGTTTTGAATGAATGCTTTTTTAATGTTTAGGAGCTCTTGATATGCCTGTGGTTAAAGTGTCAGACATGGCGTTTGTCAGAATGAACGCCCCCGATTTGGGAAAAGCCGAGCAATTTTTACTTGATTTTGGCATGAGCACGGTCGAGAGAACCCCCAAAGCTCTCTACATGCGCGGGACTGATCCTGATCCATTCATTGAGGTGGTTCACTTGGGCGAGGCCCGGGTCTTGTCGTCGGCTTGGTACGTGGACCATGTGGACGATCTCAAACGCGTGAGTCAAGTTCCAGGCGCAACTGGCATCGAGAACTTGGACGAGCCTGGAGGGGGCAAAAGGGTGCAACTGACCGATCCTTTGGGCTACAAAGTCGAGTTCATTTGTGATCGCACACCGGCTAAGGCCATGCCAACAGAGCCCGCCCAGTTGAACTTGGCCTGGGAGCCGTTGGTGAGAAAAACCTTGCAGCGCTTTGATCGTCGTCCCTCACGCGTCAAACGCATTGCGCACTTTGTGGTGTCCACTCCAGAAGTCAAAAAGACCCTGGCTTGGTACCGTGAAATGCTCGGCTTGGTCAGGTCTGAAGACATCTATGAGGATGATCCTGAGAATTTGATCGGTTCGTTCAATCGGGTGGATCAAGGCGAGGACTATGTCGATCACCACGCTTTTTTTTGTCGCTATGCCCCGAATCAAGGTATGAACCACGTTTCCTTTGAAGTTCAAGACATTGATGATGTGATGCTTGGGCACGATCACCTTAAAAGCCAAGGCTATCGCCCCATGTGGGGGGTGGGACGGCATTTTCTGGGCTCGCAGGTCTTTGACTATTGGTGCGATCCTTGGGGGAGGGTGCACGAGCATTGGACCGACAGCGACCGTTTGAACATTCAAGGGGGCTTGGGGCTCTTGTCCAAGAAGCAAGCCTTCAAGTCTCAATGGGGACCTGCAGGCCCCAAGGAGTTTCACGACTGGGCAACGCCCTAAAAGGACATGGTTAACTGGGCTGCTTTTCGAATGTGGCGAGTGTGTCCATGCTCTGGAGCCACGGCATGGAGGAGCGGTGCCAAATGTGCTTTTGTGGTGAGATCAGTGCTCTTTGCTGGAGTGTCCCGACTCGCAGTCCAAAGACCTCTTGGTTGAATTCACTTGTGGCGTAGATCGAGGTGCCGCAGTCTGGGCAAAAGGCCTGCAGTCGGCGGTTGCCACTTTCAGCGATTTTGAGATAGGTCTTGGGTTCGCCTTGGAGCAGCTTGAAGTGTTCTTTGGCAACCGGGACCACCACCCTAAAGGGCGCACCCGTTAATTGTTGACAATCGGTGCAGTGGCAAATGGTCGCTTTGCCCGCATCGATGTCGGCTTCAAATTTGATCTTTTCACAGTGGCAACTTCCGTCAACATGCAGCATGGTGGCTCCTTGGTGCGCAATGGGTGAATGGGTGAATGGGATTTAAATCACTTTGTGGTCTGATAATTTCTCGATTTCATCCAAACTGAAGCCGAGTTCACTCAAGATGGCCTTGTTGTGCTCTCCCAGTTCAGACTGCGTGGTTTGCACATGTGCTGGAGTTCTCGAGAGCACCAAGGGTTGATTGACCACGCGAATGGCGCCTTTTCTGGGGTGCTGCAAAGTGGTGGTCATCTGCAGGTGCTGCACTTGGGGGTCCTCAAAGACTTGCTTCATGTTGTAGATGGGACCACAAGGCACGCCCGCCTCGTTGAGCAAATCCACCCAATGCTGGGTGGTTTCTTTGGCAAACGCTTTGTTCAACTCCGCATTGATAAATGCGCGGTCCTTGAGTCGGCCCGGATTTTTTTGATAATTGGGCTCATCTCTCAAATCGAGGCGACCAATGCTGGTGCACAAGGATCGAAACTGCGTCGTGCCCGAGGCTCCAATGTTGAAGTGGCCATCCGACGACTGGTAGGTCCCCATGGGGGTGGCAAAGGGATGATCGTTGCCGGATTGGGGCGGGATCTCGCCCTCGATCAAATAGCGCGCCGCTTGGAAATCACACAGGGCAATCATCGACTGCAAAAGACTCGATTGCACCCATTGCCCAATTCCTGAGCGCTCGCGCTCGAGCAGGGCGACCAAAACACCCACGGCGGCGTAGACCCCCGCGCCTGAATCGGCAACCGCGATGCCCGCCCTCATGGGACCTTCACCTGGCGTGCCGGTCACCGACATGAGTCCTCCCATGCCTTGGGCAATTTGGTCAAACCCAGGACGTTCGCGGTAGGGGCCGTCTTGGCCAAAGCCAGAGATGCTCGCCAAGATGATTCGGGGGTTGATGGCGCTCAGTGTGGCGTAATCGAGGCCGAGGCGCTCTTTTACATCGGGGCGGTAATTCTCGACCACCACATCGGCCGTGCGCACGAGTTGATGAAAGATATCTCGACCCTGCTGACTCTTCAAGTTGAGGGTGAGGCTTCGCTTGTTGCGATGCAAGTTGAGCATGTCGTAGGTGTCGCGTCCACCCAAGGCGCCTTCGTTGGGGTCAAGCCCAGCAGGCGATTCAATCCGAATGACATCGGCGCCGAAATCGGCCAACACCCGCACACAGGTGGGACCCGATCGAATCCGAGACAGATCCAAGACTTTGAAGTGGCCCAGAGCGCTTGCAGTGGTGTTGTCTGGCATTGATCGTTCCCCTTGTCGTTGGCTTCGTATTCTAGTGGTGCTGACTGATTTTTTCTGGCGGCTTTGTGGGGCTTTGTCGCCTTTGTGGGAAAACACCTAAAGGCGTGTCGGTCTCCATTGGGCCAACAAAGCCGAGGGAGGGGCAAAGTCCCAATGGTTTTCAAGAGGTTTTGGTATACATTTCAGAAAAAGTCGCACTGCAGTGTTGCGCGCGCGAGCGCCTCAAAAAATCAGATCATTTCAGATCAAGTCAAGTCAAGTCAAGTCAAAAGGATGATGATGAAATCGTATTGGATGCAAAGTGACGGCGTCAATGCTCAAATTGAACTGCGCGATGTGGAGCAACCCGCACCAGGACCGGGTCAAATCCTGGTGCGTGTGCGCGCCTCGGGTCTGAACCGGGGTGAATTCATTTTGGGTCACGGATTGCACAAAGCGGGTGCAGCCAAACCCATCGGCATGGAAGCGGCCGGTGAGGTGGTGAGTTGTGGCCCAGGTGTCGAGGGTTTTGCGCCTGGTGAGCGGGTGATGGGGCGGTGTCCTGGGGCATTTTCTGAATTGGTCCTCATGAGCCAACAAGAAGTCATGAAGATGCCCGCGTCCCTCAGTTTCATTCAAGCTGCAGCGATTCCTCTCACCTCCATTGTTGTGTTTGAAATGCTGGTGGTCCAAGGCGGGCTCAAGTCTGGCGAGTGGATGCTGATCCCGGGGGTGACCTCCGGTGTTGGCGTCACCGCCTTGGCCATGGGCAAAGCATTGGGCGCCAAAGTGATTGGCACCTCAGGCTCAAAGGACAAACTCGATCAAATTCGGTCTTCTGGGCTTGACTTGGGCATTTGCACGCGTGTGCCCAATTTCCATGACGAGGTGATGCGCACGACCGATGGCAAGGGCGTTGACTTGGTGATCAATGTGGTGGGTGGCTCGGTCTTTGCCGAGTGCATCCGCAGCATGGCCTTTCAGGGGCGATTGGCGACTGTGGGATATGTGGATGGAGTGCTGGAGGCGCCGATGAATATCGAGACCTTGCACGCCATGCGTCTCAAGTTGTACGGTGTCTCCAACAAACTGCGCAGTGTTGAGCAGCGCGCTGAGGCCTTGCCTGAATTTAAGCGGCAGATCTTGCCCTTGATTGGACAAGGCCTGTGCTTGCCCCGAATCCACGAGGTCTTGCCCTTTGAGAAGATGGTGCAGGCCAAGGCCATGATGGATTCGAATCAACAATTGGGAAAAATTGTATTGGATGGTTTGAAGTGAATCGTGTCCATTCAATCGATTGATCAACAACAAAGAGCCGCTTGATGTTCAAAAGGCTGGCCTGAAGGAGACAACCCATGCATCGGTTCATTTCATTGCGTCCATCTGCGCTCCCCGTATGGGGCCCCTTGAGTGTTGTGCTTGGGCTCCTTTGCTGGCCCAGTGTGCAAGCCCAGACCTATCCCAATAAACCCATCAAATTGATTGTGGGTTTCGCGCCTGGGGGTGCCGCCGACTATGTGGCTCGCACCATCAATGCGCCTTTGAGTCAAGCGCTGGGGCAGACGATCATCATAGAAAATAAACCAGGATCGGGTTCGAGTCTGGCGGCTGAACAAGTCGCCAGGTCCAAGCCCGATGGTTACACGCTCTTGATCGCGAGTCCGAGCAGCATCTCGGTCAACCCCGCCATGAATTCGAAGCTTGGGTATCGGCCCAGTGATTTTCAGCCCATCACCAAGATCACGAGTTCCCCCTTGGTGATTGCGGTGAATCCGACCACGGGCATCTCGTCTGTCAAAGAATTGATCGCCAAGGCCAAACAAGAACCGGGTGCATTGAACTACGCGTCTTCGGGAAACGGCTCTGCACCGCATTTGGCCGCCTCCTTGTTCAGTCAAATCGCCGACGTGAAGATGACGCACATCCCGTTTCGAGGGGGCTCACTCGCCATCCAGTCCGTCATTGCCGGCGACACGCAACTCACCTTTGGCACGCCCCCGTCAGTGCTGCCCATGGTTCAAGCGGGCAGACTTCGAGGCATCGGGACTTCGACCTATGAACGCTCTCCATTGGCGCCCAATTTGCCCGGCATGCGCGAAGCTGGGCTGCCCGACTATGCCATTGACTTTTGGTATGGACTCTTTTTTCCGGCAGGCACTCCCCAAGTGGCCGTTCAAACGGTATTTGATGCCGCCCAGTCGGTGCTGAACCAACCCAGTGTCAAAGCCGCCTTGGCCAGAGAAGGCACGGATGCGTCGATGTCCACTTCCACGGCACAGTTTGTGAAGTTTTTGGTGGAGGATGAAAAGTTTTGGGTGAAATTGGTCAAGACCACCGAGACCACCGCGGAGTGAGTTGGACCCAATCCACCCGTTTGTTCATGATGACACGCCAACCCAGGGTCCCTGAAAAAGCAACCCTCAATTCATGACGTCACACCGTCTCGGTGTTTCTTGGCTTGCAATGCAATGGATGATTTTTCATCGGTTGAGAGCCGATTGACGTTTTTGAGTTGCATCAGCATGCGCGGGTTTTTTGCCAGTTGGTCGGCGTGTCGACTCAGATAATCCCAGTACAAGGTGGTGAAGGGGCAGGCTTGATCCCCCGTTGATTTGCTGGGCTCGAAGCGGCAGCCTTTGCAGTGGTTGCTCATGCGGTCGATGTATTTGCCACTGGCCACATACGGTTTGCTCGCCATCATGCCGCCATCGGCATACTGGCTCATCCCCAGCGTGTTGGGCAACTCGACCCACTCCACCGCATCCACATAGACGGCCAAATACCATTCATGGACCGCTTTGGGGTTCACGCCCAAGAGCAGTGCATACAGTCCAGTCACCATCAAGCGTTGGATGTGATGGGCATACCCATGGGTGAGCGTTTGGGTGATGGCGTCGCGCAAGCATGCCATGTCGGTTTGCGCAGTCCAGTAAAAGCTAGGGAGCGAAGCGGTGGCGTTCATTTCATTGCGGTTCACGTACTCGGGCATGCTTGACCAGTAAATTCCCCTCACGTATTCTCGCCAACCCAGAATCTGGCGTACAAACCCTTCGACCGCTTCAATGGGGGCATTGCCCTCGTCTAAAGCATCGGTCGCGGCCTTGATCACTTCTCGCGGGTTGAGGAGTTTGAGATTCAAGGCGCTTGACAAATGGGAGTGATAGAGCCACACATGGCCTTCCCACATGGCGTCTTGGTAGAGACCAAAAAATGGCAGCCTGTGCTGGATGAACTCGCTGAGTGCGTGCAAAGCCTCTTGCCGTGTCACGGGCCAACCAAACGACGCGAGCGAGCCAGGGTGATCGGGGAATTTCTCATTGACCAACTCAATGACGTGTTGAGTGATGGCGTCGGGCTTGAAGCGTGTGGGCTCAGGAATGACGCCTGGGCCTTGCTTGCCAAAACTGCCCCGGTTGTTGGCATCAAAATTCCATTGACCGCCCACGGGTTTTTTGCCGTCCATCAAAATGCCGGTTTTGTGGCGAAGCTCGCGGTAGAAGTACTCTTGACGGAGTTGCTTTCTGCCTTGGGCGTGCTCAGTGAAGTCCCGCACGGTGCTGAAAAAATGCGTGTCGTCGAGCAATTCAAGCGGCAATTGGTGGTGTTGTGCAACTTCACGGATGAGTTGCAGCACCCGCCACTCACCCGGTGCCGTGAGCACCAATTGCTGGGGTTTGAATTGTTGAATGGCTTTGGTCAATTCACCGTCGAGGGTATGGCTGTTGCTCGGATCATCGAGTGGGGTGTAGACCAGCGGGTATCCATGGGTCTTCAAGTGCTCGGCAAAATGCCGCATGGCGCTCAAAAACACCACGGTGCGCTGCTTGGATGACTTGATCTGGGTCGACTCGTGTGCCACTTCAGCCATCCAAACGAGGTCTGTGTCGGCATCAAAGTCGCTCAGCGCACCAGCAGCCATGTCGAGTTGGTCGCCCAAGACAATGACCATGCGATGGATGGATTTTTTCATGGAGTAGGGAGTATGGAGCAGGAAGCAGTGAGCAGTGAGCAGTGAGTAGGGAGTAGGGAGTAGGGAGTAGGGAGTAGGGAGATGGGTTGAGGTTTTTGTGGTCGGCAAGCCTCTGAGCCCAAGAACATGCGCTTGCCGCTCAAAGCCCCCGCAATGCACGCCTTGTCCTGTGCCCACATCGTAACGGATGTTGACGGAAGTATCGGAGTCGAACTGATGATAAGCCCCAGAATTTGTAATGATTTGAAGCTTTAGAGTCGCAGACTTCTCGACCATGGCTTTGCACGGTCCGGGGGGGCAGTCGTCGCTGTCACCCAGTTGAATGAGCACCGAGGTGCTGGGGCGATAGCCTTTTTGGCGGTCTTTAACACAACCGAGATCAAAGACGGATGCCGCGGCGGGTTTCAAACTCGAAGAAGCCACCAAGCCATGGTTGAGCAGCGAAGACGTCTTGTGGGCAGTTTGTGAGGTGGTATTTGATGAGAT
>CAIPFK010000218.1 GCA_903864315.1 uncultured Burkholderiales bacterium | reverse complement strand
CCCGTGATTTGAGAAAACTGTGCGCCTGCAATGTGCAGCGATGTCCCGACACCCGCCGTGGCATAGGTGACTTCACCAGGTTTTTGTTTGGCCAAGGCGATGTATTCGGCAAGCGTTTTGACGGGGACTTGGGCGTTGACGATCAACATATTGGGTGCGGTGCCCAAGAGCACCAAAGGCGCAAAATCCTTGAGTGTGTCATAGGGCAAGGTTTTTCTGAGGGCCGGATTGATGGTGTGGACGTTGGAGTTGATCATGAGCGTATAGCCGTCGGCCGCGGACTTGGCCAACTGCTGAGAGCCAATGACACCTGACACGCCGGTGACGTTTTCTACAATGACCGCTTGTCCCATGTCTTTGCTCATCTCATTGCCCACGATTCTGGCCATGATGTCGGTGACGCCTCCCGCCGCAAAGGGGACGATGATTTTGATGGGTTTCGTTGGATAGACGACTACAGAGGGGGCAGCTGGCGACGCTGGTGTTTGGGCGAGAGCCCAAGGTGGGGATAAGACGAGTCCGAGGCTCAGGACAACGGTGAATTTCATCGGTTTCTCCTTTTAAAGATGGGTGCGCAACTCAAGGACGCGATCTCAAAAGCTGGGTTTTGACGCGATCGATATCTAGCAAGGCGCCCACCACCACTTGGTAAGTGGTGGTGGCATGGTCAATCGAGATGTAGCCGTTTTGAAGGTCGTGCTCGATCTTCTCGAAATCGCGCTTTAAGGGATCCCCAAAGCCGCCACCGCCACCTGACTTGATAACAACGCGATCATTCACACGCAAGTGGTGGTTGCCTTTGAAGACTCGCTCCACGGTTCCATTCGTTCGGATGATTTCCACATCCGAGGTCTCTCCGTCCAGACCCCCATTGAGTCCCCAGGGGGGGCACTTGGTGCGATCGATTTTGAGGTTCAATTGGCATGGGCCTGTGATCAAGTACCTCTTGATGGCCCCTACACCGCCTCGCAAATGTCCAGCGCCCGCCGAATCGGTTCGGATTTCATAAGCTTGCAAGCGGTAGGGGTGAAATGCCTCTTGCATCTCAACGGGCACATCCGAGGTGTCTCCATGCACGTTGGAGCGTGACGGCCCATAGCCATCCATGTTTTGTGTTGCGCCCCAGCCGCCCACACACGTGTCTAGGTGAAAAAACGAAGACGCCGTCATGGGACTGATGCCGTGAAAGGCATGCACACCATAAGTGCCGTGATGGGCTGCAGCCACTCGCTCGGGGTACGCTTGCCCCAGGGCTTTCAAGATCGTGTCCACCACCGTGGGAATCATGTTGCCCGAGCCACCGATGGCGGCCGTCGGTTTGGCCGAGAGAAACTTGCCCTCTGGGATGATGACCTTCAATGCCCTGAAGTCACCATCATTGACCGGGTCGTTGGGAGAAAAGATGAACTTCATGGCGATTCGGGCAGCGGCAACTGCGCCCCCATTGCGCCCCGCATTCAGTGGGCCTGGCAACTGTTCAGACACATTGGAGAAATCCATGGTGATCGAGTCGCCATCGATAATGACCTCGATCTCGATGGGGACTGTTTTGTCCAAATAAATGCCATCGTTGTCTAAAAAGGAGGAGGCTCTGTAGACACCGCTCTTGGCCGATCGGATGGCCAGTCGTGTCTTTTGATCGGCTTGCTCCCACATCAAGTGTATGGCCGCGTCAAAGGACGGATGACCATATTTGGTGATGATCTCCGAGACGATGTCTCGGCCCAAAAAACATCCTGCAATTTGCGACTCCACGTCGCCAAGCAAGGCCTCTGGAAAGCGGGTGTTGTACTCAATCATGCGAAACATGTCGTGGTTCCTCACCCCTTGGTGGAACAACTTCACGCTGCGAAATTGAATGCCTTCTTGGAAGATTTCAGTGGTCGTGGTCGAGGTGCAAGACCCCACCATGATGCCGCCAATGTCCATCCAGTGCATCAAGACGCAGAAAAAAGCGACCGTTTCT
>CAIPFK010000217.1 GCA_903864315.1 uncultured Burkholderiales bacterium | reverse complement strand
GGCATGGTCTTTATGGCCCCAAAGGAATGCCTGCTGACGTGATCGCCAAAATCAACGCAGGCCTCAAAGCTGCCTTGAAGGATCCCGAGTTCGTCAAAAAGCAAGAAGGCTTGGGTGCGGTGGTGATCACCGACAAGCGGTCTGATCCTGCGGAGCACAAGAAATTTGTCGCCAGCGAAATTGCCCGCTGGACGCCAGTGATCAAGGCCGCCAACGTCTACGCCGATTGAACCGGCCTCCCTGGGCGGCAAGCGGGCCAAAACCCGCAAACTGGGCTCCAGTCTGAAGCCAGACTGGAGGCCCTTGGACGCCTCAGGTCATCGGTGAGTACCTCACGCGCATTTGATGGTCGGATTAAAATGATGTTTTTAAACAAATCGTTTCAATCCCATGGTTCAAATCCAAGTTGTCGAATTCAACGGCGCCATCCATGACGTCGAGGCCCTTGAGGGCCAAACGCTTTTACAAGCCACCTTGGACGCCGGCATCGATGGCTTTGCGGCCGAATGCGGGGGTTGTTGCGTGTGCGCGACGTGTCACTGCATGGTCCAGACCGAGGCCTTGCACCGATTGGCACCTGCGGCGAGTGACGAAGAGCAAATGCTGGACTTCACCGCCGAACCCAGAGAGCCCAACAGTCGCTTGGCTTGTCAGATCAAAATCACCCCAGAGCATGCAGGCATTCAGTTTTTCATGCCCAAGCGCCAATATTGAGGCCCAAGCTCCCCGGTCTCTCATGCCTGCCTTGCCTGCCCGGATGGATCCACAAAACTCTTGAGCCCACACCCAACGCGTCAGGCTTGGAAGCCGGGCCACCGTCACGCCAGTCGGTAAAACAATCGGGCTCCCCAGCGCATGAGCGCTCCACGAAGCCCTTTTCCTCGGCCGACCCTGACTGGGCAGGACATTGACACGGGGGACCCTGAGTTCCATGCCCAGACTGTCTTTGACCTTCAGAGATTCAGCGAAAGGGAACGCTCAGTAGCGGTAAACGCCGTGGCCTGATTTCCGGCCCAAACGACCTGCGGCGACCATTTCCCTGAGGAGCGGTGCAGCGCGGTATTTGCTGTCGCTGTAGCTGTTGAAGTAGACCTCCATCACGGCCAGGCAGACATCGAGTCCCACCAAGTCGGCCAAGGCGAGGGGACCGATCGGGTGATTGCAGCCCAGTTTCATGCCCTGGTCAATGTCTTCGGCCGACGCGATGCCTTCTCCCAGCACAAAAAATGCCTCATTGATCATGGGCACCAAAATGCGGTTGACCACAAAGCCGGGCGCATTTTTGACGGTGATGGGGGTCTTGCCCAGTGCAAGGGCGAACGCGTGCACGGCGGCATGGCTCTCGTCGTTCGTTTGAAGTCCACGGATCACTTCCACCAAGGCCATCATGGGCACTGGGTTGAAAAAATGCATGCCAATGAAGCGCTCGGGGTGTTGGGTGACCGCAGCGAGTTGTGTGATGGAGATGGAGGAGGTATTGGAGGCGAGCACGGCGTCAGCGCGCAAGTGAGATTGGAGCTGCTCCAAGATCTTGATTTTGAGGGGCAAATTCTCTGTGGCCGCCTCGATCACCAAGTCACACTGCTTAAAAACCGCATAATCGGTGCTGGTGTGAATGCGAGACAACGCTTGCAACTTGTCGCTGGCGCTCAATTTTTCTTTGGTCACCAATCGCTCCAGGCTATTGGAGATGGAAGCGAGCCCTTTGTCCAGTGCCGCTTGGTTGATGTCCACCACATGGGCGGTGACGCCACACACAGCGCAAGCCTGCGCAATTCCCGAGCCCATGGTGCCTGAGCCAACTATGCCGACGGTTTGAATATTCATGAGGGGGACTTTCTTTGGTAAGCGGTGCAAAACATGGGCGAATCAACACCCAAAACTGAGTAAAAGCTCGGCGTTGAACGCCCCCTTGATTGTAGTGAGTTCTGCTCGGCTTGCGGTTTCAGAGTGGGGCCCTCTTGGCCTCCACTTGGGCCTCCTTGTCGAGGCTGATCGGCCTCCAAAGGCTGTGTATTTTGACAAGTATTGGTTTGTGACGCTCCCGTTACGGTGGCGCTATAATTGGTGAACCAAGCACTCGTGAGCCCTTGAAAAAGGGCCATTTCGACCCCAATTTTAAGGTCAAGACGCTGAGAATTTTTTGCTTGAACCTGACATGAATTCACATCCCAACCACATCGTCATCATCATGGACGGCAATGGACGCTG
>CAIPFK010000216.1 GCA_903864315.1 uncultured Burkholderiales bacterium | reverse complement strand
GGTGATGCGAGACTGACCGCTCACGGTCTTGACCAACTGGGTTAATTTTTCACTGAGTACTGAAGCCATGGGGCATCGACGCGCCAGGCGCGTTCCGTATTTTTTTCACGAACAAATGGTCACAGTCGCCTCAAAACGCTAAACTGTGGTCATGATTTTACCCATTGATCTGCTCTCCCTCTCCGAGTTCAGTTTGTACAGCGCCTGGGCCTTGATCGTGCTCTACAGTGCTTACGCCCTTTGGGGTGGTCGCTTGGGCACACCATCAGCGCTGGCACTGGTTGCACTCATTTGGACTTGTCACGGCTTGAATGTGGCAGCGAGCTTGTGGTCCGATGAAACAGGCCCCAAATTTGGCTTTGCCCCAGCCCTCTCGGCCACCGCCTGGCTCATCTTCAGTTGCTACGCGCTGGAGCGTCAATGGTTTCCGCAAAGCCGAGTTCGCCTCATTGTGGCGGGGCTTGGAGTCCTGAGCATTGCACTGAGCCTCCTCTACCCAGGTCAGGCCTTGCACTTGAACGCCTCAGCCTGGTTGCCACTGCATTGGGCCTTGGGGATGGCGTCGTATGGCCTTTTTGGCGTGGCGGTGATTCACTCTCTCATTTTGTCGCACTCAGAAAAGTTAATCCGCCAAGCCTCCCCCTTGACGGAAGGTCTGCCCTTATTGACCTTGGAGCGACTGACATACCGGTTTGTCCACGCGGGTTTTATTTTGCTCACCGCAACGCTGCTGGCGGGGTGGCTTTTTGGTGACTTTTTGTATGGCCCAGCCCACGCTTGGCACTGGGACCACAAAACCGTTTTCTCTCTCTTGTCATGGCTCACCTTCGCAGGCCTCTTGTGGGCCCGCAAACATTGGGGCTGGCGAGGGCCCAAAGCCACGCGCGTGGTCTACCTGGGCAGTGGCTTGTTGTTTTTGGCCTATGCAGGATCCAGATTCGTGCTTGAAGTGATTTTGCATCGCACCATTTAAGACAGTCTCAGAGTTTGTCCACACACACTTCACTGATTACTCTTCGCATCGGTTGACATGAAAGTCTTTGTTTTACTGATTGTGGTGCTTCTTTTTGTGCTCTGGAAAAAATACCAAAAGCAACTCAAAGACCACCAACGCCAAGACACAGGTCCATCCACGGGGAGCGCTGCCAACCCCCAAGCCCGTGAACTGCTGCCTTGCAGCGTGTGCGGTGTGCATGCGGACAAAGCCAGCCTAGGCCTCAATGCACAAGGCCAGTACGTCTGCGCCAATCACCATCAATCGGGGGCATGAGCATGGGCCCACCCCCTGCTCGCGCCTAGACCTCTTCATCAAACCACCGCCATGGCCCAACACCGCACCGAACAACATCCAACACCCAACTCGCTGTGGCAATCGGGTTGGTACCGGTTTGCCAATCGCGTGGAGTCGCCACACTTTGGTCCCCGCCCCCAAGGCGCCCACATTGATCTCGTTGTGCTTCACTCCATCAGCCTGCCCCCAGGCGTTTATGGCGGCCCACAGGTGGTGAATTTTTTAACTGGCCAGGGACTTGACGACTCTCATCCCTATTTCAAAGACATCCAAGGCCTCAAGGTGTCGGCGCATTTTTTCATCCGCAGGCACGGCGAGTTGATCCAATTGGTGAGCTGCGACGAGCGAGCGTGGCATGCCGGCGTCTCGAACTACCGTGGACGCGCTGACTGCAACGACGACTCCATTGGCATTGAACTCGAAGGCCTAGAGGGCCAGACGTTTGAGCCAGAACAATACGAAACGCTCAATGCGCTGTGCGCAAGCATTGGCGAGCACTACCCCATTGCCCATGTTGCCGGTCATGAGCACATCGCGCCTGAGCGCAAAAATGATCCTGGAGCGGGCTTTGATTGGCCAGGTTTTAAGCGCTCGAGTGGCTGGAAGTCGCATTTTTTTCCAAAAATCACGTAGTCCACTAAAATATTTTTCGTGTGTTTTCTCGACCGCCACAGCCTCAAGTTGCACTGCATCAAAAATCACGACCTCAATATTGATGCGACTTTTCACTCCAAATACATTCAAAAAGACCGAAAAATCAAGCTTTTTCAAAACATTTGAAGCATTGACGCGTGTTGGCAAGGCTTCTGCGTGAATCCCCAAACTGGGGCGTGTCGCCGAACCGGTGCAATTCACAGCAAAACCCATGAAAACACTACCCCTAGTGTGTTGAAAACATTTCAAACACCATATATAGTGTGGGTTCATCAAAGAGAGAAGCGCTTTTTTGAAGGCTTTTTTACGCATTGAGGCCCGTGAATGGCATCGGGTTCAGAATGTCGTAATTTTTTAATCAGCACACATTTCTCCAATCGTTCTTTTCCCCGAATTGATCTCCCTGTTTTTTTCTTCATAGGAACTGCTCCAACATGCAAACTGTCTCCACTTTGACGCCCACCCAAAGCCATTCCTCAGTGGGTCAAAGCCAGCAAGACCGCAGTGAACCCATTCAGCACTCAGCCCTTGCCAACTATCAAATCATCCGAAGAAATGGTGCAGTCGTACCCTTCGAGCCCGCCAAAATCACCATTGCATCGATGAAAGCATTTTTGGCGGTGCATGGCGCCCAAGGCGCCGCATCGGCCAGTGTTCGCGAGACCGTTGAAGGCCTCACCCAAAACGTCGTCAAAGCTTTGATGCGTTCACGCCCAGGCGGCGGCACCTTTCACATCGAAGACGTGCAAGACCAGGTTGAATTGAGTCTCATGCGCGGCAGCCACCATGAAGTGGCCAGGGCCTATGTTCTCTATAGAGAGCGTCGCACCCAAGAGCGTGCCGCTCAACAAGAAGCGTCGCACAGCAGCCTGCCCGTGCTGCACGTGCTCGATCAAGGCGTGCGCGTGCCTTTGGACTTGGGCCACTTGAAGAGCCTCATTGAGACCTGCTGCGAAGGCTTGAACGCAGACGTCAAGCCCGACCCCATCATGGGCGAGACTTTGCGCAATTTGTACGATGGTGTGCCACTTGAAGAGGTTTTCAAGGCGGCGATTTTGGCCACCCGCACCCTCATCGAAAAAGATCCTGACTACACCTTTGCGACTGCTCGACTTCTCATGCACACCATTGCCAAGGAAGTCTTGGGCTTTGAGGCCCACCCCAAAGAGATGGGTCAGCACTATTTGGATTACTTCCCCTCTTTCATCAAAAAAGGCATCGACAACGACTTGCTCGATGAACGTTTGGCGCAGTTTGACTTGGCCAGACTGGCCAGCGCCTTAAAGCCCGAGCGGGATTTGCAGTTTGACTACTTGGGCTTGCAAACCCTGTATGACCGCTACTTCTTGCACGTCAAAAAGCAACGCATTGAGTTGCCACAAGCCTTTTTCATGCGCGTGGCCATGGGCTTGTCGCTCAACGAGATTGACCGCGAAACCCGCGCCATCGAGTTTTATGAAGTCCTCTCCAAATTTGACTTCATGTCCAGCACCCCCACGCTATTCAATAGCGGGACCTTGCGCTCACAACTCTCGAGCTGCTACTTGACCACTGTTCCCGATGACTTGGACGGTATCTATGAGTCCATCAAAGAAAACGCCTTGCTCTCCAAATATGCGGGTGGCTTGGGCAACGACTGGTCTCGAGTGCGCGCTTTGGGCAGCCACATCAAAGGCACCAACGGCGAGTCCCAAGGCGTCGTGCCTTTCCTCAAAGTCGTCAACGACACCGCCGTGGCGGTCAACCAAGGCGGCAAAAGAAAGGG
>CAIPFK010000215.1 GCA_903864315.1 uncultured Burkholderiales bacterium | reverse complement strand
AGCATCACGGCGTCGTAGGCAGCGCGTTTGGAGAGCAAGTCGGCTTGACCTTTGTTGATCACCTCAAAATGGTTCAAGAGTTCGTAGTCCACTTTGATGCCGGACTCGGCTTCAAATTGAGGCACCAATTTTTTGAGGGTTTCTTGCAGTGGCGTGATTTCATCCAGGATGTGGATGGTGGTTCCCGCATAGGGTTTTGCTGCGTCTTTGAGAGTCCAAGCCTGGGCTTGAGAGCCAGCGCCCAAGAGACCCAAAGTCAATCCAATGGCCAAACAGACTTTGTTCAAGCGTTGATGAGAGATGGCGGCAGGTGATTTCATAAAAAGCTCCTTGTGGATGAAAGAAATTGAATTGGAATTGACGTAAAGTCTTATTGCAACAAGACCCCGGTTTGGGGATGGAAGTTGAGCAAGTGTTGGTGTAGAACGTGAAAGGTGATGGGTTGACCCACACTCAAGTGAGGCAACTCAGTCATTTGGCCCGGGATCTTGCAAGAGATGATCAGTTGCAAATCGCGGTCTTCGCTGCCACTGGGATGGCGCTGGGTGGCATTGAGGCTGGCGGTGATCAAGGTGTATTTGCCAAAAGGCTCGATGGTGTAGACATGGGCCTCAACGACAAGGGTGGGTAAATGTTGTATCGGGTTGAGTAACACGTGATGGGGTCTAAAACCAATCAGATCCCCGTTGGGCAGTGGCATGATATTCATGGTCGGGTCGCCTACGAGTTTGGCGACTTCAACATTGGCGGGAGATAAAAAAATCTCTGAGGGACTTGCCTTTTGTGCTATGCGGCCGTTGATCAAGACCGCCACTTGGGTTGCAATGGACATGGCCTCGATGGCATCTGGCGTTAGCCAAAGAGTGGGTTGAGCACTCAGTCTTAACCTGCGTTTGATCTCGCCCCTGAGTTTGTGTTTAAGCTTGGCATCCAAGTGACCAATGGGTTCGTCCAAGATATAGAGCTGTGGGTCTTGGACCAAGGTTCTACAAAGTGCGACCCTTTGCTTTTGACCGCCTGAGAGTTGTGAAGGAAGCCGACCTTTCAGTGCATGGATTTCCGTCAATTGAAGTACCTCTTCAATGCGGTGATGGATCTCATGGAGTGTGAATTTCCCTTTTTGGGTGGGTGACAAAAGGGGAGACGCAATATTTTCAAAGACAGTCCTGTTGGGATAAAGGGCATAAGACTCAAACATGTGCGCTACGCCTCTGGCTTGAGGGGTGAGAGTCTGGACTTCTTGTTGGCCAAGTCGGATGGTTCCCGCGTCACAGGACTCCAGTCCACTGATGAGTCGAGCAAGGGTCGATTTGCCTGCACCAGAGGAGCCCGTAATGGCCAATATTTCTCCGGGTTTGATATCGAGATCGATGGTTTTGAGCACCTCGTGAGAGCCAAAGGATTTGCTCACGCCATGAAGTGTGAGGCTCTTGGGGCGCTCGGACGTTTGATTCATTGTCATGACCATTGTGCCCATATGGATTGAATCGCTTGGGGGCTCATGTGCATTTTCAGTTCAGTTTGAGTATCAAAGACATGAATTTTGTCGGCGGCAATGACCACACTGACATGGCTGCCAGTGATATTTTCACTGGGCCCTTGGATCTCCATCAAGAGGTGACCACTTTGGCTGGGGAGCGCTGAGTTGAGTGTCAAGACATCGCGGTCGCCCAAGGGTTCAACGTCCGTTATTTGCGCATGGAGTTGAAGTGGCAGTTGTGTGAAGCTGCCGTTTGTGTTGGCCAGGCGAATGTGCTCAGGTCGGATGCCCAACATCACTTCTTGACTTGAATCCCATGGCAAGGTGGCTTTTATAAAGTTCATGGGTGGCTCACCGATAAAGCCCGCCACGAATAAATTGCTGGGACTGTCGTAGATTCCTTGAGGCGAGTCCACTTGTGCGAGCACGCCGCCATCCATCACCGCAACCACATCGGCCATGGAGATGGCTTCGGTTTGATCATGGGTGACCAAGACAGAGGTGAGGCCATTGGTGATTTGAAGTCGCTTGATCTCGGTTCTGAGTTGCACACGTTGATCGGCATCCAAGTGACTCAATGGCTCATCAAAAAGGATAACCTCGGGATGTCTT
>CAIPFK010000214.1 GCA_903864315.1 uncultured Burkholderiales bacterium | reverse complement strand
TTTGACACCATGGGTCAGAAAAAACGCGATGTTGCGGGCGTCAAAGCCGAGTTTGGCGTGTCACCCCAGCAAATGATCGACTACCAGACCTTGGTGGGCGACAGCGTGGACAATGTGCCAGGCGTGCCCAAGGTGGGCCCCAAAACAGCTGTCAAATGGCTGGAGAAGTATGGCAGTTTGGACGGCATTTTGGCGCACAAGGAGGAGATCACCGGCGTCGTTGGAGAGAATTTGCGAAGCAGCTTGGAGTGGTTGCCCATGGCCGCCAAGCTCGTCACCATCCGAGTCGATTGCGACTTGGGTGACCATTTGCCCCAGTGGCCCAATCCCGAGGCCATGGCTCACTTGAAGCGCCAAGAGCCCGAGCCCCAAGCCTTGCTGCAGTTTTACCAAACCTATGGCTTCAAGGGGCTGATCACGAGCACCACTGCGCAGCTCCAAGGCGGCAAGGGCAAGAGCGCAAGGCCCGAGCGGGCAGCCGACCCTGCGGGTGGGCAAGGCACGTTGGAGCTCCAAGGCGACGATGCAAATTCGCAAGAAGGGGGTGACTTATTGGGAGATGTGGCCAGCAAAACATCCACCATGGACAGTTCCCGCTACGAATGCATCACCACTTGGGAGGATTTTGAGCGCTGGCGCGTGATGATTCAAGACGTTGCTTTGGTGAGTCTGGACACCGAAACCGACTCCTTGGTGGAGATGCAAGCCCAGATCATCGGTTTGAGTTGGTGCATTGCGCCTGGTGTGGCCGCGTATGTGCCCCTCGCTCACCAACTCCAAGACGCTCAAGTGCAGTTGCCCAGGGATGAGGTCTTGGCCCAACTCAAGCCTTGGTTGGAGAATGCCAAACACCTCAAACTCGGCCAGCATGTGAAATACGACCGACACGTTTTTGCCAACCATGGCATTGAAGTGGCGGGCTTTGTCCACGACACGATGCTAGAGAGTTATGTGCTGGAAGTGCATCGGCCCCACAATTTGCAAAATTTGGCGTTGCGCCATCTCTCTAAATCAGGCCTTTCCTATGAGGATCTTTGTGGCAAGGGCGCGTCTGAAATCCCATTTGCCCAAGTCTCGCTTGACAAGGCAGCCCAATACGCTTGTGAAGATGTGGACATGACACTGCAAGTGCACCAAGCGCTGTGGCCGATTTTGAAAAACGACGACCCGTTGAAGTTCATTTATGATTTGGAGATTCAAAGCAGCGAAGCTCTCTTTCGGGTCGAGCGCAATGGGGTGCTCATTGATGCGCCCACACTTGCCCAACAAAGCCTGGAGCTTGGGACAAGGCTTGAACAACTCGAACTCGAGGCCCATGAATTGGCGGGTAGCGACTTCAATTTGAGTTCGCCCAAGCAAATTGGAGAGATATTTTTTCAGCGTTTGGGCTTGCCGGTGGTTAAAAAAACCGCCAAAGGTGCCCCCAGTACCGACGAGGAAGTGCTGGAAAAGCTGGCCCTGGATTACCCACTTCCTGCCAAAATCTTGGAGCACCGAGGGCTGAGCAAACTCAAAGGCACCTATACCGATAAGCTCGCGGGCATGGCACTGGCGCGCACTGGGCGCGTGCACACCCATTACGCCCAGGCGGTCGCGGTGACGGGAAGGCTGTCGAGCAACGATCCCAATTTGCAAAATATCCCCGTTCGAACGCTGGAGGGCAGGCGCGTGCGCGAAGCATTTGTAGCACCTCCAGGCAGATTGATCGCCAGCGCCGATTACAGCCAAATTGAACTTCGCATCATGGCCCATTTGAGTGGCGATGAGGCACTCTTGAAGGCCTTTCAAGACGGCGTGGATGTGCACAAAGCGACCGCAAGCGAGATCTTTGGAGTTGCCCCCGACGAGGTTTCGTCCGAGCAACGCCGCTACGCCAAAGTGATCAATTTTGGATTGATCTACGGCATGAGTGCCTTTGGCTTGGCCAAAGCACTCGGCATTGAGCAGCAAGCAGCCAAGCTCTACATTGAGCGCTATTTTGAGCGCTTTAGCGGGGTCAAGCGCTACATGGAGAGCACCCGTGAGAGCGCTAAAAATAAGGGCTTCGTGCAAACGGTGTTTGGCCGGCGTTTGTACCTGCCTGAGATCAATTCCCCCAACGGCCCCAGGCGAAGTGCCGCGGAGCGAGCGGCCATCAATGCGCCCATGCAAGGCACAGCCGCTGATTTGATCAAAATGAGCATGATCAAAATTCAAAACGTGCTTGACTTGGAAGGCAAACACACCCTCATCATCATGCAAGTTCATGACGAGTTGGTTTTTGAAGTCCCCTTGGACGAGTGGGACTGGCTGCATGCCAATGTGCCGGCGCTGATGGCTGGAGTGGCCGCACTCAAAGTACCGCTCCTGGCCGAGATGGGCCATGGGGTCAATTGGGACGAGGCACACTGATGCACTCTGTTCGCTGTCCAATGTGCCATGACCTCATGGCCAATGATCTGGGCGGTATCGCTCCATGATGCTGCTCAATATTTTCTTGGGCACGTTGGTCTGCGGTGTGGGCAGCGTGTTGTTGGCTTACGTGTTTGCCAAAGCGTTGTGGAGTCGTTTTCAGCAGCATTTGCTGAGTTTGGCTGCTGGCGCCTTGTTGGCGACGGCATTTTTACACCTCTTGCCCGAAGCCTTCTCCTCGCCAGTGGGGGCGGGGGATTTGTTTTTGATTTTGCTGCTGGGTTTGATTTTTTTCTTTCTCTTGGACAAGGCCGAGTTGTGGCACCATGGGCATGAACACTCCCATGTTCAGGAAACTCATGAACACGAGCCAGTTCATCACCATGTTCACGATCATTCGGGCATGGACCACTCCCCAGAGCGTACTTTTGCGGGCAGTTGGTCTGTCTTGCTGGGAGACAGTGTTCATGCCTTTGGTGATGGTGTGTTGGTTGCTGGTGCCTTTATGGTGAGCATCCATCTCGGTTGGGTGGCCACCTTGGCCGTCTTGGCGCATGAAATACCGCATCACATGGGCGATTTGGTGGTGCTGGTGCAAGGGGGCAATGCACAGGCCAAAGCGATTTTTAAATTGGCGCTCTCAGGCTTTGTCACCTGTGTGGGTGGCTTCTTGGCGTTTGGACTTTTGCGCGGCCATGAATCGTGGATGCCGTATTTGCTGTGCATCGCATCGAGCAGCTATGTTTACGTGGCCTTGGCGGATTTGATTCCTCAACTGCAAAAGCGTTTGAGCTCGAGCCAAACCCTTATGCAAATCACTTGGCTCTTTGCCGGAATGGGTTTGGTGCAGTTGAGCTTGTGGCTCATGAATTGGACTTGATGAGGTCTTCAAGTGGTGGGGGGTCTTCATCCACTGCACCGGGTCCATCCATTCAACGGCCCCGATGCTGAGCGTTCACGCTTGAGGTGTTTGCACGGGCAGGCCCGGTGTGCGCGACCACTCGCTCCAGCTTCCTGCATAAAGGGCGCTGGGTCCCAGCCCAGCCAAGGTCATTGCCAAAATATTGGGGATGGCGCTCACCCCTGAGCCGCAATGGTGGACCACGCTTTGCGGATCTCGTCCTGCCAACAGTGTCTCAAACTCGGCTTTGAGTTGAGCGGCCGGTTTAAAGTAGCCCTGGGCATCAAAGTTCTCGACAAAAGGACGGTTCAATGCGCCTGGGATGTGACCTGCGATCGGGTCCAGTGGCTCTTGAAGGCCAAGGTAGCGGGGCGTGGCGCGTGCATCAATGAGTGTTTGATCCCTCGCGTCCAAGTGCTCCAATACAAAGTGCAGATCTCGCAATTGGACCAATGGAGGACCCAGCTCATAGGGCTCGATTGCGTCAAGGCCTGAGGCTTTGGGAGCACGTTGAACACCCGGGCCACCATCAAGGGCGCCACCACTTTCTTGCCACGCTTTGAGCCCACCGTTCAAAACGGCCACTTTGTGGTGACCGCACCACTGCAGCATCCACCACAGGCGAGCACAAAAATTCATGCCATTCCTGTCATACACCACCACCTGGGTGTCAGGCGTGATGCCTTGATGGGCCATCCAGTGGGCAAAGTGCTCACGCGTGGGCAAGGGGTGACGACCACCATTGATGGCGGGTTGTCCATCATGCGCACTCAAATCCGTATGCAGGTCGACATAACGTGCGCTCGCAATATGGGCCAGTTCGTACTGTTCTCTACCCCAAGCGCCATTGGTCAAGTCATGGCTCACATCAAAGATGAGCCAATGGGCCTGAGCCGAGTGAGCCCCCGTGCCGTTGAGGGCTTGGGCGAGATCCGCTACTTGCAGTGTCAGAGAAAAAGTGGGGGGTTGTTTCAAAGCGAAGCACTCCTTGCGGGCTGTGGGGGCAAAACACTCAGACGACTTGGATCAAAGACGCCAACACCACCATGGTGCAAGCCAATCGATCAATCAACCCATCAACCGAGCAGACTGGCCAAGCCGCAGCTCCTCAAGTGCTCGCTTGCATCTTTTTGCGGTACCACTCGTGAAAATGCTGCATGCCGTCTTCCATGGGACTTTGGTAGGGTCCGGTTTCGTTGAGCCCACGGTTCAAGAGTGCGAGTCGGCCTGCGTCCATGCGCTCGGCGATCTCATCGTCTTCAATGCAAGTCTCCATGTAGGCGGCTTGCTGGGCTTGCACGAATTCGGGCTCAAAGGCCACGATCTCTTCGGGATAGAAAAATTCGATTTTATTGAGGGTTTTTCTGGGCCCCATGGGCCACAGGGTCGAGACCGTGAGCACATGCGGATACCACTCCACCATGATGTGGGGGTAGTAGGTGAGCCATATGGCCCCTTGGTTGGGGGTCTTGCCTTGGGTGTAATGGAGCAAGGCCTTTTGCCATCTGTCATAGACGGGTGAGCCTGAGCGTGTCAAACGGTTGGCAATTCCCACCGTTTGAACAGAGAACTCGGGCTTGAACTCCCAAGCCAGATCATCGCACTCGACAAACTGACCCAGACCGGGGTGAAAGGGGCCGACATGGTAGTCCTCCAAGTAGACCTCGACAAAGGTTTTCCAGTTGTAATTGCATTCGTGCAGTTGCACCTTGGCCAGTTGGTAACCGGTGAAATCGAGTTGCCCTCGGGGGCCCATGTTTTGCAAGTCCTGGTGGATGTCGCGTCCATTGTATTCAAACAATAAACCGTTCCAGTTTTGCAAAGTGTGCTGCTGCAAATTCAGGCACGGGTCGCGATCAAAATGAGGAGCGCCCAGCAAGTGCCCTGTGGGCGAGTAAGTCCAGCGGTGCA
>CAIPFK010000213.1 GCA_903864315.1 uncultured Burkholderiales bacterium | reverse complement strand
CCGCAAAACCCGATGAGCGCACAAGAAGTGGCCGAGCGGTTTTTGGGCTTGAGTGCCGGGCGACTCAATGAAGCGGATTGCATGGCGTGGTTGGCGCAGGTCAACAACATCGAGCATCTCCAAGACTTGAGCGTCTTGTTTTCTCTGAGGCTATGAACCCGGGCCCTCTTGGAGATTTTTAATCTTTTAATTTATCATTGTTTCTTAACCACCATTTCCACGATATAGGACTTTCATGAACGCTAAAACCCCAGCCCACCAAATCATTTCAGAAGTGGAGCTCAAAGCCCTGGGCAAGAGGGCTTTCATGAAGCTTGGCATGAGTGAAAAAGACACCGAGGACTTGGTGCACATCCTCGTGATGGCCGACCTCTTTGGTTTGTCCACCCATGGCCTGAGTCGAATTGAATCCTATGGTGAGCGGCTTAAAATTCGCGGCATCAATCCCGAGCCCAACATTCGCATCGAGCGCTTGGCGCCAGCCATGATCGGTGTGGATGGTGACAATGGCGTGGGCCCTGTGGTGGGGATGCGCGCGCTTGAAGCGGCCATGGCGGCAGCGGGAGAGTTTGGCATTGCGGTGGCCTTTGCCAGGGGCAGCAACCATTTTGGTCCCATATCGCCTTATTCTGTGCTGGCTGCAGAAAAGGGCTTTGCCAGCATCATCGGTAGCAACGCCACCACCACCATTGCACCTTGGGGGGGGTCGGATGCGAGGCTGGGCAACAGCCCCTTGGGGTTTGGGGTGCCCAATCCCAATGGTGCCCCGTTTTTGCTCGACATGGCCATGAGTGTGGTCGCGCGCGCCAAACTGCGAAATGCATTCAAGCGTGGTGAGAGCATCCCTGACACTTGGGGGACCGATGCCAAGGGCAACCCGACCACGGACCCCAAAGCCGCGTTGGACGGATTTTTGTTGCCCATTGGTGGACACAAAGGCTATGGACTGGCGTTGATGGTGGACTTGTTTGCAGGGCTGTTGTCCAACGCGGCCTATCTCACCCACATCAAATCTTGGCAAGATTCACCCGATGAGCCACAAAACTTGGGCCACTTCTTCATCTTGATCGATACCAAGAGACTGGGCTCGAGTGAGTGGCTCAGCGAGCGCATGGTTGACTTTGCTCGGATCTTGACCGATAGCCCACCGGCTGACCCCAGCAAGCCTGTCATCGTGCCTGGCATGATCGAGTTGGCCAAATTGGAGAAACAGCGCAAAATGGGACTGGAGATGAGCACCGAGACGCTAGACATGTTGAGGCAATATGCCGGAGAGTAAAACGATGAACACGCACGCCTTGAATCGAAGCTCGCGCCTCTTGGCCGCGGGGGTTTTATGGTTCGCCCTCGCGCCTTGGTTGGCGGTGGCACCCGTCAGGGCTCAAACTGCCACTGCGCATGGAGTCTATCCTGAGAAGCCCATCAAAATGATCGTGCCCTATGTTGCTGGAGGTGCCGCCGACATCACCGCACGCTTGGTCGCGCAGTCCATGTCCGAGAGTCTGGGGCAGACTGTGCTGGTGGACAATCGCCCTGGCGCAAACGGCAACATTGGTTCGGACCTGGTGGCCAAGGCAGCACCAGATGGCTACACCTTGCTCCTCACCGCCAGCGGCCCCTTGGTGATCAATCCGGTGCTCTATAAAAAAGTGCCGTTTGATCCGGTGAAGGACTTCTCTCCCATCAGTCTACTCATCACTTACCAATATGCTTTGGTGGTGCCCTATGGCTCTGCCATTCAAAACATCGGTGAGATCATTGCCGGGGCCCGGGCCAACCCGAAGGCGTACTCGTATGGGTCGACAGGCATTGGTGGAGGAGGACATCTCGCTGGAGAGCTCTTGGCGCTGATGGCCAATGTGGAGATGACCCACGTACCTTACAAGGGTGCTGCTCCTGCGTTGGCCGATTTGCTCGGGGGCCAGCTCACCTTCACCTTTGAGCCCTTGGTCACCGCCATTCCCCTGATGAAGGCCAATAAATTGAGGGGATTTGCAGTCTCATCTCAAAAGCGCAGCAAGGGCATGGCCAGCTTGCCCACCCTGCAGGAACTCGGATTCAAAGGCTTTGACGTCTCTCAGTTTCAGGGCTTGTTGGCACCGGCGGGGACAGACGCGGCCATCGTTCGCAGATTGAATGCGGAAGCGCTCAAGGCATTGAAGTCACCCACCGTGATCCGCCGCTTGGTCGACGACGGGGGCAATGAGATTGTGGGCGGCACGCCTGCTGAGTTTGCACAACAAATACAATCGGACTTGCACCTGTACGGAAAACTGATCGCTGATGCTCACATCAGTGCTGAGTGACTGTTTTTTCTTTTTTTTAATCTTTGGCAAAGGCGCTTATGCATCGCTACCAAGTTGATGTTTTGATTCAAGGCTTTCCAGGCAGATCGATTTGTCATGGCGGTTTGGGTTGGAGCACCGTGACCTTGATTCGCGGGGAAGGCCGCACCATCCTCCTGGATGTGGGCGCCTTTGGGATGAGAAAGCCGCTCGAGCGCCGTTTGAAGGAGCTATCGGTGGATCCGTCGGATGTGAGCGATGTGGTCTTGACCCATGCCCACTATGATCACATCGTGAACTTCACCTTGTTTCCCAAAGCCAAGATCTGGATAGGGCAAACCGAGATGGATTGGGCCAAGGCGCAGCCACCGGGTTTTGATCCGCTGCCTGAGTTGTATGTCCAAGAACTGGCAAGATCCACCCGTGTGCAGACGGTGAGCTCAGGCCAGGAATTCATCCCCGGCATGGTGGCCCATGCAGTGCCTGGCCACACCCCGGGGCATTTGCTCTTTGTCTTGAACAATGGGGACCATGATATTTTGTTCACTGGGGACGCGGCCAAAAACCGCGGTGAATTGTTGTCCAAAAAAGTCATTGATACCGATGACGCTGAGGAGAGCGCTCGCTCCATTGAACTCATCTGGGCCTTTTGGACACAACGACCCGGCAACTTGCTGATCCCTGGTCATGATTTGACCATGACTTTGGACGAGAAGGGGCAGCCTTGTCATTTGGGCGAGCGCGCGGCCGGCATTCGTGTGTGGTTCACAGAAAACATTGAACACTCTGATGTCATCGATTTGACCAAGATTTAATCACCCCTTTAAACCGCCACCCTTTAAACCCTTTAAACCCTTTTAACCCGTTAAACACTCTTTAATCCCTGATTCAACTCAAACACTTGGAACACTTGACCGCCATGACCCTGCCCAACGCTTTGCTTCAAACTTTCGCCCCCAAAGGGCATTTGCGTGCCTCCATCAATTTGGGAAATCCTATTTTGGCCAACAAGGATCCTGTGTCTGGGCAGCCCTTTGGGATCTCGATCGACTTGGCAAACGCTTTTGCCAAGAAGTTGGGGCTGGATCTTGAATTGGTGGTGTTTGATTCGGCGGGCAAGTCCGTGGAAGCGGTCACCAAGGAAGAAGCCGATTTTGGTTTTTTTGCGATCGATCCCTTGAGAGGTGAAGGCATCTCTTTCACCGCACCCTATGTCTTGATCGAGGGCGCATACCTTGTCAAAGCCGATTCCTCCATTCAACACAACGAAGAGGTCGATGCATCTAAAAACCGCGTGGTGGTGGGCAAGGGCAGTGCCTATGATTTGTACCTCAGTCGTGAAATCAAGTCTGCTGAAATTGTTCGCGCGCCGACCTCACCCACGGTGGTCAATGTGTTTTTGGCGGAAGGTCATGAAGTGGCCGCTGGGGTGAGGCAACAATTGGAAGCCGATGCTCTGAAGCACCCCGGTTTGCGACTCTTGCCGGGACGCTTCATGGTGATTGAGCAAGCGATGGGGGTGCCCAAAGGGCGTGGAGCAGAGGTGGCCCAGGTTTTGTCGCAATTTGTGGAGGAGATGAAGTCCAGTGGATTTGTGGCCGATGCGATGCTGCGCCACCACATCTTGGGTGCATCGGTTGCGCCTTTGGCCTAGGGAACTGGCCCCTTGGGCCGAGGACAAATCACCTCACTAAAGTCTTGTCACTGCATGGGGTTTGCAAGAAGAATGGGACCCAAGGCGCGTTGGAGAGCTCGCTGGGTGGTCAACTCAACGAATTGCCATTCGGCTGCCAAGGAGCTGCAAAACGACAAAATTGATGTAATCTTGCTGGCTCAACGCCCATTGGGCACCAAGAAGCTCAAAAAGGCAGGTGCACAGCGACAAGACCATGGTCTGTTGAATTTTCTTGGATTGATTGTTGTGCAATGATCAAGTCAATGTTTTCTTAATTTTGGATATCACTCAATGAAACTCGTTCGCCCGCGCATCAAACACCTTGTGGCCCTCAGCATGGTGCTGAGTGCCTTTTCCTCTTGGAGCCAAAACACCTTCAAAATTGGTGAGATCAATAGCTACAAAGCGCAACCGGCTTTTCTGGATCCCTACAAAAAAGGCATGGACTTGGCCCTTGAAGAGATCAATGCCGCGGGTGGCGTGAATGGCAAAATGCTCGAGCTCTTGACAAGAGACGACAATGCCAACCCAGGCGACGCGGTGCGTGCCGCCGAAGAGTTGCTCTCAAGAGAAAAGGTCGATGTCTTGGCGGGCACCTTTTTGTCCAATATTGGCCTCGCGTTGGCCGACTTTGCCAAACAAAGGAAGATCTTTTTCATGGCGGGCGAGCCTTTGACCGACAAAATGGTCTGGCAAGGTGGAAACCGCTACACCTTCAGACTGCGCGCGTCCACCTACATGCAAGCGGCCATGCTGGTGCCAGAAGCGGTGAAGATGAAGAAAAAACGCTGGGCGGTGGTCTACCCCAATTATGAATACGGTCAATCGGCGGCCACAACCTTCAAAGCGCTCTTGAAGGCCGCTCAGCCCGATGTCGAATTTGTCGGTGAGCAAGCTCCTGCGCTTGGCAAAATTGATGCAGGCGCCGTGGCCCAGGCCTTGGCCGATGCCAAGCCCGATGCCATCTTTAACGTGCTCTTTGCTGGGGACTTGACCAAATTCGTGCGTGAAGGCAATACCCGAGGACTCTTTGACGGGCGCTTGGTGGTGAGTCTTTTGACTGGCGAGCCCGAGTACTTGGATGCGTTGAAGGATGAAACCCCCAATGGATGGATCGTCACGGGCTACCCATGGAGCACCATCGACACGGCTGAGCACAAAGCGTTCTTGAGTGCGTATCAAAAACGCTTTGGTGAGCACCCCCGTTTGGGCTCCATCGTGGGCTACACCATGATCAAAGCCATCGCCGAAGGCGTCAAAAAAGCCAAGAGCTCCGACACCGAGAGGCTGATCACTGCTTTTCAGGGTCTCACTCTTGGGACACCGTTTGGGAAAATCACCTTCAGGCCCGAGGACCACCAATCCACCATGGGGGCTTATGTTGGCAAGATCAAAAATGACAATGGCAAAGGGGTCATGGTGGACTACAAATACATGGACGGTGCCGCCTTCCAGCCCAGTGCAGACGAGGTGAAAAAACTCCGCGCCCCCGATTGAGCCTCAAGTCCAATCGCTTGAGTCCTGTGCGCGCCCAATGAGATGACCATGGAATTGTCCTCCTTTGTAGTTCAATTGTTGAATGGCCTGGCCCAAGCCTCCTCTTTGTTTTTGGTCGCTGCGGGCTTGTCCCTCATCTTTGGGGTCTCAAGGATCGTCAACTTCGCCCATGGCTCCTTTTTCATGCTCGGCGTGTACATTGCCTTCGCCTTGACCGATGGCTTGGGGAGAACGTGGGGCTTGGCAGTGAGCTATTGGCCCTTGATGGTGTTGAGTGGGGTGGTGGTGGGTCTTTTGGGCGGGGGGATTGAGGTCATCCTCTTGCGACGCATGTACAAGTCACCGGAGATTTTTCAGCTGTTGGGCACCTTTGCGCTGGTGTTGATCTTCAAGGACGCCGCACTGTGGCTTTGGGGTGCAGAAGACTTGATGGGTCCCAGGGCCCCAGGGCTCACAGGCGCGGTGGACATACTGGGGCGCAAAGTGCCCAGCTATGATTTGTTTTTGATGGTTGTGGGTCCCGTGATACTCGGGATTCTTTGGTTTACTCTGAAAAAAACACGATTTGGCGTGCTCATTCGAGCCGCCAGCCAAGACCGTGAAATGGTCGGGGCCTTGGGGGTGCAGCAGCGCTGGTTGTTCACCGCTGTCTTTGCACTGGGCTGTGCCTTGGCCGGTTGGGCCGGAGCGTTGCAATTGCCCAGAGAGCCCGCCAATCTCAACTTGGACATGGCCTCCATCGGGGAGGCGTTTGTGGTCGTGGTGGTGGGAGGCTTGGGATCCATCCCCGGCGCCTATGTGGCTGCTCTCTTGATCGCAGAAGTCAAGGCCATGTGCATTGCCATCGGAACGGTGGAGTGGGGCGGAATCACCTTGGCCTTTTCCAAACTCACCTTGGTGGCTGAATTTTTAGTCATGGCCGTGGTCTTGGTTGTTCGCCCCTGGGGGCTGATGGGGAGAGAGCAGTCGCCAAGCAAAGGCAACGCCCCTGCACAAGCACCCTATACCTTGGGCAGTACAGTGTCGAGTTGGGGGTGGCTCATGTTGGTGGGCCTCTTGTTGTTGCTGCCCACTCTCACGCAAGGTGGTGCCTACACGACCGTCTTGGCCATTGACGTGATGACCGCAACACTCTTTGCTTGCAGCTTGCATTTTTTAATGGGCCCTGCTGGCATGCTCTCCTTTGGTCATGCCGCTTTTTTTGGGCTGGGTGCTTATAGTGCAGCTCTATTGAGCTTGAAAGCCAAGGTGCCCATGGAGATGACACTGCTCTTGGCGCCACTCATCACGGCGTTTTTTGCGTTGGTGATGGGGTGGTTTTGCGTGCACTTGAGCGGGGTGTATTTGGCCATGCTCACCTTGGCTTTCAGTCAGATTTTGTGGTCCATTTGCTTTCAGTGGGATGGCTTCACCGGTGGGAGCAATGGGCTCACGGGGGTGTGGCCGAGTTTGGCCTTCAAAGAGAAGGAACATTATTATTACCTCACCTTGGTCTTGGTGGGCCTGTCGCTCTATCTCTTGCGCCGCATGGTGTTCTCGCCCTTGGGGTATGCGCTCAGAAGTGCTCGGGACTCAAGTGTGAGGGCGCAGGCGATTGGCCTGGATGTGAAGACCTTGCAATGGATTGCATTGGTGGTCTCGGGTGCTTATGCCGGTCTTGCGGGTGCTTTGTTTGCGTATTCAAAAGGCAGCATCTCACCCGACACCCTGGGGCTCTCGAAGTCCGTGGATGCGTTGGTGATGGTGCTCTTGGGCGGAGTGCAGACCATTTCTGGTCCACTCTTGGGTTCGGTGAGCTTTACTTGGATGCAAGACGTGATCGTGCGAGAGACCCAGTACTGGCGTGCGTGCCTGGGTGGCGCAATACTCTTGCTGGTGCTGGTGTTTCCGGGTGGCTTGGCTGGATTTTTGGGTCCGGCATGGAGAACGTGGCGTGTGCCGTCTCGCAAGGAATTGGCCCCATGAGCGTCTTGGTGGTGAACAACTTGCAAAAAAGCTTTGGCGGCAATCAAGCGCTCAAGGGTATTTCATTTGAACTGCACTCCGGTGAGATGCTGGCCTTGATCGGCCCCAACGGTGCAGGCAAATCGACCACCTTCAATATGCTCAATGGTCAAATTCGGCCCGATCATGGCACGATTGATTTCAAGGGGGAGTCATTGCTGGGCTTGTCGCCACGACAAACTTGGCAAAAAGGGGTGAGTCGCACATTTCAAATCGCCCAGACTTTTTCTTCCATGACGCTGGCGGAGAACGTCCAAATGGCCCTCTTGTCGGCCCACCACCAACTGTATGCCATGTGGCAGCGTGCAACCCACTTCAAAAGAGACGAGGCCATTGAATTCTTGCGCTTGGTTGGCTTGCACAAGGATGCAGACAAGGCTTGTGCTGCTTTGGCTTACGCAGACGTCAAGCGTTTGGAGTTGGCCATCGCATTGGCCAACGAGCCGCTCTTGCTGTTGATGGATGAGCCCACAGCGGGGATGGCACCACAAGAGCGCAATGATTTGATGGCCTTGACCCGGGAGTTGGTGCGCAACAGGCAGTCTTTGGCAAACGGCTTGGCCGTTTTATTCACAGAGCACAGCATGGACGTTGTCTTTGGCTATGCGGACCGTGTCTTGGTGTTGGCGGGTGGTGAGTTGATTGCGCAAGGCTCACCCCAAGACGTGCAAGACAACACTTTGGTGCAAAAGGTCTATTTGGGTGGCGATCAACCCTTGTTTGGTCTGGGGCATGGGGCATGAGAGACCCGCACGCATCTCAACCCTCAGACCCAAGCCCATCGCTTGAGGTCATGCTCGAGTGCAAGGATCTTTGTGCGTGGTATGGTGCGGCACAAATCCTCTTTGATGTGAATCTGAAAGTGCGTCGCGGCGAAGTTGTGGCGCTCATGGGTCGCAATGGTGCAGGCAAATCCACGACTCTCAAGTCGCTCATGGGACTGATCGCTCAAAAAACCGGGCAGGTTTTATTTCTAGGTCAAGACCAACAAGGGTGTGAACCTTATGAGGCGGCCCAAAAGGGGTTGGCTTACGTACCCGAAGATCGTCGGATTTTTGGTGAACTCACGGTGCTGGAGAACTTGAGCGTGGCGCGCCAGGGCAAGAGGCGCTTTCCCGATGGAAGAGAAGCGCCGTTTTGGGACTTTGAGCGGCTTGGTGTGTTGTTTCCAAACTTGGCGCAAATGCCCAACCGCTTGGGCTCTCACATGAGCGGAGGTGAGCAGCAAATGCTCACAGTGGCCAGAAGTTTGATGGGCAACCCACTGGTCCTCTTGCTCGATGAGCCGTCTGAAGGTGTTGCGCCATTGATCATGGAGCAAATGGGGGAGATGATCTTGGCCTTGAAGCGTCAGGGGGTCAGTATCTTGCTGAGTGAGCAAAATTTGCATTTTGCAAAATGGGTCTCGGACTACGTGTATGTGCTGGAGAAGGGAGAAGTCAAGCACCATGCCAGCATGCAGGACTTGGCAAGAGACCCACAAACACTCAAATCCTATTTGAGTGTTTGAATCGATCATCTCTTGAATTTGAAGGGCAGTTTCCTGAGGTGAGAGAGCGATTGCGAGATTGAATTCGGTATGTACGAATGGGCCATCAATGGAGCGAACTCTTCTTTGTGAGTGAGAGACAAATCTCCAGACACAAGATCATTGAAAAAATAGTCTTTCAACAAACCAATAGCACCCCACGATCAAAGAGAAAATTGCAATGGCTCTAGGGGTATTTTGATACACAGGTGGAAATTGCTTTAACGCCAAGAGGACAAGCAAAATTGCCAAAGAGGTGATGAGTTGACCCAATTCGATGCCCAGATTAAAACCCAAGATCGAAATGATTGGATATCTACTCTCATTGGGGATCGTGGACATGGCACTTGCAAACCCGAGTCCATGAAAGAGGCCAAACCCAAACACAATGAGGCACTCTTGCCAAAGTTTTGGATGGAAATTTCGAGTTTCAAAAAATGCAGTGACTTTGGTTTGTCAATGAAATGATGTTGTATGTCAATCTTGGAATGGGACTGATATTCAAGCTGGCGTTTGATTCAACTTCTTCAATACCAATGCGATGAAGAGTAAGGGTAGACAAAGAAAAGAAAAACACAGTCCGATGTTGTTGGTCATGATGACCATGTAGCCAAAAATTGGCGGGCCCACAACGACGCCGATGAAGGTGAAGAATAAACAGCCTGCGGTGGCTTGGGCTGCGTTTTCAGTTTTGGCAATTTGCGCAACATAAGCCAAGTAAACACCGTTCCAGCTGATTGCTGTGGCCCCAAAGATGCAAATGATTGCATAGACAACCCACTCTGGTGTGCTCACTTCTGGGTAGAGCATGCTCAAACACGATACGCCCATCAGAGTTGCTAGTGCCAGTAAAGCTTGAATAGGCTTGCCAGTTTTATCGGCCACTATGCTCCACGCGATTCGCCCAGCCACCCCAGAGAACTGAGCGAATGAAAACCCCACACCGGCAGCAATCAATGACCACTTCAACGAGACATTGAGGTAGGTCACCAAATATGAGCTCAAGCAAATCTGAACGATTGAAAACACAAATGAGCACAAACACAGGATCGATAAGATGGGATGGGATAAAACAAATCGTATGGGTGAAAAAAATCGATACACCGTGGGCCATGGTGCATGGGGACTGCGGTTTTCATCAAGCTCGTGGCGCAAGCTCTGAGCAAGCCAAGCAATCGTCAAGGTGATCAGCAACAGCACCAGCATGGCAAAGTCTGCATCCTTATAATGGGTCAAGTTCGGTATCAACAGTCCCGCCAATGCACCACCGAGAGGCACGCCAGTCTGTTTGATGGAAAATATCAATGAGAATCTGTTTTGTGGGGTGGTTCTCACCAAAATATCTGAGCTCGCTGGTGTGATTGGGCCATACCCGATCCCCAATAAGATCGAACCCAAGATATTGAGTAGCAAAAAATCATTGAGTATCAAGAACAATCCTGCACAAGAAAATAAGAGTGCAATTTGACTCGTCCTGATGGGTCCGAGTTTCTGGATCATTGTGGTGGCAAAGACACCAGACGTGGCCGCACTGAAATACACAATGCTGATGTATAAACCAATGACATTGCTTTGCCACTGGTGTTGAAGCAACAAGACTGGCGCTATTGCTGTAGGGGCGAGTACCATGGCCGCGCTGGCCATTTGGATCAGCAAAGTGAGAGCTAGGGAATAATTACTGCGCGAGATCATTGAATTTTCATATCAAAAAAGGACAAATGCCTGGAAAAGTTGATCTAAAACCACCAAATGAGCGTTGAATTGGCAAAACTTGTCCGCTTCCAGTCTGGGCATGTTTTATGCATTAATGAGAAAGAGTGCCGTAGTGATTGTATGTGTTGGGTCAAAACGGCAACAATGCACCACGCTACTCGATTCAAAACTACCAGGGGCGGTCTATGAAACCAGTCAAATCATCTTTCAATTTATCGAGCACTCAGTTGTCGTTTTCCATCTCGTCAAGCACCTATCCAGACAGTACCTTGGAGCCAGAAGAATCCGTAAAATCGGTCGCGAGCGCGTCATCGTCCAAGTTGCGGAGTTTAGCGGGTGGCAATATTTTGGTTGCACAAAAAAACGTACGCGATTTGCTAGATAAGTATGCCGACAATGAGACTGGGAAATAAGTCAAGGGTTGGGGGTAATTGAAGAAGGGTTGAAGAGTTCAATACAAGGCCATTTTGTAAAAGAGCCAGTCCCATGTTTTTAAAACCTTGACGTTTTATCTCTGTGCCAATGGGATACAGTCAACACCAAGGCCAAGGACAGGCTATAAAAAATGGGTGCTAGGCACCCATTCTATTCTTCACTGAATCAATCCCGAAGACGAACGATTTATTTGCTCGCCAGTAGGCGTTCTTGGACATCTCGCTTGCCCATTTTACGAACAGCGGCAATGGCCAAGAGTTGACTGGCGCGGGGTTTGGATTTCCCGTGTTCCCACTTGAGGATAGACTGGGCCGTGACACCGACCAAGCTGCCCATTTCCTGGGCCGTGATGGCGAGCTTCTTTCTCATACTCGCAAATCCGTCTGCCCTGAAGCGCATAGGACTGGCATCTGTTGCTTCTTCTACCTTGAGCGGATGAGGCGTGAGCTTGCTGAGCTTACTCACCAAAGTTTCCAATGCCGCCACACGGCGCTTGAGCGCTGCGATATCCGAGCGGTATTGGGCCGAAGATTTTTTCAGGCTTGGCGTTTCTAGTTTTATTTCTTTTTTAGCAATGCGCGCAATTTCAGATTTCAGTTGATTGGCAAAAGTACTCATGAAAATATTGGTAAAGATTTAAAAAAACTTATTTTAATCGCATATTAATGAGTTTGATGAATAATACGAGCCTAAAAATTTTCAACAGCGAGGAAAGTGAGAGCTTTTAAGCTGTTCATTGCAACAGTTGGAAGGTGGCCATCAAAAGGGTAGTTTGAAGTACCCCAGGCCATAACACCCTCCCACCAAAAGCAAGAGGAGGACGATCAAAGCCTTTTGCCAGCGGTCTTGTTTGCGAAGACGGCCCACCTCCGACTTGATCGCCGATTGCTGATCTGAGAGTTGTGTCATCTTCTCACTCAAGCCCATGATTTGTTGCTGTAGGGTTTTGATGTTGCTCAACGCCAGGGCCAGTTGGGTCTCAAGTTCACCCTCGGGCACTTTCTCCACCGGCGCAGAGGGGGCGTCGTTTTCTTTAGAAGACATGTAGTTGCGTGCTTTGTCGAGCACTTTGGGGGCGTGCTCCATGACATTGCCCCAGGGAATGGATTTGAGTGCAGACAGCCAAGGAATGGGCATGGGGTTCTCGCTTACAAAGATCAATGAAGAGGGAAAGCAGTTTGAGGCTATACCAATACTAGGTGATGGTATCGCAATATTCCAATATTTTTTTAATTTCATCCTTGAAGAGCAATCAATTTTCAAGAAGATGATTGACAACTCTTCTTTTAGTGAAAGGATCATTTGATTGAATGTGGAAGTAAATTCCACTGCTTTTTTGTTGGTCATGAAAAGAAATGCATGTGGCTAACCTAATGTTTTAAGATGCTTGGCATGCTTTTCTTTTGCAATGGTGATATCCAACTTTGTTCAGTGTAGTGATTGACATGGCAATGAGAGACTGAAAAAATCGCTGATCAAGTCCATTTTGGCAATTTGATTCCGAACACGATCCTCAATTTCAATCTCAATCTCAATTCAATCAATGCATGCAAATGCATTTTTCCTCATGAACATGCTTGCTGCTTGGAGCACTGGGGTGGGCAAATGATGACACAATGATGGAGTGCAGGCTCATTGCCCCAAAAGGGGCAGCGCTGATGCTCCAGCGAAAGTTCAACAAGAAAGAATGGCCATGCAGGCTACGCAACAACCCATCAATGAAGTCCTTCGCGATGTTTTTGGTTTTGACCAATTCCGAGGCTTGCAACAATCCATCGTGGAGCACGTGGTGTCTGGTGGCGACGCCTTGGTGCTCATGCCGACCGGGGCAGGAAAGTCCCTTTGCTACCAAATTCCCTCCCTGGTTCGAGATGGCGTGGGGGTGGTCATCTCCCCGTTGATTGCTTTGATGCAAGACCAAGTCGATGCCTTGACCCAGTTGGGCGTCAAGGCCTCCTTCTTGAATTCCAGCCAGGATGCTGAAGCATCGCGAGCCATTACCCTACAACTCTTGGCTGGAGAGCTGAAGTTGATCTATGTGGCCCCTGAACGACTGCTGAGCCCAGGATTTTTGGCAATTTTGGAGCGACTTCAAGCCGGTCCTGGGATTGCGCTTTTTGCCATCGATGAGGCCCATTGCGTCTCCCAATGGGGACATGATTTCCGTCCAGAGTATCGCCAGTTGACCGTTCTTCAAGAGCGCTTTCCGAGCATTCCTCGAGTGGCCTTGACGGCGACAGCGGATGCGCCCACGCGCTCTGAAATTGTGGAGCGACTCTCGCTAGAGTCTGCCGAGCAGTTTGTCTCCAGTTTTGATCGGCCCAATATCCGCTACCGAGTCTTGCAAAAAGACGGTGCCAAGCAGCAGTTGGAGCATTTTTTAGAAGCCGAACACAGCAACGATTCAGGGATTGTGTATTGTTTGTCCCGCAAGAGCGTTGAGGACACAGCACAGTGGCTCAAACTTCGCGGCTGGGACGCCATGCCTTACCACGCGGGGCTCAGCACCGAGGTGCGCAATGCCCATCAAAAGCGGTTTTTGCGTGAAGAAGGGGTCATCATGGTGGCAACGGTGGCGTTTGGCATGGGAATTGACAAGCCCAATGTGCGCTTTGTGGCCCACTTGGATTTGCCCAAAAGCATGGAAGGCTATTACCAAGAAACGGGCCGAGCTGGCCGGGATGGACTGCCTGCCAATGCTTGGATGGTTTATGGTTTTGGCGATGTGGTCAATCTGCGCAAAATGGTGGATGCGGGTGAAGCGTCTGAGGACCGTAAACGCGTTGAACGGCAAAAACTCAATGCCTTGCTTGGCTTTTGCGAGTCGACCACTTGCCGCCATCAGGGAATATTGCGCTACTTTGGGGAAAGTCACCCAGGTCTGTGTGCCAATTGCGACAACTGCTTGGAGCCGGTGGAGACTTGGGATGCGACCATAGAAGCACAAAAAGCCTTGTCTTGCGTCTATCGCACAGGCCAGCGTTTTGGGGTGACGCATTTGATTGATGTGCTGATGGGCAAGGTGACACCGACCATCACGCAGTTCAATCACGACAAAGTCAGCACCTTTGGTATAGGCGCTGATTTGACCCAGGCTCAATGGAGCAGTATTTTCCGACAACTCGTCGCTGGGGGCTTTTTGGAGGCGGACATTGCGCTTTATGGTGGTCTGCGACTGGTGGACGATGCAGCCAGACCCGTGCTCAAAGGTGAGCAAGTGGTTTGGATGAGAAAGGACACTGGGTACTCCAAGTCCAAGTTGGCCAAATCAGGATTCAGCAAGGTGGCTCAGCGCTCGTTTGCAAATCCGTTGGAAGAAGCATTGTGGCAAAAACTCAAAGCCAAACGCACCGAACTTGCCAATGAACAAGGGGTGCCGCCTTATGTTATTTTTCATGACAGCACGCTAGAAGAGATGATCAAAACCCGACCCCAATCGCTTGCTCAATTGAAAGGCATTGGTGGCGTTGGACAAACCAAACTGGAGCGCTACGGAGAGCAATTCATTGCTGTATTCAAAGGCGAGGAGGCCATGCGCAGTTGAGTCAAATCCAGCAATTGGTTCGACCGATGGCACTAAATAGATGAATCATTGGACATCATTCAGTCTAGTCGACTGTAGAAGTCAAAATCGGTTTCAACCCAAATAGGGCTGGTACAAGCTGGTTGTAGCGATGCGCAAAATTCCGTGAATCAAAGGCTCGGATCAGTGGTGCAAAACGGCAAAGGTTTTGGCACCACCGAATCCAGCTCGTAGGAGATAATTAAAGTACGCGTCCTTTGGCAGCCTTGCACTGCTCAGCGGAAGTTTGCACTGTGCTGCCATCGGGCATGCGGCATTTGATGACGGGCTCAGCTGCAATTGATACAGAAGTTGTGGCCATCATAGCGAATGCGCTTAAAAATACGCTGACTACAAAAGCTGATAAGGGGCTGAATTTAGAAATCATTGTTTACTCCATAAAGTTTAAGAACACACACACACAAATTAATAGTATTGAATATTTTAATGATCGTCAACCGCTGGTTAATTACATTATGGTCATCGGTTTCTTACTCCGTAGTTCGAGGCGGTGTAGTGATATGTTGGTGCATCTCGAAGTCTACAGCGAGCCATTTCAAGGCATCACCACTAGACATGCAATGGTCATGAAATGACTATTTCAACGCTAAAACTCATGGTAAACCTTAGAGCCATTCAAGGGCGTTTTTCCTAAAATGCATCTTTACAAAACAAGTTTACAAGAAACACGCAATGACTGCCCCTCTTGAGTCTCCAGGGGGAGGTATTGCCCCTTGCTGAGAATAGATTCGACATTTGAACAAAATGCACCATGTTTGTATGGCAGCATGAAAGAGCAGAGAAGCATCATTTTTATTTTATCTTCCTGCTAAATGGATAGTCACGCAGGACTTACAGTGGTTGGTGGCTGTTCTTGAGAGCTCTGACAATACTGTTGATTGGCATGGGGATGCAGTAAGGTCGCTTGCCAAAATGGTCCTGGACAAGGTTTTTTCCTAGCTGATAGTTCATGATGTTGCGTCAAATTGCGTCAAGTTGCGCTGAGCAAATTGCGCATTTATAAATGAGGGATGAAGTCACCTGTTGTGCGGTTCTCTCATCACCGTCAAACAAGAGTGTTGTCAAACCTCTTGCAATGCTTGGAACTCAAAACCTGATAGGTACGAATGTTTTTTGGGAGTAGTGAATGTCAAATCTTAAATTGGGCTTGGTCATGCCAGCAAGCAACACGACTCTCGCATTTACTCGTTTCATCACAGATGAACGCATCCGTTGGAGTAGCACAGTTGCAAATGCCCATATCGAACTCAACTGAACTCATTGGTAATGAGCACGACAATGGTGATTTGCCAAGACTGGTTGAAAGATCAGGATTGTGCTCAGTTGATTCGGTCACATTCAGACCTTGCGGCTTCATGTTTTGGCGACATGATTTGATCGAGATAGTTCAGTTGCTTCAATCCCCAGTCCTTTGCAAACGGACGCCATGGATTCCATCTTGATGATTTTTTTGTCCGTGAATATCGCTAACTTTTGCAACTCGGCGATCAATTCGCCCGATTGTGACATCCCGCCCGTGAGATAAATGACTTCTGGGGTCACCTGCGCGATGTGGATGGTTTCATTGATCACATCCACGATTTGTTTGATGGGTCGATCTAAAAAAGTCAAAAATTGAGCATGCTCGGTGGCAACTTTGAAGTCTTCCTCAATGAATGAAAGATCATTGCTGAAGTGGGCTTGATTGGAGATCCCGATCTTGAGTCTCTCCGATTCGATCATGAGTTTGTGTTGGAGTTGAAACTCTTGCGTGATCAGCAGTCGCTTCAAGAGCTCTGGATGCTGGGCGTCCTTCATCATGCGCTCGATCTCATATTGGGCTTGGCGAAATTTGATTTGAGCTGGCAGATCACGTGTTGAAATGGCGTCCAGAAACAATTGCACGGGGACAGGCAGCTTGTTTTTAAGGAAGCTGCCCTTGCCAAACGACGGCATAAAGGCCGACCAAGCAATGCTTTGATCAAAATCTGTGCCTCCGATCCTGGCCCCGACATTGGCCAATACGTCTCTTTTGTGCTCATCGGGATCGATTCTCAACATAGAGCAATCGGTGGTACCCCCTCCAATGTCAATGATGAGGATGTTTCGTGTGGCCTCAGGAATGTCTTGAATGGTCAACGATGCTGCCAACGGTTCAAAGAAAAATCGGATGTCGGTAAAACCTGAGAGTTGTGCCGCACTGCGCATGAGCTCCAGTGCTTGTGCATTGCCCACTTCACCGCGTGTGCCGTGGTAGTTGATGGGCCTGCCCAGAACAATCCCCTCAAAACTTCTGCCGAAGTGGAGCTCAGACTTGCCCTTGATGAAGGAGAGGATGCTCGAGATGATTTTGATGAAAAATTGCTGATACTCTTTCTTTAAATCTGCACCCAAGAAGGTTTTTGGGGACCTGAGATAAAAGCCGCCCAGGGGGTCTTCGGCATACGCATTGATGGCTTGTTGACCAAATAAAAAGTGGGGGCTGCCATTCAAGGCCGAAAAAAACGTTTGATTCCAGTATTTGGCGTCAGCTTCTTCGGAGGCTTCTCGCTGCAAAGAGGCCATCACGGAGTTGCGAATTGAGCTCTCAGAGGCAACGGGGCGGATGAAGCTCAATTGTTGTTGACGGTAAAGATCCTTTTCTTGGTTGAATTCAAGCAGTTCGCGCTCATAAATTGCAAAGCTCTCTTCATAGGAGGGCATTGCATTGTCAGAATCGGAGGCCTCGGTGGTATCCCTCAATGCAGTTTTTGGATTGGACTTTTTAGGCCGTGCTGGTGGTTTGGGCCTTTGATTGGTGCCAAAGTTGGAGACGATGTTGTCGAGCTCTTGCATATCAAGATTGAATCGACGCTTTTCTTCAGCGATAGACTTTTGTACCCGTTTTTCGAGTTCGATGTCATCGATGTCTCGGCTGTTGTCCAATACCCGAGGTACAAATAAAACGGTTGGCAATATCAATTGACCGTTTTCAAGGGGCACAAATTCAATCTCACCACCCGCTCCCTTGGCAGACGCGACGCAGTTGGAGGTGCCGAAATCGACACCCAAGTAATTCATTGAACTGATCATGTGATTGTCTGCGGGGAAAAAGAGTTGCATGAGCCGGGTATTCTAATGAAGGAATGCCTCTGGGCAAGTGACGCAGTGCCCAGTGGCCAATGCTCGGCACATCTTCAGCGCATCTTCAGTTCAGTTGCAGTGCAATCTATTGAGGCCAGGTGGCTAAAAATAGCTTGAAAATCTTTGAATGCGAGCTTTTCTGCGTGTTTTTCCAGTGTTGAGGGAGTGAATTGAGTTTTTAAAATCACTAGACCTGCTTGACGTCAACGGGTGTCAACGACAGTGTGTTGATGAATTGCCATTGAGGTTATGTCGCATGAACACTCGAGCAAGAGGAGGTCCTCGCTATTACCAAAAGAATGTCGGATATCCGGGGGTTGTCTATGTTCTAGAAAACCCTGCATTTCGCCCAGGGGTGCACAAAATTGGCAGCACTCGCAGATCGGGCGCCATCCGCGCTGATGAAATGAATCGGCAATCCTTGTCGGGAACACCCGCAGAGTTCAACTGCGTTTTTGAATGCGAGACACTCGATTGTGGACTTGCTGAGGAGCGGGTCTTCCAATTGCTCAATCAAACCCAAGTTGGCAAGGCTGGCCAAGAATTCTTTGACATGGCCCTTGAGCCAGTGCGCGAGATCATCACCGCCGTTTGCAGGGCCGTCGATGAGGAACAAAATTCCCCAGCGCCTGAACCGATGCCAGTGGCAGAATGCTCTGCCGAGCTTGAGCCAGCATCAAAGCCAGCATCAAAGCCAGAATCCACACCACTCATCCCCCTTGATCAATCACACCGGCCAGAGGACATCTGGGGACCCAAACTGAGCTCCCCGCCGAATTTAGACTTTGCGGTGTTTCCTCACTTGAAGAAACCCCCCAGTCTTACCCCCATCTTTCAAACAATGTTTGTCTTCACCATTGGTTTGGCTTTTATATGGGGTTGGTCGGTTTGGCCTGGTTTTCACCAATCTGCACGCAAAGCTCAATCCCAAACCCAATCCACTGTTTTAACAAGTCGCGCAAGTCTCTTGCAAGAAGGGGCCAGGGGGAGCGAGCTTTCACAAGGATCAAGACAGAAATCGGGCCTGCAGGACTTGAAAGAGCCGCACACATCAAGCCCTCTTGACTGGTCCAGGTTCAGTCTTGAGGAAAGGACGGCGATGGACGAGGTGTGCTCCCGTTTAGAGTTTCGCCACGGTCCCGTGGCTTATCGCACGTGTTTGACTCAGCATGCGGCGGCCAGAGTTCAAGAGATACATCACCCCCTCAAGCCCATCACCCAAGCAGCTCCCTAGCAAAGCATGGGTATGGTAGTCATTGGTGGCGAATGTCCCAGATGTCCCTGATGCCCCTGATGCTCAATTGTGCTAACTTGTTCTGGCTTCATAAGCATGCGCCAAAAGAGCGGCGACCTTGCGAGCTTGGATACCGAGCACTTTGCCCGCCTCAGTTGCAGAGATGGCACGTGTGAAGATCGCGCGTTCGGTCGCATTCAAGAGGACGGGTCCGAGTCGCAGGCAACGGATGTCGTACTCAGTGAGGGCGTGGAGTTTTTCATGAACATACTCACGGTTGACCTTGAAGTCTTGACGCCACAACGCCTGCATGGCCTCAAAGAGCTCGCGCCAGACGGTCTCAGACAATAGTCCTGCTCTGAAGAGTCGAAACGCAAGTGTTTGCGGGCTCACTTTCCAGGCTGTTGCAGCCTCTGTGATGCGCTGCAGTTGCGAGCTTTGGGGAAGAGTTGCGATGTTCAAACGCTGCAAGTCTGCCAAGGGGAGAAGAAACTCAGCCGCCACGTCGTCACAAAACATCTCGATGCGTTTGTCTTCAGTGTCATCCAATCCTAGTCCCTCAACACCGCTCTCACCAATCAAGAGGTGAGCCATTTCGTGAATCATGGTGAACAACCAGTCAGCGATGGGAAGGTTTTCATTGATGGAGATCACCGGCAGCATGGGGTCGATGACCGAGAAGCTGCGATAAAGTCTGGCAGGCATGATGGCGTGGTGAAAGCTGACATGGCCTGAGATCATCACTGCAATCCCTAGGCTCTCCATTGATTGCTTCATGAAAAGAAATGCATCTTCCAGGGTTGGGGCATCTCGCAGGACAATGCGGTCAAGCCCCAAGTGCTGTTCAAGCTGATCGCAAAGCGCTTTTGCACCCGAACTTGTGTGGGTCGAGCCAATCCAATCAAGCTTGGGTACACATCCTTCATGCGCCAGCGCATGTTTGAGCAACGCATGGCGCTCGAGCAAGTCTTGAATCAACACCTCAACATCGTGACTTTGCTCCATATTCCTTGCGGTCACCTGGGTCCTCAAGTCCCGCACTGGTTCGCCGCACTGCGGTGGTTCAAAGAAGTAAAAGCACACAATCGACCGCTTGTAAGCCGCGGACATGGCTGAGAGTTGAGGGCGAGTCGCGGCGATCTTGCCGCGTTCAATCGCTGTCAAGTATCTGAGAGAAATGCCCGACGCTTGAGCCGCTTCTTCTCGACTCAACCCTGCACTTTCTCGGGCCCACATGAGAACATGGGGCTTGGTGGTGTTGGTGGAACTCATTCGTCACTCCTGTCCATGGCATCCAGTGTGACAAAGTCTCACCACTGGGGGTGGACGCAAAGCCAACGGCTCCCCAAGGGGGCAAGAGCCAGACGTGGTTTGAGCTCAACACTTGATCGCCAAGGTGTAAAAAAGTTGCTGCAATGACCAGCAAAGAAGGTATTTTGGAGCAACAACAAGGCAGTCAGGCAAGCTAAAAACGCTTAAAAACACGGTCTTTATCTCAGGCCTAAACGAGCTGGGTGTTGTGGAGGGAGCGACTGGGGTGTCCCCAGTCCTCCCACTTGATGGAGTTCATTGGCGCATGGTGGGTGTCAAGTGCAAAGCCCATCATGCGCAAGAATCAGCGAATCAGTGGATCCTTCAATTGAATAGGAGCAACGCTCAAGCAAGCGTTGGATAGTCTGTATAGCCTTTGTCTGTGCCACCATAAAAAGTCGAGCGGTCATACGCATTGAGGCTCGCTCCAGTCTCGAGCCGTTTGGGCAAGTCTGGGTTGGCGATGAAGGCACGGCCAAACGCAATGGCGTGGGCTTCACCATCCGTGAGTGCTTGGCGTGCATTGTCAGCGTTGAATCCACCTGCCAAAACGACTTTTCCCTTGAACAGTTTTCCAAACAACTGCCCCGTTCTGGGTGCATCGCTTGAAATGGCGTCATTGCCACCCGCTGTCGTGGCTCTGGGCTCAATCAAGTGCAAGTAGCAAAGATGCAGCGAATTGAGGGCTTCAATGAGATGGGTGAAGAGCTTGACTGGTTGCGAGTCTTGCATGTCATTGAATGTGCCATAGGGTGAGAGTCTGATCCCAACGCGTCCTGCGCCCCAAATGGGAATGATGTCATTCAAGACCTCGAGCACCAATTTGCAACGGTTTTCAATCGAACCACCGTAGGCATCGGTGCGCTGATTGGTGCCATCTTGTAAAAACTGGTCCAGCAAGTAGCCGTTCGCTGCGTGGAGCTCGACGCCGTCAAATCCAGCGTCTTTTGCCATTTGCGCAGAATGGATATAGGCTTTTTTGAGCTCAGCGATGTCACCCAGCGTCATTGCCCTGGGTGTTTCATAGTCTTCCAGGCCCCAAGTTGACGTATAGACTTGGCCACTGGGCTTGATGGCCGAAGGCGCAACAGGCAGCCCGTCTTTGGGGTGGTGTGATGAGTGTGAAATGCGACCCACGTGCCAGAGTTGTAGAAAAATCACGCCTCCTGCTGCATGAACTGCCGCCGTGACCTTTTTCCAGGCTTGGATTTGGGGTTCTGAATAAATACCGGGTGTGCAAGGATAGCCTTTGCCCAACTCAGAAATTTGAGAGGCCTCGGAAATGATCAGGCCAGCGGTTGCCCGTTGAGAGTAATAGGTTGCAGCCAATTCACCTTGCACCCCATCGTTATCAGAGCGCATGCGCGTGAGGGGAGCCATGAAGACTCGATTTTTAACGTGAACATCACCGAAAACATCGGGGGAAAATAATGACATGGGTCGCTTTCAGGATTGAGAGTTGAGAGTTGAGAGTTGAGAGTTGCCAATGGGTTGACTGCTGGGGAGTGGTCCTTTGCAATCGAGAGGCGTCAGGTTTTCACAGTCTCACTCGCCATGCGATGAGAGGGACTGCCGAGACAAATTCATCATAGCAACCTCGGGGAAATATTGTGTGAGCAAGGTTAAAGCTTTTATGAGTGGGGACGGGTTTAAAGATATAGGTCATCAATCCCGATGCACACTGGCAACGCTGATTCCATCAACATATCGTTCAGGATTCACGAGCGAAGTCGCCTCCAAACCCAATAGCCCCCCCACGCAAAGCGCACACAGTGTTTGACCCAATGAGGCTTGATGACGGTGATGCTTGCCATGGCCGCACTCAGTGCCAAGCGATGCTGGTAAATGCATTTGACCACGCGTTGAAGGCCATCGACAAGGAGGATCGGTTTTTGTAAAACCTTGGCATTTTCAATCATCGATGTGCGCAAGTCTTGGCTGCGCAAGATCAACAATGCTTGGCGTTGCCTGAGCGTTGTGTCATTCACGAGCGTCAACGCCCTGCAATGAATTGCCCGATTTGATCGACTTCAAACTGGCTTGGTCGTTTCTCAGCTCATTTTTGCTATTCATAAAAACGCCATCGGAATTTTTTAAACTCATTCGCGACTTTGCGATGAGGAGGGCTGCCAGGACCAGGAAAAGGCCCGACAGTGACAGTGATGCTGCCACTTTGTTGTTCTCAAAAAACAGCACGATGATGAGTCCGCACATGATCAGTATCCCAACACTCAAAAAAACCATGGCCAATGCGGCAAGCAGTGCGCCATCGAAGAGTCGGCGTTTTTCAAGTTCTATTTCTGTTTCGATCAACTCCAGTCTCACATGCACCATGTCAATGGCGTTCAAGAGCAATTGACGCAATGACTCAGAAAGTCCTTGGGATTGATTTTGGCTCACGTTGGGACTGTACTTAGCGTCGCGCGATCAGTAAACCCACGATCAGGCCAACGCCTGAGGCGATGCCGATGGATTTCCATGGGTTTTCGTGAACGAATTCATCGGTGGCGTGTCCCGCGGCTTTGACTTGTGCCACGGCCACGGTTTGAAGATGCTGGAGTTCACTCACGGCTTGGTGCAGCCTTTTGCTGACTCTGTCTCGCACCTCTTGGGCATTGTCACCCACGTGGTCTGCTGTCATTTTCAGCAACTCTTCGGTGTCGTGGATCACGGCTTTGAGGTCCGCGATCAATTGGTCTTTGTCGCTCAGGTAGGAATGGGTCATGGTTGGCCTTTGAATGAAGTGATGGATCCCTAATGTAAAGACCCCTTGCCCTTGAACGTTGATCAAGGTCAACTGATGACCACTTAAGCCATGACTGCTTGAGAGGTGAGGGCAGTCAGCTTGGCCAGTTTTCTCTCAAGTTCTGCAATTTGTTTCATGAAATCCACGCTCAGCACGACACAAAACAAATCCACATCGTAGTCGTGGTAGAGCTTGCAAGCGCTCTCCAAGGCGTGCACTTGCTCCAGTGATATGTAGCTCTCTCCAAGCGCTACATAGTCAATGACAATTGCGCCAAATTCCACCAACTCTGCCGCTTCCTCGTGGCTGATGGCGCAAAGTCGGGTCACCTCGCTCAAGGACAAATAGTCCATGATCTCTCGGGGATGGGGTTCAAGGTACTGTGTGTGCATGGGGGGTCTCCTGCAAGAGGTGGGCGCGTGGATGAAAGGTCGATGTGGCGGCCAAGGCCTGGTAGTGGCCACGCTCGTCATCGGTGACGCTGGATGGGGTCTCCAAGTGCACCACGGCATACAAGTCGCCTCGTTGGTGCTGGGCTGCGGCCAAACCCTTGCCTTTGATCCTGAGCTTTTGCCCGTGTTTGGTGCCTGGGGGGAGGGTGAGCACGACGTTGCCCTCCAGGGTTGGGATTTCAATGTCTGCACCGAGCACCGCCTCCCAAGGACAGACGGCCAACTCAAAGTACAAATCACTGTCGTGTGGCTTGAACAGTGGGTGGGGCAAGAGCTCTACGTTGAGAAACATGTCGCCGTTGCGCCCGCCATGTCGCCCTTGGCCACCCATGCCTTTTAATCGAATCTTTTGGCCCACGCGCACACCCGGTGGAATTTTGACCTCGATGTGTTTGTCTGCTTCCCGGCTTTGGAGATGCAAGGCCATGCTGCAGCCGTTGAGCGAGTCGCCCATGCTGATGCGCACTGAGTTTTGGGTGTCCTCGCCGTTTCTGGGCGCGTTGGAGAAGTGCCGTCCCTGGGATCTCGCGTTCAGGGAAGCGAGTAAATCCGATAAGTCCATGCCGCTGAAATCGTGCTGGCCATTGGCGAATTGATTCTCCCAGTCGGGTGGCGGTGTGAAGCCTTGTCCCTCTACGCCTTTGCCCAATGCGTCATAAGCCGCGCGCTTTTCTGGGTTTTTCAAGCAGGCATAAGCCTCGGCCGCCTCCTTGAAGCGCTCTTCGGCGCCCACTTCCTTGGACATGTCGGGGTGATGGGTCTTGGCCAACAGCCGGTACGCCTTTTTGATGTGCTCCAAGCTCGCATCGGGTGCAACTCCCAAAATGGCATAGTAATCTTTGTATTGCATGGATGGGGTGGGTGCGAGTTCAGTGTGATCAGTGAAGGGCGGCGCCAACGACAGCGCTGCCAAAGCGTGTTTTCATCATCGAGCTGCGAATGTCGAGCAAACTCTCAGGGATTTCTTCAAGCTTGGAATGATCTTGGGTGACGCTATGGGGCTTTCTGCGCTTTTTGAATTTTTTTGAGGGCAGCATTGCCCATTGCTGTGCCAATGACAGGCCTGGGGCTGTGTCCATTTTTAAACAAAACGGTGAGCGTGGAGTCGTTAGAACTGACATGAATACCCAGTGGGTGGACGATGCTCTCGATTGACTGGAGGGTGCGTCAAACCAATCGTTTGTTGACCCACACCCCAGACCTGCATTGGATCTTAGGGTTTTGGGGGGTGACCATATTGATCAAGATCAAGATCAGGGTCTGGAGGATTACTATCGTCTTCTTGGAGGTGAACCGCTTGGAATCAGTCCACGGGTGCCCATCGCTGGTGCATCTTGATGCTTCTGAATTCACGGCTTTGTTGGCATCAAGATGCCCTGGCGCATTCATCTGGCTTGGAGCCAGCGCCAGGGTGGCCCAGGCTCAGCGCAGCGTGCACGGCCGAGCTTGCTTAAGCCCAGTGCCCCCCCTCGCCGAGGCTTACATCCAGCCCGCTGCCACCAAATTGCGAGTGGCATCCAGCACAAAGAGCACGTGCCCAAATGGTGTGGGGTGGACCGTGTCGGCCAAGAGGTAAGTTGAAACATCCCCTGCCATCACATTGCTGCTGTTGCAGACCAAGGAGCTGCCCAAGGCATTGACTGTGGGGCTCAGATTGCACGCGGGTGTCGTGGCGTTGGAGATGCCATAGGCCTGTGGGTTGTTGAATTGGTCCGTGTTGGCGGTGTAGACATCTTGGAGTTTCACCCCGCTGGTACTTGCCAAGCCTGCTTGCAAAGCGGTGTTGTAAGCCACAGTGACGGTATCGAGGATTTTTTGCAACCCAGGGTTGTTCAAGCTCGTCCCCGCCACCGATTTGCTGATGTTGGGAATATTGGAGACGAGTACATAATTCGCTCCTTTTCCAATGATCTGGGTTTTGATCAAGCCTGCCATGGTGTTGCCCGCATCGGCCATTTTGGCGGCCATGATGGGTGCGGCTGCGGCGGCCGCGGCCGTTGCGCCCCCGGTTGCAGCGGCCGTGAGCACTGTGGAGACATCCGCGGTTGACCAAGACGCCATCTGCTGCGCATAGGCGTTGAAGGTGCTGAAGGGTGGTTTGTCGGCGGCCAATGCGCTCAAGGCGCCAAACTGGATGAACACGTCATTGGCGCCAGCGGCCACGGTCACCAATTCTTTGCCAGTGAACCCGCCGCCGAGTGTCAAATGATTGCTGATTT
>CAIPFK010000212.1 GCA_903864315.1 uncultured Burkholderiales bacterium | reverse complement strand
GTCTGAGCGAGGTGAACGTGGTGACAAAGCAGACCGCGCCCCACGCTCAGAGTCCAACGACAGACCCGCGCCCACTGCAGCCCAAGAGGTCAATGCGTTGAACACGGGCCTTGTGCCTGACTTCAATGCGCAAGCACAGCTCAATGGCAGCGAGTCTGCAAGCGCAGGCAGCAACGAACCACGTGAAGCGCGCGAACCTCGTGAGCCTCGGGAGAGAAGACCGCGCCAAACGCGTGAACGCCGCGAGCGTCCAGCGCGCGAAGGTGAGGCCCAGACGCCCAACACGAGCAACGCCAACGAGGACTTCAATGCACAAGACTCGCGAGAAGATCGCGGTCATGTTCAAAATGGTTTGGACTTCACCAATCCTCAGGCCGATTCACAGCGCCCTGGATTGCGCACGGCTCCAAACGAGCAGCGTCCAGAATCGCCCTTGTCCAATGTTGCATCTGAGACTGGCGCGAGATCGGGTCATTCAGCCTCTGCTCAAACAGCAGTTTCAGCAACTCCAGCTCCTGTGGGCATGCCACGTGTAGGTCACTACGAGTTGCCCACAGCCACTCTTGTCGAGATGACTCATGCGAGCCAACTCGAATGGGTGCAATCCGACCCCGTCAAAGTGCAAACCACCCAAGAGCGCATGGCGCAAGAGCCCAAAGTGGTCCACCCCAAACGGGAACGACCACCGGCGGTGAGTTTGGAGCAAGGCCCCTTGGTACTCGTCGAGACCAAGCGTGATTTAAGTCAGTTGAACTTGCCCTTTGCCCAGTGATTGAACGCCAGCGGATTGCTCGACGTGTTCGAGCAGTCCGTGAAAGCGGCTCCCAGGCTTGAACAGGGTTGGCGCGCTGATCGTGGTGAAAATCACTTCCACTGAGTTTTAAAGCGCACTGTTAAACCGAATGACCGAGTACACAAGCGCTCTCAGCGTGTGAGGGCTGCTTGCCTCCAGGCTTTGAGCGCTGCGGCGTCATCCATCCGTTGTTCCGCCAACTGCGCCAGTGAGGCATAGGCTTGGCGCTTGAGCTCACTGGAGTGCATGCGTGCCACAGAACTCTCTAGGAGCTGTTGCGCCTTGCCCCACAAGGCATGGTGTTTGCACAACTGACCGTACAAATAACCCACCTCCACCACCCCTGGGTGGGACTGACTCACCTGATCAATGAACCCCAGCCACTCGCTGTCGGGCTTGAGGGACTCAAGGGCCGTTTGCGTGAGTCGCACCAATTGCGTTCTCTCGTCTAGACTCAAGGTGTTCAAGCTTTTAAGAAACTTCACCCACGTTGGCTTGATCCACTGCAACACTTGCGTGCCAGAAAGTCCGAGCACCAAGCCCTGCTCGCACGCTTGCAACGCCACTTGAGGCATGTCTCGCTCGAGTGGATCCAAAGAGTTCCACACCTGCGCGACTTGATCGCCTTCGCGACAAGCCTTGAAACTCGAAGCAATCAAACTGTTGAGCAAACTTTGCGCCGCAAGCGTAGAAAATGCGCGGTGTTTGGCCAAGAGCCGGGCCGTCTCCAAGGCTTGACTGTATTGCCCCAGGATGCGACTCGCTTTGAGTCTCATGCGCAGCGCCATGGTTCTTCTCGCAACCCCAGGCCCCATTTGATCAAGCCACGTGAGCGCCGCACCGGGGTCATGGTCATCCAAGGACCAACGCGCCGCGAGCAGCTGACCCGCCTCGAGGGACTCGGGATTGGAGAACTGCTCTTGCAGCTTTCGCCCCTGTTGCAAGAGCAACTGCAACTGCGCTTGTCTCACCTCGGGGTTGTTCAAGGCATGGGCAGCTTGGGCGCAAATCAAATGCAACAACGACTGCAGCTGCACCAGCATGGGAGTGGACAGTCCCCAATGGTGGGCCGAATCTTTCATGCCTTTGTGCAAGGCGAGCGTTTGAAGAGCGGACTTTTGTGCGCGCAAAAATCGGCCCGACTGCAACTGCGCCAAAGCTTGCACCACCCCGCTCAAGAGGGCTCTCTCGCGAGTTTGCCATCTCCAGCGTTTGGCCTGTGCCGGAATATCAAAGAGCAAACTCACCGCGCGCAAGGCCGCGTGCACCATCACCACCGAGAAAATCCAAACCACGATCACGAAATTGAGCGACATGTCCACTCGCGAGGGCGCGAGAAACACACTCACCAAACCATGATTGCCCCCCAAAAACAAAGACGACGCGACAGCCACAGCAAACAAGGCGATGAGCCACAAGGCGCCTTTCATGCTAGCGCCCCATTTGGGCGCTGGCAAAAGCCGCCAAAGTGTCGTCCAAATGCGGCAAATCCAACTGTTTGAGATCTTTTTGCAGTGCCACCAATTGCGCCATGGCACTCTGGGTGCTCTTGGCGTGGGTGTCAAAGTATTGGTTCAACTCTTTTTGGACCAAGCTCACATCGTCACTCAGGGCTTTGGGCTGGCGAGCCAACAATTCGAGCTTGGCATTGAGCAAGTGAAGCTTTAAATTCTCTCGGACAAAGTAGGCTTGCTCGGGACTCAAGAGCACCGCTTGGGGCTCATCAATGCGACTGATGCGAACCAAGCTTTGCAAGCCTGACCACAAGGGTGCCAAAAGCTCAGAGGTCAAACTTTGACTGACATCGTGAACCCAATTGCCCGCCTTGGAAATGGCCCCCAACTCTGAGCTTGCCCTGGGTGTTGTATCCAAAGCGGTGGCGCCCGAGCGAACCGCCGTGGGATTGCGCCTGACTCCCATTTCATTGGCCAAGGGCAGCTCGTCGACCATGCGCACCAACTCATCGAGGCTGAGCAAGACACTGGGTGTGTCGGCCATGGCAAAGGACTTGATGCGCTCGATGTCCTTGGTGAGGGCACGCTCAAGCGCGGACAATCGGGGCTGTGAGAGTTTGGAGAGTTTGGCTTGCGCGAGTTTCAAGGCCGTGAGCAGTGGGGCCAAGCTGCCCGTGAGTTGCGCTTGCTGTTGAGCGAGTCGAACGGAGGACTCGAGTTCATCGAGCAAATTCTCATCTCGCGTGCGCGAGAGCGTTTGCATGAGTGACTCCAGTTGAGTGCGTTGCAACGACACCTCGCTCAACTGGGTTTGCATCATGGACAAATGCGCCGCACTGTCACGGGACAACTCTGCCGCTTCTTTGGCCAAGCCCTTGGCCTCTTGGGCCATGGTGGTGGCATCAAAGGTCTGGCGGGCCAAAATTTCTTGAATACCACTCAACTTTTGCCACAAAAAAAGGCAAGCCAACAAAGCCACAGCCCCCAAAAGCCATGCCCATTGGGACCAAGTGCCTGCCGCATTGAGAGGGTGTCCACTGGGGGTGCTGGCCAAACCCAAAGAGGCTTGGGGCGCATCGGCCGTGTCAAGTTGAGGAGGCTTGGGTTCGTTCATTGCATTGATTCTAATGACCCCAACAAGGACTCGATATCGGGGCGTGACTCACGAACAACACCAAAGCCTGCACGCCTCAAGGCCTGGGCAATTCTGTCATGGGTGGCAATGGCCCGGCCTTGCGACCAAGACGCCACGTCGTTGCCCAATAAATCTTGCAAGTTTCTCACCGCTTGTGAGCTCGTCAAGATCCACACCGAGCCGTCGCACAAAGCCTGTCTTGCCAATGCAACTTGTGCGCTGGACCACTGAGGCACGCCTCTGAAGTAGGCCACGGCCCAGCTCACCTGTGCGCCTCGACTGCGCAATTGCTCGGCCAAGTACTCGCGACCGACACCGGTTCGATCCTTGAGCGTGACGCTTGGCTCACTGGCCGAGTCGGCCGAGTCATCCTCTGCGCCTTGGGCCAACGGCGCACCGCTCAGCTCCCCGCCCCTCACGATCAGCACTTGATCGTGAGCTCGAACCTGGTCTTGGACCTCCAGCCACAAATGCTCAGAATCCCAAATGCCCGAATTCAGGTTCGGCGTGTCGATCAACTCTGCCGCAACACCCTGACCCAAGAGCGCCTCGCGCGTCCCTGCTCCCGTGGCCCAGCAACGTGTTTGCTGCAAGTCGAGTGCGCCCCTCGCGTGTTTAAAGAAGTACAGCACCGCTTGTGGACTGACAAAAAACACCGCACGCCAGCGTGTCCATTGCCCAATCGCCTGTTCAAGGCCATCACCGAAAGAAGCGGCCTCGATTTGAATCAAAGGCCAGTGCTCAACGGCAAAGCCGGCATGGACCATGGGAGAGACCCAATGCAAGTGCTCTCCATGCGGTCTGGTGATGATGACCCTGGGTTTGGGGTGAACAGCACCCGAGGGCTTAGAGCATGGCGTGAAGAGAGAGGACTTGTTCACCGTTGGAGCCAAATTCACAATTGACGAAGGGTCAATGACGACCAATGAGCTCAGGCACTAGGCCACGGGCTGCAGGTTGGCGCCTTGATCAATGAGTTGCTGGGCAACCCAGGTTCCCAGCGCCTGAGCCGCTTGGATGTCGGCCACTTCGCTCGTGGTGTGTGCTCGCAAAATTCGACCGGGGTTTTCCAAATCCCCCCAAGCGGCGTGAAGCGTCAGGTATTCGCCTTGCATCTTCGCGTGTGCAGCCAAGGGCATGGAGCAACTCCCACCCATGGCTCGACTCACCGCGCGTTCAGCACTCACGGCCAACCAAGTGCTTTGATGCGACAAGGGCGCCAACGCCTCGATGACATCCCCTCGGTTTTGTAAAACCTCCAAACCCAAAGCACCTTGGCCTGGGGCTGGCAGCATCTCATCGACCTCAAACACGCTGCGAATGCGCTCCTGAAGTCCCAGTCTTTTAAGGCCCGCTGCAGCGAGCACAATGCCAGCGTATTGCCCAGCATCGAGTTTTTTCAAGCGCGTATCCAAATTGCCACGAAGCGGCTCAATGACCAAGTCCGCTCGCATCGCTTGCAGCAACACCGTGCGCCTGAGGCTGGAAGTTCCCACCACAGCGCCTTGGGGCAAGTCTTTCAGACTCGCAAAATGTGGGGAGACCCACGCATCACGAGGATCTTCGCGCTCCATCACGCAAGCGAGCGAAAACCCCTGGGGCAAATCCATGGGGACGTCCTTGAGGGAATGAACCGCCAAGTCTGCCGCACCCGACTCCAGCGCCACTTCAAGCTCTTTCACAAAGAGACCCTTGCCACCGACTTTGCTCAAAGTGCGGTCCAAAATTTGATCCCCCTGAGTCGTCATGCCCAAAAGCGACACTTGCGCTCCTCCTTGCATGAGCAAGGCCTGGACATGTTGAGCTTGCCACAGGGCCAAGCGACTCTCTCGGGTTGCAATGATGATGTTCAAAGGTTTCACACTAAGCCCATGAAAAGGTGGAGGACAATCAAGCCGTCAATACTATCACGCACATCCAAGGGAGCACTATCCTGATAAACATCAGTTGAGCATGTTTTTGAGCGGTGTGGCAGCATCGGCCACCATGGCCGGTGTCGGGCTCAGGCCTTGCTCCATGATTTTGCGCGCCATCATGTGCTCCATGGGGGCGTTGACAGTTTCAACACATTGCAACTGCTCGCCTTGGTAGTGGAACAAGGAAAAACCCACGCTTGGATTGCCTGTGGTCTCTGCCGGCGGGGGCAGGGAGCGCCTGACGCTGTGGGGTTTCGCTGGCATCAATCCCACCATTTGTAAGCGCATGCCGCCTTGTTCGGACCAAAACCAGGGCACCGGTTGGTAGCGAGCCTCATGGCCCGTGATGCTTTGCGCCGCCACGCGGGCTTGGTCATTGGCATTTTGAACCGATTCCAAGCGCAAGGTGGGCATCTCTTGGATCCAGGGAAACCGCGTGCAGTCTCCAATTGCCCAAATGCATGGGTTGGAGGTCTTCATTTGAGAGTCCACCACGATGCCCTGCTCGCAAGCGAGTCCAATTTGACGGGCCAAGGCATCCTCAGGCTCAGCGCCAATCCCCATGAGAACACACTCAACTGCCAAGGTTTCATCGGCAAGCTCAATGTGGGTCACGCGGTGCGACTCAAAGGCAAAGCCCTTGATCTGAGAATTCAAACGGATGTCAACCCCGGCTTTTTGGTGGACATCCAGCACATGGGATGACAACTCCTCAGAGACGGCCCGCGACAACAAGCGCCCTTGGGACTCGAGCACGGTCACATGTTTGCCCAACGATTGCAACGTGGCCGCCAACTCCAGGCCAATGAAGCCCCCGCCAATGAAGGTGACCCGTTCCACGCCTTGGAGTGCCGATCTCAACTGGGTCGCGTCATGGGCGGTGCGCAGGGTGTACACATTGTCTAAATTGGTGGGCAAACTGGGCAACTGCCGCGCCCGCGTGCCTGTGGCCAATACCAATTGGGCGTAGGGCAAGGTCTCGCCCGAGGCCAAGTGAACGACTTGCTTGTCTGAATCAATGCTTTTGACGGCGTCGCCCAAATGCACCTGAATGCCATGTTGGTCGTACCAAGCTTGGGCACGAATGGACTGGACGGTCTCGCCCTCTTTCTTGAAGAAGGCTTTGGACAAGGGCGGGCGCTGGTAGGGCAAGACAGGCTCTTCACAAACCAAATGGATGCGGCACGCTTGGCCCAATTCGGCCAACGAAGCGCACAATTGGGCCCCTGAATGCCCACCGCCCACGATCACAATCGAATTCGAACTCATGTTTTAGTGTCCCAATATCATCATTTCTATATTCTATTTTCTGGTAAACCCCAGTTCACAACTTGCATTTTAGGTCTTTTCGGTCAAAAAAGGTCCCAATTGGGCTGTTTTACTGTTTAAAGGGATCCAAAACGCTCCTTCAGGCCCGTTTGCAGTTTCAATTGCGCATTTGCATGCGCGAATGGCCAAATAGCGCCCGGCGGGTAATAAAATAGTCAACCTATGTCTACCAATCCCCTTGATCAAAAGTCCCAAGCCTGGTCTCAGCTTTTTAGTGAACCGATGAGCGAGCTCGTTCAGCGTTACACCGCCAGTGTATTTTTTGACCAAAGACTCTGGCGAGTCGACATCCAAGGCTCCTTGGCGCATGCCAAGATGCTGTGCACTCAGGGCATCTTGTCGCCCGAGGACTTGCAGTCGATTGAGTCGGGCATGGCCCAGATCACCCAAGAGATTGAGAGTGGTCAATTTCACTGGAAACTCGAACTCGAAGACGTCCATCTCAACATCGAGGCCAGGCTCACTCAGTTGATTGGAGACGCGGGCAAGCGACTGCACACGGGCAGGAGTCGCAATGACCAAGTCGCAACCGACATCCGCTTGTGGCTCAGAGATGAGATTGATCTGGTCTTGGTGCTGCTGGAGAATTTGCAATGCGCACTCGTTCACGTCGCCCAAGACCACGTCCACACCATCATGCCTGGCTTTACCCATTTGCAAGTGGCCCAACCCGTGAGCTTTGCCCACCACTTGTTGGCCTATGTGGAGATGTTTTACAGAGACACCCAACGCATGCAAGAGGTGAGAGCGCGCACCAACACCTTGCCCTTGGGTGCAGCAGCCCTCGCAGGCACCAGTTACCCCTTGGACCGAGAGGCGGTGGCCAAGATGCTCGGGATGGTGGACGCCCAAGGTCACCCCCAAGTTTGCCAAAATAGCCTCGATGCAGTGAGTGATCGCGACTTTGCCATTGAGTTCACCGCCGCCGCGAGCTTGGTGATGGTGCACATCAGTCGCCTGAGTGAAGAGTTGATTCTATGGATGAGCCAAAACTTTGGCTTCATCCAAATTGCCGACCGCTTCACCACGGGCAGCTCCATCATGCCGCAGAAAAAAAACCCCGATGTCCCCGAACTCGCCCGCGGCAAAACCGCCCGTGTGGTGGGCCACTTGATGGGCCTGCTCACGCTCATGAAAGGTCAACCGCTCGCCTACAACAAAGACAACCAAGAGGACAAAGAGCCCTTGTTTGACACGGTGGACACGCTCACAGGAACCTTGCGGATTTTTGCGCAAATGATTGGCGGTCAAAAAGACCCTCAAAGTGGCGCCTACTCTGGGGCGCTCCAAGTCAAACCCCTGGCCATGCAAAGTGCCGCGTCCAGTGGCTACGCCACTGCCACCGATTTGGCCGACTATTTGGTGAAAAAAGGCCTGCCATTTCGAGACGCGCACGACACCGTGGCCAAAGCGGTGAGGGCCGCCATCGACACTGGCGTGGACCTCAGCGCCATGAGCCTGGCGCAGTTGCAGGGCTTTCACCCCGACATCCAAGACGATGTCTATGACGTCTTGAGCCTATTGGGATCCATGAACGCAAGAGCAACCCTTGGAGGCACAGCACCGATCCAAGTCCAGGATCAAATTCAAAGGCATTTGACACGACTTGAAGCGGCCATGGCCAGAGATTTTTAGCCGCTCGAACCTTTGACCCCACCCAGCAAGAGCGTGACTGCGACAATTTGCTTGGGGCACACCACTTGAAAGACCTGCACCATGACCGTGATCACCAACATTGAAGACCTGAGGGTCTTGGCCGAACGTCGCGTGCCTCGCATGTTTTATGACTACGCCGATTCTGGCTCTTGGACGGAGGGCACCTACCGGGCCAACGAGAGCGACTTGGCCAGCATCAAATTTCGCCAACGCGTGGCCGTCAACATTGCCACACGCTCGACCGCAAGCCAGATGCTCGGACAACCCGTCAAAATGCCCGTGGCCATCGCGCCCACGGGTTTGACGGGCATGCAGCATGCCGATGGGGAGATTTTGGCGGCCAAAAGTGCCAAGCAATTTGGCGTCCCCTTCACGCTGTCAACCATGAGCATTTGCTCCATCGAAGACGTGGCCCAAGAAACCCAAGGGCACCCGTTTTGGTTCCAACTCTACATGATGAAAGACCGGGCCTTCATTGCCGATTTGATCGAACGCGCCAAGGCCGCGCATTGCTCGGCCTTGGTGTTGACACTGGACTTGCAAATCTTGGGTCAACGACACAAGGACATCAAAAATGGGCTGAGCGCGCCGCCCAAACCCACCTTGGCCAACTTATTGAATCTCATGACCAAACCCAGGTGGTGCTTGGGGATGCTGGGGACCCATCGCCGTCAGTTTGGCAATATTGTGGGACACGTCAAAGGCGTCTCAGACATGGGGTCCTTGTCCTCATGGACAGCCCAGCAATTTGACCCATCCCTCAATTGGGACGATGTGCAATGGGTCAAAGAGCGCTGGGGTGGCCCTTTGATTTTGAAAGGCATACAAGACGCCGAGGACGCCAGGCACGCCGTGAATTCGGGTGCCAATGCCCTCATTGTCTCCAACCACGGTGGGCGCCAACTCGATGGGGCAGAGTCCAGTATCCGAGCGCTGCCGGCCATTGTTCAAGCCGTTGGATCAGAAATTGAAGTGCACATGGACGGCGGCATACGCAGTGGTCAAGACGTTTTGAAAGCGCTGGCTTTGGGTGCCAAGGGCACCTACATTGGACGCTCGATGTTGTATGGTCTGGGCGCCATGGGGCAAGCGGGTGTCACCAAGGCGCTTGAGATCATTCACAACGAATTGGATTTGAGCATGGCGTTTTGTGGGCGCACAAGCGTGAAGGACATTGATCACTCGGTGATCTTGCCCGGCAGCTTTGCACCTTGGATCTGAAGGACCCAACGCTTGCTCAGTGAGGCGCACTGGCGAGAAATCTGAGCGCGTTGTGCCTTTCGAGCTCTGTTGAAAACCAATGACTGCCGCCTCCCAAAATCCATCTCTTTGCACCAATGCGCTTGGCTCGCCCAGTCCATCAGAGAATGGGCCAGACAGTGGGCCGGCCAGCTTGGATGCGGTGTTTGGGTTCCCAGACCTCGCCCCCTCGCCTTCGCCCAAGATTGCACAGCCATGCCCCGAGCCTGAGTCCGGGGTTGAACCGCACTTGATTCACCCGCGCCTTGTGCCCGACAGCATAGACGAGCGCAACGCTTGCCACAACACCGACTGGCCCGCCCCAGCAAGTCTTGCGGTCATGCCACTTGAGCCCAAACCCAAGCGAATTGCGCACTTGGACATGGACGCCTTTTTTGCCTCCGTGGAGTTGCTGCGCTACCCCCAACTCAAAGGTTTGCCCGTGGTGATTGGAGGCTCGCGCGTCAAAGCCAACACCGCTGCCGAGCCCTCGTGCCCAGCGCACACGGCGTCAAGCACCCCGTCACAGACTTCGCAAGAAGACTTGGCCGTGGAGCAAACCATCAGCGAGTACCACCGCGATGTGGTCGATGAATTTGCCAGCGATATGAGTGCGCAATTTGCAGATGAGTTTGAAGACGCCGTCCAAGTAGAGGATCAAGACGTGGAAGGTTCATGGCCCGCCCCACCACAACTCAGTGGCACGAGCCCATGGGACGCCAACACCCCCGTGGAGGACTTTCCCAGGCTATCGAGCTACAAGGGCCGGGGCGTGATCACCACCGCCACGTATGCCGCCAGGCTCTTTGGTGTGGGCTCGGCCATGGGGATGATGAAGGCGGCTCAACTGTGCCCCCAAGCCATCGTGCTGCCCATGGATTTCGAGCAATACCGCTACTATTCATCTCGTTTCAAGGCCATTGCCCAAGACATTTGCCCCATCATGGAAAACCGTGGGGTCGATGAAATTTTTCTCGACCTGAGCAATGTGCCTGGGGGTCAACGAGAAGGCGGGCGTGTGATGGCGCGATTGATCCAAAAAACCATTTTTCAAGCGACTGGACTCACGTGCTCCATCGGTGTGGCACCCAATAAATTGCTGGCCAAGTTGGCCAGCGAATTCAACAAGCCCAATGGTATCTCCATCGTTGTAGAAAGCGAAGTCGCGCAAGTGCTCAAGCCCTTGCCTTGTCAAAAACTCAATGGCATCGGCCCCAAGGCCAATGAGCGCCTCCAACTCTTGGGCATCCACACGCTGGGAGACTTGGCCCAAGAGCCCTTGGACCGATTGATGGCCGAGTTTGGAAAAAAATATGGCGAGTGGCTCTACCAAAGTGCCAGGGGGATCGACGAGCGGGCCGTGGAGACCCACAGTGAGCCCGTCTCCATCAGCAAAGAAACCACGTTTTCAAGAGACCTTCATGTGAAGCTTGACAAGGTGGAGTTGGGAGACATCTTCACGCGTTTGTGTCAACAGTTGAGTGAGGCACTGATCACCAAGTCGTACGCCACCAAAACCATCGGCATCAAGGTCAAATTTGACAATTTCAAAACAGTGACCCGTGACCTCACCCTTGATCACCCCATCCAAGACGCAAAGTCCATCCGTCAAGCCGCCTCACAGGTCTTGAAACGGGTGAATTTTGAGCACAAATTGAGGCTCTTGGGTGTGCGAGCGAGCTCACTCAACCAAGTCCAAGAGGGCTCAAATTCAAAAGAAAGCGTTGCACCGGTGCTGGGGAGCATTTCGGAGCGCGCCATGGAGAGGGCCGCTCCAAGCGGTGGCGATCAGTTCACGTTGTTTGAGTAAGCGCAGCAGTTCTTGCAAAAGCAAAAAGACAATCAGAACTCAGCATGCCAACGAAAAGCCAACACATCGATGGGGCCGCGTGAGGCGTTGTAGGCTGGGTTTTGAATGCGTTGGTAGTCCAAAGTGAACCACAGGTTCTTGGAAATACCCCAGTTGTAAAAACCCTCGACAATATTTTCTGTCTGGTAATTCAAGGCGCCGTCGCCTATGAAAAACGAGATCCCGCCCGCCTTCAAATAAGCCTTGCGCTGCGCGGACAATCCATTGACCATGAGGGACAGGCCAATGTTGTCTTGGGCCCTGCCCCACAACTCACCGGTGCTCAATAAACCCGTGGACAACGAATGGTCCACTTCGGTGAAGGCATACGTCTCGGTTCGACCATCGGTGGCCATCGCGCGCAGGAAATACCCCATGCCCCATGGCAGTGCCTGCTCCACATTGAGGCCCACACCAGTCTTGTTTTTCTCATCGCCGCGGACATTGAAGATGGTTTCGGGGCCCACACCCGGGTGCGACTGCAAGTAAGCGGTTGCATCGCTGAAACTGGCCAGCACGGCGCGGTCATGCCACGCCAAAAGCCTCACACGACCGGTCTTGCCCCACCACTGGTGGGCATGTTCGAGCTCAAGTTGGTCGCCGTAGTGCTTGAGGAGGTTGAAGTCAACAGGCAAGCCATTGGGCACTTTGGGGCCACTCATGCGGCCTAGGCGCACAACCCAGTCCCCTTGATACCACTCCAAGGCAGCGCCCCAACCATAGCCCCTGGCATCGGCCGCATAGTCATAGGCGGCATAGGTCCAGTTGCCCCAATTCATGAATTGAGTTCGAGGGTCTTTGGCGTAGGCATTGTCATCAAACACATCCAGGGTCGAAAAATTACCCACGCTCAGGACCCATCGGTTCTTGTCTTGCTCACCGGCGAGTTGGTTAAAGTCTGGCGCGACTTGTTCACGCTCACCGCCACGCCCCCAAGTTTGCCGCAAAAAGAAACGCTGCACGTAAGGCAACAACTTGGGGCCAGCGGCGCGGGTGATCTCACCATTGGTAAAGCCGCCCAGGCCCACCAAGTTGCCAGAAAAGGGAATGCCCGAGACCACCTCGGGATCAAAATACAACTCACCCCCGTCCCAAAGTCGCTTGCCCCAATGGGCGGTGGCGGAGAAGGTGAACATGTTTTCACCGCCGGTTTGGACGCTATTGGGCCCCGAATAGAGCGCATTGAGGTTGCGGTGCATCTGCCAGTTGTAGGTGCTTTGGTACTTGGCCGAAGAATTTTCGTTTTGCCACTCTGGCGTTTCTTGGCTCTGCAAAGGCTCACAGCAATGAATCTGGGCAGTGCCGAGCGCATTGAGCGCTTCTGGATAGACGCTTTGAGCACTCGCATGCTGAGGACATGACACCACCAACATCAACGCCATGGAAATGAGCAGCCTGATCGAGCCCCGTTGGGAATTAAGATTCTTGGGTTTGGTGTACATTGGACTCTTATTTTAAGCTTGATAAACTGCTGCAACCATGAGCCAATGCCGCCGCCTAAAGCACGAGTTTTACGAGTGGAATGAGACCACATTGATACTCAATGTACTGGGCACACCCGCGGCCAAAAAAACCGCCATCGGCAAGCCCCTTGCGCATCAACTCAAAATCAGCGTGACTGCCAGCCCCACGAATGGAGGCGCTACAGACTTCATGGTGGCTTATTTGGCCAAAGTTTTTAAAGTCAGAATCAAAGACATCGACGTGGTGTTTGGGCGCACCAGCATTCACAAGCAGCTCAAAATTCACCAACCCCAACAACTCCCCCCAATGATCGAGTGGCCTGAAAAAAATGCGCCCCAAGTCCGCTCCAACACTCACTGAACCAAGCCACTGCTCACCAGCGCGAGAACAACTTTTTAAGCCCGCTCATGCCAAAGTGGGAGCTTTTGCATGATGGCCAAAAAATCCGCTGACGCTTCGAAGGCACTCAACCAATTGCACAACTCAGGCCAAGCCTGAGCGGCAAACCAGTCTTGATCGGTGTGGGCAAACTGACGCACAAAGGGAGCAATGGCGGCATCGACCAAGCCCCAGCGTTCGCCGGATAAAAACGCTTGAGATTGCAAACGTTCTTGCAGCGCAAACAGCATTTGTGCAGCCTGCCCTCGATGCTGCTCTGCGTGGTCTAGGCCAAAGCGAGATGGGTATTTGTAACGGTCCAAATGGGCTTTGAAGGGGCCATCGTTTTGCTCTATGAGCGCCCATCCTGGGCTTTGGGGATCTTCAAGAGTGGAAAGCCAAGACTGGGGGTCGTTTTGCAACAAGCACCAGCGCATGATCGACAAGCTCTGATCCACGACCGACGATTGTCCACCCGATTGGATCCAAAGCACGGGCACGGTGCCCTTGGGCGAGAGCGTGAGCATGTGCAGGGGCTTATTTTTCAGATCAACCTCGCGCGCCTCATAACTCAATCGACTCGAGAGCAAAGCCAAACGCGCGCGCATGGCATAGGGGCAGCGCCTAAAGGTGTAGAGCACCAAATCTGTTGCTGACTCGGACACGTCCATCCTTTGAAGTGTTGAGGTCTCAGGACCAAGACTTGTTATTGTCTAGCCAGCCTGGCTTGTGGTGGAAGACGCTCAGCATGGCTTGTTCTAAAGGGATTGATATCCAAGCCACCGCGGCGTGTGTAGCGGGCATAAACACTCAAACGACTGGGGTGACAACGCGTCCAAATGTCCATGAATATGCGCTCCACACATTGCTCGTGAAATTCATGGTGATCCCTAAAACTCACCAAGTACGCCAGCAATCCCTCTTGGTCAATTTCGTTGCCGGTATAGTGAATTTGCACACTGCCCCAGTCCGGTTGACCCGTGACCAAGCAGTTGCTTTTGAGTAAATTCGAGCGCAAGGTCTGTGTCACTGGGGACTGCCCAGGGTGAGCTTGGAGCAATTGTGCTCGAGGCTGGTAGTGAACACACTCAATGTCCAAGCGGTCCAAATCCAATCCTTCAAATTCAACAATGCGCTCCTTCATAAAACGCTCAGGCTCGATGAGCTCGATGCCCAAAGCCAAGGCGGTGAGAGGCCCGGCTGGTGGCTGGCCTGCTGGTGAATCGATGGGCTGGGCTGGTGCATTGAGTGGGCTCATCAACGCCTTGACCATGTCTTTTTTGATGCAGGCCAGCACCTCGTTGGAATTGTCAAAAGTGGTCTGACTAAAGCTATTGAAGTACAGCTTCATCGATTTGCTCTCAATGATATTGGGACTATCAACGGGCACCACCAAGCGGACCATGGCGATTTGTGGCTTGCCTTTTGGATTGAGCCAACTCAACTCGTAGGCATTCCAGATGTCTGCGCCCATGAACGGCAAGGCACTTGAGTGCAACCCCAATTCAGATCGCTTGGCCGAGCGAGAAATCGGGTAGAGCAACTCGGGCTGATAGTGATCAATATAGGCGGTGGGCTTGCCCAAGAGAGAGCGTTCTGGCGTGTTCATTGGAAAAATTCAATCAATCTAGCCAGCACCAAAGGCACCAAGCATTGGGGTAAATCGTGGGACATGTTTTTGATCTCCATCCACTGAGCTCCTGGGATTCTTTTGACGGTGTCTAGACCACAGGCGATGGGCACCAAAGGATCGACCAAACCATGGATCACCAGTGTGGGCGCTTTGATTTTATAGAGCAATTGAGCCCTGGCCGAATCCGACATGACCGCCGACATTTGCCTGAGCACACCCGCTGGATGATAACTGCGCTCAATGGCTTGAACCACTCGCTCACGCATGCTTTGTAAGTCGTCCCTGAAACCAGGACTCGCCAACGCATCCAAAACACCCATGGCTTGAGTGACATAGGCGTCCAGGGTTTGCTCTTTGGGTGCGGCGAACATGCGTTGCAAAAGCTCTGTCTGTGGCCCCGGCAAATCCTTGGCGCCGCTCGAACTCATGAGGCTCACCAAGTTGAGCACGCGTTGCGGCGCATGAATGGCCAGGCGTTGTGCAATCATCCCGCCCATGCTCATGCCAAGGACATGGGCCTTTTGCACACCGCAGGCATCCAAGACCGCCACGGCGTCGGTTGACATGTCCTCCAAGATATAGGCTGTCTGGACCTGCAGACCCATTTTTTGCTTCAAACCTTGCCACAACAAGTTGGGCATGCCCTCATGATCAAATTTTGTCGACAAGCCCACATCGCGGTTGTCCATGGTGATGACTTGAAAGCCGGCTTGGGTCAACCCATCGATCAAAGAGGGTGGCCAAGAGATGAGCTGCAGCCCCAATCCCATGATCAATAAAACGCTTGCACGTGCGGGCACACTCTCCAAGCCTACACTTTGCGCTGGATGCACCTCGTACTCAAGCCAAACACCATTGTTGTTCGCGCGCATAGAAATTCGATTCATCTCATTCAATGTTGATAGAACACGGGGGATCAAGGCCAAGCGCCAGTGGATCAGCCCATTCACCCTCCCATACTCGGCCATCGTCACAACACTCACCGCTGACATGCCCACAGGCTCCAGGCAGTCTATTCAGGTGAATCCCCCTGGGGCGTGCACTCAAACCGATGGGGATGCGGATTTCAGAGATTGCTCTGAACGCTTGAACACATACCTGAGCGAGGTGGATGCCTTGGGCTCAAAGGCATACCCCTCGAGGTCAAAATCCTTCAAGGCCTCGGGCGTTTTCACTCGCTTGGTGGCGGCAAACCGCACCATGAGTCCACGTGCTTTTTTAGCAAAAAAACTGATGACCTTGTACTGCCCATTTTTTTCATCTTCAAAGACGCATTCAATCACTTGAGCATCAAGGGTTTTGCGGTCCACGGACTTGAAATACTCCTGGGACGCCAAATTGATGACCACGCGAGAGGACTCGCTATTGAGTCGAGTGTTCAAATAGTGGGCAATTTGAGTTCCCCAAAACTCGTATAAATTTTTGCTCTTTGCCACTCTCAACGCCGTACCCATCTCCAATCGGTAGGGTTGCAAAGCGTCCAGGGGTTTCAAGACGCCATACAACCCGCTCAAAATCACCAGATGAGACTCTAGCCAAGTGAGCTCTGGCTTTTTAAGACTCTTGGCGGCCAAACCATCGTACACGTCTCCATTGAATGCGAATAGACTGGGCCTAGAATTTTGGTCCGTGTTGAGCGCTCTCCAATCTTTGAAGCGCTTGCTATTGAGCTCAGCCAAGTTTTGACTCACACTCATCAACTCGGACAAGTCCGTGACTGAGAGTTTTTTCAACTGTTTGATCAAGGTTGCTGTTTGATCAGGAAACACTGGGGCTTGAAGCGCAAGATCTTTGAGCGAGTTGGGCAAAGGACTTTCATAATCCAAGGTCTTGGCGGGGGATATCAATAAAAGCATGGTCAAGGAGTTTAAGCAATCATGGAAGGCAGGCAATGCAAGGCAACGCAATTCACTGCTACATGCCACCCATTAAATAAACCATTGTAGAACCTGATTTGAACGGTTCCAAATCAAAACCCAACCCAACTCCATGGGCAACGACGCCAATGCTCACCCCAAGGCACCGAATGCGATGCCCTGCAATGGATTCAAATCACGCCAAGTCACCCGCCAAGCTTGCCAAGGTCTCGGGTGCGATATTCACGTGAGCAGGGTAATTGGTATGGTCACACCCCAATTTGACACTGGCTCCGGCTTTGACCTCGGCCACCATGGCAGGGGTCAACTCAAAACGCACGAAGTGCACTGAAGACGTTTTTTCCGCATTCTCACGCTCTAGATCCTCATCGGCGATGGCATAGACATGCCCATGGCCTTGTACCTCGATGAAGAGTCGATCTTCTACGCCGATGAGCCTGGCGAGTTCGCGCTTGCGCTCATTGACCTCGGGGTACTCCAGGAGCATGGTGGCCTTCCAGTTGCTGCCACTGGGCACCAATGGTGCGTAGGTGTCAATTTCAGACTGTATGTCTTCTTCTTCGAATATTTTTTCAATCCTGAGCATTTCTTGAATTTGATAACGAATCGTGGTCTCGCTCTCGAACTGCAAGTTCATGTTCTCTCCCAAGGTGACGGAGCGCAATTTTCGATGCGCAATGATGTCAGCCTTGTGCAACTTTCTGTATTTGGAGTAAGCCTCTAGGCTCATCAAATTGTCGGCTGTGATTCGACCTGTCTTTTGTAAAAAAGTATCCATGCTTGGCTTGCCTTTCAGTGTTTTAAATCTTTGTGACCGTTCAACCCATGCTCACCGACCATCAAAGGCCATAGGCCCGCTTGATGAGGGAGATGGGATGCTGGAGTTCAGGAACGGCCAAGCCCTGGGCTTCAAAGCCTTGGGCGATGTGGTGCCCACCCAGGGGGCAGTCTGAGCTGATGAAGTTTGGCGTCGAGCCGTCTTTCATCGTGGCCATGGCTTTGACGACGGGTTTGCCAATCTTCATGGCCACATCGTGAAATCCTTTTTTGACACCAAACGTACCCGCGTGGCCTGAGCAGCGTTCGATCGTGTTGATGGTGGTCTGGGGCACCAACTTCAGCATCTCCTCGGCCTTTTTACCCACGTTTTGAACGCGCGAGTGACAAGGCACTTGATAGCTGACATTGCCAAGCGGCGTCGTGAAGTCGATCTTCAAGAGTCCGTCTCTTTTTCTGGCCATCAAGTATTCAAAGGGATCCCACATCGCTTCTTTGACCGCTTGGCAATCCGCGTCTTCGGGGTACATCAAGGGCAACTCTTGCTTGAACATCAACGTGCAACTGGGCACTGCGCTCAAGATGGCGTAGCCGGCCTTGGCGTATTTGGCAAGGACGGGAATGTTTTTTTCCTTATTTTCATGCACCGAGTCCAAGTCACCCAACTCCAATTTGGGCATGCCACAGCAACTCTCTTTTTCCACCAAGACATAGTCAATGTCGTTGTGCTCCAAAATGCTCAACAAATCGAGTCCTATGCCGGGCTCGTTGTAGTTGATGTAGCACGTTGCATAGATCGCAACCTTCCCAGGCGTCAATGCACCATCGACCACGGGGTGCTCTTTTGACTTGGGAGCCACAGAGCGGAATTTTTTGCTGGCCAAATCGGGCAACCAAGCTTTTTCATCCACCCCCAAAACGGAGGACATGACCGAGCGCGCGGCCTGCGTCTTATTGATCGCATTGACCGCTTGAACCACGATGGGAATTCCAGCGAATTGGCCATGCACATCGGTGGAGGCCAAAAATTTCTCTCCAGCACTGACCTCGCCTTTTTTGAATTTGATCGCTTTGGCCCTGAGCATGGTGTGGGGGAAATCCAAATTCCACTCATGGGGAGGCACGTAGGGACATTTGGTCATGTAGCACAAGTCGCACATGAAACACTGGTCGACCACCTTCCAATAGTCTTTTTTGTCCACTCCATCGACTTCGCCTGTCGCACTCTCGTCCACCAAATCAAAGAGCGTGGGAAACGATCCGCACAAACTCACGCAACGCCGGCATCCATGACAAATGTCAAAAATGCGTTCCATCTCTTTGACGCAGGAATCTTCGTTGTAAAAATCCTCGCCCTTCCAATCAATGGGGTGACGTGTGGGAGCGACTAAATTGCCTTCTGTTGCCATGGGGTTGACCTCATCCAAGCCAGCCCCTCATCGAGACTGAAAAAAAACAAATGATTAAAAACCTGATCCCATGAGGACCCAGAACTGAAAAACGACTCTTGAGTGAAGAACTCAGCCATGGGCAAGCGGTCTTTTGAACCCATTGCCCAAGACTGAATGCTTGACTGCCCCAACGTGCGACCCTGACTTTTTGAGTTCAGGGTCATGGAGTCGGAGCGCATTCTTTGAATCGATTAATCGACGAGTTCAGCCAATGCTTTGGCATAACGGTTGGCGTGCGATCTTTCAGCTTTGGCCAAAGTCTCGAACCAATCGGCGATTTCATCAAATCCTTCGTCACGGGCTGTTTTGGCCATGCCGGGATACATATCGGTGTACTCGTGAGTCTCGCCAGCCACTGCAGCTTTCAAGTTGTCACGGGTTGGGCCAATGGGCAAACCAGTGGCGGGGTCACCACACTGCTCGAGCCACTCGAGGTGACCGTGGGCGTGACCAGTTTCACCTTCCGCCGTGGAGCGAAAGAGTGCTGCCACGTCATTTTGTCCTTCGACGTCGGCTTTGTTTGCGAAATACAAATAACGACGGTTGGCTTGAGATTCGCCAGCAAAAGCGTCCTTCAAATTGCCTTCCGTTTTTGAGCCTTTTAGTGCTGCCATGGAATATTCTCCTAAGAGTGTTGCTGAATTTGCCAAGATGATTCACCATCTCAGACAGGGCGTAGCGTACCTTTTGTCCGCTCACATGTCTAATTGTCTGATTCAATACCCCCAATAGCGAAAGACTATCGCACGATCAAATGCGTTGGATAAATACTAAAGTGTTGGTTTTGCTGGCTTGGATCAAAGCACGCTCAACAGGGACTGTCGTTGCGGTGACAAGCGGCGCGCCTGCAACGCTCCCAAGTGCAATGCTCAACCGATCCTGTAGAAGGCAGGTTGCCACTCAAAAGGGATCTGCAAAAAGACTAAAATTTGTCATCCCATGAACTGAGCTCTCTCTTTGAGTTGGCAAGTTCATGACTTTGCTCTGATATTGCCCACTCCAAGGGAGTCCCCCATGTCCACCGCGTCCACCGCGTCAATTGACACCGCCAACTTGCCGCCCCCAGCCACCGTTCAACAACTGCACCACTATGCCTACCGGGCCAAAGACGCGGAAGAAACTCGCCACTTTTATGAGGACATTTTGGGTCTGCCTCTGTACCACATCATCCAAAGCGATCATGTGCCCTCCACAGGAGAATATTGCCCTTACACGCATTTCTTCTTTCGCCTTCAAGACGGCTCCTTCATTGCTTTTTTTGACCTCGGCGACGACACCGCAGCCTTGCCCTCGCCCAACACCCCGATTTGGGTCAACCACATTGCGTTTCGCGTGGACACCGAGTTGGAGCTGGAAAACACCAAAGAGCGTCTGCATGCCCACGGCATTGAGGTGCTGGGGGTGACCGACCACCATGTTTTCAAGAGCATTTATTTCTTTGACCCCAATGGCATTCGACTGGAATTGACAGTGCAAACGGGTACACCCGCGCAAATGGCCAAAGAGAGCAAAAATGTGCATGAGCGATTGAACGCGTGGAGTGCCAGGAAAGCAGCCTGGCGCCTTGAAAACACCGACCCAAGCCAAGGGGCCAAACTCAAGCCTGAGGTGAACGATCGACCAGAGTTTGGCACGTCCCATTGAACTTGGGTTTCCTCAAAAGTCACTCCCCCCACCATGAACAGCCAGATCACGTGGCTGTCACAGAAGCCTGAGATTTTTCACTAAAATCATGCCTTGAGCTCCTTGGGTGCTCAACGCTCAACAACGACCCCATTGGCCAGGCGCCACATGGACGAGTTGGGGTCCGACTGCCCTTGCCCAAGACCTTGCCACGCAAGCGACTGTTTTTTAAATCCTTTGCCACCCCTAACGTTGAACCCTTCATGAACACAGACACCGCATCCTCAACTGGCAAAGAATCCCCATTGAATCAGCCCGGCCTAGAGGCCTTGTCCAAGTCCTTTGAGCCAGCCGCCATTGAGGCCCACTGGGGCCCAGAATGGGAGTCCCGTGGCTATGGCGTGGCTGGCTACCGCGGCACTCAAGTCGCAAAGCCCGAGCAAAGTAATTTTGCGATCCAGTTGCCCCCACCCAACGTGACCGGGACTTTGCACATGGGCCATGCGTTCAACCAAACCATCATGGACAGTTTGACGCGCTACCACCGCATGAAAGGGTTCAACACTGCCTGGATTCCAGGGACCGACCATGCCGGCATTGCCACGCAAATCGTGGTTGAACGTCAACTCCAAGAACTTGGCCTGGCAAGACTCACCTTGGGCGAAACGCCTGAGGATTCGCGTCGCCTCTTCACTGACAAAGTGTGGGAGTGGAAAGACAAAAGCGGTAAAACCATCACCCAACAAATGCGCCGCATGGGCGACAGCGTGGACTGGTCGCGCGAATACTTCACCATGGACGACAACTTGAGCTCGGTGGTGCGAGAGGCATTTGTCAGGCTTTACCAACAAGGCCTCATCTACCGTGGCAAGCGACTCGTGAACTGGGACCCCGTGCTCAAAACGGCCGTCTCGGATTTGGAAGTCGAGAGCCATGAGGAAAAAGGCTCCCTGTGGCTCATCGCTTACCCCTTGGTGGGCTCGAACGAGCGTTTGGTCGTGGCCACCACGCGGCCTGAGACACTGCTCGGTGACGTTGCTGTCATGGTCAACCCAGACGATGAGCGCTACAAGGCATTCATCGGGCAAAGCGTGCACCTGCCCCTTTGCGATCGGGTCATCCCAGTGATTGCCGACGACTATGTGGATCAAGCCTTTGGCACAGGCGTGGTCAAGGTCACACCGGCCCACGACGTCAATGACTTTGCCGTGGGCGCACGCCACAAGTTGCCCAGCATCGGTGTATTGAACCTGGATGCCAGCATCAACCAACATGCGCCTGCGGCTTATCAAGGCATGGACCGGTTCGATGCCAGAAAACAAGTGGTCAAAGACCTAGAAGCGGCGGGTTTCTTGGTTGAAGTGCGCCCGCATACACTCATGGTTCCACGCTGTGAGCGCACGGGCCAAATCATCGAGCCCATGCTCACCGACCAGTGGTTTGTGGCCATGTCCCAAGTGGGTGAAGGCGACGCAAGCGGCAAGTCCATTGCCCAAAAAGCCATCGATGCCGTCGCATCTGGGTCCGTCAAATTCGTGCCAGAGAATTGGGTCAACACCTACAACCAGTGGATGAACAATATCCAAGACTGGTGCATCAGCCGTCAACTCTGGTGGGGCCACCAAATTCCAGCTTGGTACGACGAGAGCGGACAAGTCTTTGTGGCCCCCAATCGGCAAGACGCCGAAAAACTCGCGGGGCACACGGCGCTTCACCAAGACCCCGACGTACTGGACACCTGGTTTTCATCTGCCCTCGTGCCGTTTTCTACCTTGGGCTGGCCCAAGCCCAATGAAGATCTGAACTTGTATTTGCCAAGCACCGTCTTGGTCACAGGCTACGACATCATCTTTTTCTGGGTCGCGCGCATGATCATGATGACCACGCATTTCACCGGACAAGTCCCGTTCAAAGATGTGTACATCCATGGACTCGTCAGAGACGCACAGGGGCAAAAAATGTCCAAATCCGAAGGGAATGTGTTGGACCCCGTGGACTTGATCGATGGCATTGAGTTGGCGCCTCTTTTGGACAAACGCACGACCGGGCTGCGTCGACCAGAAACCGCACCTCAGGTGAGGAAGTCCACCGAGCGCGAGTTCCCTCAAGGCATTCCGGCCTACGGTGCCGACGCCCTTCGGTTCACCTTTGCGGCCATGGCATCCCTGGGTCGGAGCATCAACTTTGACCCCAAACGCTGTGAAGGCTATCGCAATTTTTGCAACAAGTTGTGGAACGCCACACGCTTTGTTTTGATGAACTGCGAAGGACACGATTGTGGTTTGAGCTCCCACACCAAAGCGCAATGCGCGCCAGGAGAGGCCTTTCATGGCTACATGCACTTTAGCCAAGCTGACCGATGGATGAGCTCACTGCTCCAACGCGTTGAAGCCGACATCGAGCAAAGCTTCAAAGACTACCGACTCGATCAAGTGGCCAACTCTGTTTACGAGCTCATTTGGAATGAGTTTTGTGATTGGTATCTTGAAATTGCCAAGGTGCAATTACAAACTGGCAATGAGTCTCAAGCAAGGGCCACACGTCGCACCTTGATCAGAACCCTCGAGGCACTGCTCAGACTCGCTCACCCATTGATTCCTTTCATCACCGAGGAGTTGTGGCAAAAAGTGGCCCCCGTGGCCGGACTCTGGCCTGAGGGCGAGAGCCAAGCATCGGTGAGCATTCGTGCCTACCCTCAAGCACAACTGGAAAAAGTGGACGAAAAAGCCGAAGCCCACGTGAAGTCGATGAAAGCCTGGGTGGAGGGCTGCAGAAATTTGCGCGGTCAAATGAACTTGTCACCAGCCAAGAGAGTGCCCATGCTCGTTTGCGTGAATTCTGAGGCAGACAAGGCATTTGTGAGCAGCATTGCTCCCGTGCTCAAGAGCTTGGCCAAATTGAGCGAGATTGAGATTTTTGAAAACGAAGCGAAATGGTCTGAGACCGCTCAAAACGCCAGTGTTTTGGTCATGGGTGAGGCGCGCATTTGTTTGTTTGTTGAAATTGACAAAGCCGCTGAGACCCAACGCCTGTCCAAGGAGTTTGATCGTTTGAGCCAAGAAATCAACAAAGCCCAACAAAAACTCTCCAACGAAACCTTTGTCAGCAAGGCCCCGCCCCAAGTCATTGAGCAAGAGAGGAGTCGCATCAAAGAGTTCACGTCCGCCCTCACCAAAATCACCGAGCAACTCGAGCGCCTCAAAGCTTGACCCGTCTCCATTCAAACCGTCCTAGCTCCTCCAACGCCCCATCAATCCATTCAAACCTGCACGGCCCATGTCCACCAACAACACCTCTGCACAAGACCCCTCCTATACAACCATGCCATTGACCAAGGCAGTTTTTCCAGTTGCGGGACTGGGTACTCGTTTCTTGCCTGCGACCAAAGCGCAGCCCAAAGAGATGCTGCCAGTCGTTGACAAGCCCTTGATTCAATACGCTGTTGAAGAGGCTTATGAAGCTGGAATTCGTCACATGATCTTTGTGACGGGTCGCTCCAAGCGAGCCATTGAGGACCACTTTGACACAGCCTATGAGCTTGAAAACGAATTGGAAGTGGCCGGCAAATCGGCACTCTTGTCCTTGATCCGCGAGGTTCAGCCTGCAGACATGCTGTGCTCCTATGTGCGCCAACCCAGAGCGCTGGGTCTAGGGCACGCGGTGCTTTGTGCAGAAAAACTCGTTGGCAATGAGCCCTTTGCGGTCTTGCTCGCAGACGACTTGATGCTCGGAGCCGACGGTGGGAGAGGAATTTTGAGCCAAATGGCGGACCTCTACAACCAAACGCACCAATCGATTTTGGCGGTGCAAGAAGTGCCCACCGAGCAAGTCCACCGTTACGGCATTGTGAGTGGCAGTGTGACCCCCGCCGGGCACACCCAGGTGCAACGCATTGTGGAAAAACCCCGTGCCGAGCAAACCGACTCAAGACTGGCTGTGGCAGGACGTTATATTTTGAGCCCCAAAGTCTTTGGACTGATCAAAGGCATGGGCCGAGGTGCGTTGGGAGAAATTCAATTGACCGACGGCATCTCCGAGCTCTTGAAGTTCGAAGGCGTCACGGCCTATCGCTACGAAGGCAAGCGATTTGACTGCGGCTCCAAACTCGGCTTTTTACAAGCCACCGTGGAGTTGGCATTGAAGCACCGCGAAGTCGCCTCAGAGTTCTCACAATACCTAAAGACATTGAGTGTGTGAAATGCGCCAATCGCCAACCCAAATGGCATTGAGTGAGTTGAATGAGTTGAGCGCGCAATGCACCTGGCTGCCCTCTCCTGATGGGGTACTCAGCGCCGTTGCAAGACAAAAATAAATTCATTGCCCTGGCTACTTTGCTCAACCAAGGTGTGGCCTGTTTGTCTGGCAAAAGCCTCAAAGTCTCTCGCCGCACCTGAGTCAGTCGAGCGCACCCGAATATGTTGACCCGCTTGCATGCCAGACAGGGCTTTTTTTGTTTTCAAAATGGGCAAAGGACAATTGAGTCCACAAGTGTCTAGTTCTATATCGATATTCATGGTTTTTTTCTGTATTCAATGAAGTATTGTGGCCAAGCCCATGGCCCATGGCCCAAGCCCTCAATCCCCTCCTCCAGTCCTCAACTCAAACCCGGTCTTCCCACGCGAGGAAACGCGGCTCAATGCCCAAACCGCGTTGCCAGTCCGCCACCGCATGGCCCGTGCCGGCTGGCCAACAGATGATTTCACTGGGACGCTGGAGTTGGTATTCGGCCAATTCAGGGCTCAAACGAATCTCACCCGTGGCCTGGGCATGATAGACGATCAACACTTGATTTTTCTTCACAAATTCGTACACCCCGACCAACGACAAGGCCGTGACCTCCAAATTGGTCTCTTCCTTGATCTCTCTCGTGATCCCTTCTTGTGGGGTTTCATTGGCCTCCATGAAGCCTGTGATGAGGGCAAAACGACGCCCCTGCCAAGCCGCATTTCTCGCCAGCACCACGTGTTCACCGCGTTGAACGATGGCGCCAAGCACTGGCGTCGGGTTATTCCAATGGGTCCACTCACAAGACAAACACCGCAATCGAGTCACGAGTCCTGAGTCCTCTTCACGGGCTGTGGGGCTCAAGGTCGAGGCACACATGGGGCAAAATCGATAATCACTCATGCGGGAAAAACTCCAGTGGACAAGTAGCGGTCGCCACGATCACACACCACAAAGACAATGGTGGCATGTTTGACTTTTTTGGCCAACTCCAAGGCCACCCAGCAGGCTCCTGCCGCCGAGACCCCGGCAAACAGGCCCTCTTCCTTGGCCATGCGTCGACACATGACTTCGGCATCATGCTGGCTCACCAAGCTCAGCTCATCAATGTTGGTGTCATCGTAAATTGCTGGTAAATATTCCGTGGGCCACTTGCGTATGCCTGGGATGCGTGAGCCTGCGCTGGGCTGCGCACCAATGATTTGGATCGAGGGGTTCTTCTCTTTCAAATACTTGGCCACACCCGTGATGGTCCCCGTCGTGCCCATGGCACTGACGAAATGGGTGATGTGTCCTTGGGTTTCTTCCCAAATTTCAGGGCCAGTGGTCTCGTAATGAATTCTTGGATTGTCAGGATTGGCAAATTGGTCCAACACTCGACCTTGTCCCTCTTGTTGCATGCGCATGGCCAAATCACGGGCATGCTCCATGCCGCCCGCTTTGGGAGTCAAGATCAATTCTGCACCAAAGGCTTTCATGGTTTGCGCACGCTCAATGGACAAGTCCTCGGGCATGATGAGCACCATGCGATAGCCCTTGATGGCAGCCGCCATGGCCAAAGCGATGCCTGTGTTGCCAGAGGTTGCTTCAATCAATGTGTCCCCTGGTTTGATCTCTCCACGGTCTTGGGCTTTGGCAATCATGGACAGGGCCGGGCGGTCTTTGACCGAACCGGCTGGATTGTTGCCTTCAAGCTTACCGAGCACCACGCTGTCGTTGGCTTGGAGGATTGTGGATTCAAGTCGTTGGAGGGCCACCAGAGGTGTTTTTCCAACGACTTCTTCTAAAGTTTTGAAATGGGGTCTTGGTTGTGTCATAATACTCAGCTCAACACTTTAGCCGAAGTGGCGAAATAGGTAGACGCAGCAGATTCAAAATCTGCCGGTGCAAAACACCGTGCCGGTTCGATTCCGGCCTTCGGCACCATTGAATTGTATCGCTCCTGAGGACTGCACCATCCTCAGGGTGCCACCCAATCCATGG
>CAIPFK010000211.1 GCA_903864315.1 uncultured Burkholderiales bacterium | reverse complement strand
CCGTTACTTTGAGGGCTTGTTACAGGCGGTGTTACAGGCTTTAAGCCCAGTTCCTTGGCCAAGCTTCTAGTCTCAGCCGCTGTGTAGCAGCTGGCGTTGTCGCTCAGTCACCCAATCGTTTTGGGCGGCTTGCCATTTGATCCGAATCGTGTCACCATAGCCTGCATCATCAAGTCGCCAACCAGTCCTGCATCAATGCCCTTGATGGTACCAACCCTACTCATGATCTCCCTGTCGAAGCAGTCCAGCGCAAATGCCACGCGTACTCGCTCTGCGTTATCGCAAGACAGTTCCAATCCATCAGAGCACCAGCGCGTGTCGCCTTCCTTAACTGCCACTGCACCTTCGTGTTTCCTGGTGTCCAAAGGCTTTTGACCTTGTCTGAACAACAACCATCTGAGGAGGCATTAATTTGACCATATGCCCAAAGCCCTCAAGTTTTCGAGCCCAGTGGTGAGCACTTCCACAAGCTTCCATTCCGACCTAACAAGGCCTTAAGCTGACAAAATATTCAGCCATTTGGGCTCGTTTGATCTGTTTTTTGATCAGCACTTTACCGGAGCTGTCAATTCCGTGAAGCTGAAATACTGACTTTCCAAATCGATGCCAATTGTTGTAATATCCATGGTGAACGTTCCTGTCTTGTTTAGTGTTGGTTGAAACTAGACCATGGCACAAATGATGCCGTTATAGGTGGGGGTGTTCATCCCATTGGTTACACTTTAAGTAATTAAACCCCATCCCTTATGAGGGGATGGGGTTTTTAAAGTTTGGAATACATTAAATTGCAATTTTGACTTGTACTGTTTAGACTAATTCAATAAAACCAATGGATCTTCACTGGACCTCGATTTCTTTAACGATTTATTGGATAAGGATTGAGTAATCCTTTCAGAGTAGAGACTGTAGGAATTGACGCTTCCCCCGATTTGTTCCCGAATTTCAAGCAAAGAGCGACCGATCAAAACCTTGAATTTAATCAATTCAAAAGGTGAAATGGTGTTTCTTCTGAACTGCGCCAAATCATCAGGCTTAGTACCACCACATAATGACTTTTACTGCATTGGCTGATTGTTGGTTTCAAAGACGCTGGACGACGATTGGTCCAAGTCGATCTTGGCATTAGCTTTTTTTGCTTGGGAAACTGCTGGTTGCCATCTCGCTTGTTTTCGTGGCCATTGCTTTGGCGCCATTGATCACCGCGTGGCTGGTGTCCATGGCACTTTTGACCACGGACAAAGCCATTGCCGAAATGGGGTTGCCTTCAAGCGCATGCGATTTCAGTACTTCGTTGGCCAAAGCACAGTTGTCTTCTATTTGGTGCTCAATGACTTTGGCAACTTGGGTGTGTGCCTCAAAACCCATCTGATAGGAGGCTGCTGCAAAGTTCAGATAGTCTTTGACTTGATTGACCATGTGTGAGGAGACCAATTGATGAACTGTTTTTGGGTCTTTGACTTCTAGGAGTTCAAGCGCTCTTTGGTGAGAAGATTCAATGGCAATTTTGTTGTGCGACAGTGCCAAGTTGATCAATGCCAAGGATTGCTTGTGGTACAGAGTGGCAATTTCCATGGCACGGTTGGGCATCACAGTAAGGGCTTCGTTGGCGACTTTCATAAGCTGGACCTTGAGTAAGAGGAGTCCCCCGTGTCGCGAACAGATCAGTATTCGTCAAGAGCAACGTGGGTGACCCGATGTTCGTGCTTTGACGACATTCCCGGTTTGATTTATCTCAACTTTCAAACACTTCAGGATTTGGAGTTGGTTTCTTCAATTCTGGATTTTTCAAGGTAAGCATCAAAATCAAAATCAATTGGTTCTGCAAAGTCAATGTAGCGATTGCTTTGACGACAGGTTGGACATTGCTTGACGTTGTGCTTGATGGGGCAAAAGTAATGTTCAGTCGCACCAATCACCGCGCTGACAAATGCAATGATGCCAACGCCGTAAGCGCAATAGGTGCAATGTGTCTTGGATATCCAGTCTAAATATTGGAGCTCTTGCCTGTCAAAGATGATGAAATTTTTACGTGATATTTGAGGGATGCCGTAAATGGGAAAACATGTCCACTGGTAAAAAGACACAAAGGCGTCCAATAGCAGCAGCGGAAAAATCATGCTGTAGATGATGGGGCCGGTGATCAAATTGATGGGCCGGGAGCGTTTGATCAAAGCAAAGAGCCCCAACTGGTGATTGGTTTTGGACATGGTGGCTTGATCTTAAGTGCAGCAGGCCATCGCGCAAATTGCAATCAGTCAGGAAAATATGACTTGGATCAT
>CAIPFK010000210.1 GCA_903864315.1 uncultured Burkholderiales bacterium | reverse complement strand
GGGCTTTGAGTTGGCCGCTTGCTGGGCTGAAAAAAGTGCTCTTCATCTCGATCGTCACCACGCGAAACTTGGGGTCAACGCTTCTGGCTGCGCACGCCATGCTGACATCCATCAAGGTCATCAAGGCGCCCCCATGCGTCACGTGGTGAGAGTTGAAATGGTCCTCAGTGGGGGTGTAGGCAAGCACCGATTGTCCCCCCTCAAATTTTTCCAATTCAAATCCAAGGTAAAACGCAAACGGAATGAACGCACCAAATTCTTTCAAAAACCGCTCGTATGCAACTTGGCGATCTGGCTCCATGTGGGGCGATAAACCGTGAGGCATGTTGCTCGTAAGCTCGGTGAGACTTGGGCTCTTGGGGGTGTCATTCATGGGGTGGTGATCAATGGGCAAAGGGCAATATAAGGGTTCGCGCGAAGTGAAGTTCTAATTCACCAGATTGTCAGGGGCTTGAGTGCAAGGCTTGATCTTGAACTTTCAGCAACAAAATTTTTCAAAGACGTCAGTGCTGACTTTGTGAAAATCAATCCGGCAAACGGTAGTCGACCAACATCTCACGAATTCGGGTTTTGAGCATTTTACCTGTGGCTCCGAGCGGAATACTGTCAACAAAAATCACGTCGTCTGGAATTTGCCATTTCGCCACTTTGTCATGGTAAAAGTTCAACAAGGCTTCCTTGCTCAAGTCGAATTCTGGGCGTTTGACCACCACCACCACAGGCCTTTCATCCCATTTGGGGTGGGGCATGCCGATACAAGCCGCCATGGCAACACCGGGGTGGGCCACCGCGATATTTTCCAACTCAATGGAGCTGATCCACTCCCCTCCTGACTTGATCACATCCTTGGAGCGATCGGTGATCAGCATAAAGCCCTCAGCGTCGATGGTGGCCACATCCCCCGTGGCAAACCAACCATCCTTCAAGGCCGTGTGGGGGTCTTTGAAATAGCGCTCAATCACCCACGGGCCTTTGACATACAAGTCACCAAAGGTCTTGCCGTCATGGGGTTGGGTCTGCCCTTGATCGCCCACAATCTTCATCTCCACTCCAAAAATGGTGCGTCCTTGTTTGACCAAGAGCGCCATTTGCTCGTCTTCACTCCAATTCAAATGTTTGTTCTTCAAGGTGCACAATGAACCCAAGGGGGAGAGCTCGGTCATGCCCCAGGCGTGCAAAACCTCGACGCCAAAGTTGTTTTTGAAGGCACTGATCATGGAGGGCGGACAGGCAGATCCACCAATGACCGTGCGCTTGAGATGTTTGAATCGAAGTCCTTTGGGGGTCACGTGATTCAAGAGCATTTGCCACACAGTGGGCACGCCCGCAGCAAAGGTCACTTTTTCTTGCTCAATGAGCTCGTACACCGACTCACCGTCGAGTGCGGGACCGGGCAAAACCAATTTAACCCCCACCATGGCTGCGGCATACGGGATGCCCCACGCATTGACGTGAAACATGGGAACCACCGGGAGCACACTGTCTTTGGCCGAGAAATTCATCACATCGGGCAAGGCAATTCCAAAGGCATGCAAGACCGTGGAGCGGTGACTGTAGAGTGCCCCCTTGGGGTGACCGGTTGTGCCACTGGTGTAGCAAAGGCTGGACGCCGTGTTCTCATCGAGCTCAGGCCAAATGTACTCCTCTGAATGGGGAGCAATCCAAGATTCATAAGGCACGCACTCGCTCACCTCTGGGCTTTGGGCCAAGGTCTGGGCGTCACACAGCGCGATCCAATGCTTGACCGTTGGACAGCGCGATTGAATTTGCGCCACGATGGGTGCAAAACTCATGTCAAAACACAACACATGATCCTCTGCGTGGTTGATGATCCAAGTCATTTGATCCACATGCAGTCGAGGATTCAAGGTGTGCAACACCCGGCCTGAGCCACTCACCCCGAAATACAACTCCAAATGCCTGTAGCCATTCCAAGCCAAAGTCGCCACTCGCTCACCGGTGGCCACAGCGGCAGCGTCCAAGGCATGGGCAATTTGCTTGGAACGATGGGCAACTTGAGCCCAGGTGGTGCGGTGGATGTCTTTTTCCACACGCCGAGAAATAATCTCTGTGTCAGCATGGTTGAGCTGCGCGAACTCGATCAAGTCCGAGATCAACAAAGAGTGTTTTTGCATCAATCCAAACATGGCGTGTCCGTTCTTTCAGTTTCAAACATTGGGGTCTCTTTCCATGGCCATCACCATCATGCCAAGGTCAGAATGATTGACTAATTTAATTCACTTTTGACCCACAGCTGGACTTGGCCTGCTCAGGTAAACCCTAGAGTGACAACAAGGTTACTTGTTTTTAGCGACAATGCTCAGAGTTCCAACCGCCCCAGGACACCTGGTGAACTCCAGGCCTTCCAAAGCACCACACCCCCCATGAACACAGACATTATTCCGCCTCACCCCGCCGCAGACCTGAATTTGACCTGGACCAATGGATTTGCGCAGTTGGG